>NZ_JBHSBN010000017.1:0-140445 GCF_042650605.1 Micromonospora zhanjiangensis | reverse complement strand
AAGCCCTCGGCTACCGCGTCACCCTCGACCTCGCCGCCTAACGCACCACCCAACAACACCCATCCCGCGCCGCTTCGCGACGCGGGACGCTACCGCACGTCAAGTCACGGTCGATTTTCGAGTTAGGCCACGTGTGGGCGGTTGACTGCGCCCCAGCTCTCGATACCGCGTTGGGCGATGTTGAGGGCTGCGTTGTGGTCGGCGTGGGCAACGACCCCGCACGACCGACAGGTGAAGGTTTCCTGATCGGGACGGTTGCGTTTGTGACGGTGTCCGCACCGGTTGCAGGTTTGGGAGGTGTACCGCGGGTCGACTTGGACCAGCGGTACACCGGCTCGGCGGGCCTTGTAGGTCAGGAACGCGCCGAGTTGGTGGAACGACCATGAGGAGAGGGTGACCCGTTGGGGCTTTCGGAGCCGGACCCGGTCACGGATCCCCGTCAGGTCTTCGACGGCGATTCCGCGGCCGGTGCGTGCAGCCTCGGTCACGATGGTCTTGGCGATGACATGGTTGATGTTCGCGGCGTGCCGCGCTTCCTTACGCCGCCGTCGAGCCAGCAGCCGTTTCGCCGACTGGGTGCCCTTGGCCTGCAGCCGACGGCGCAGTCGCTGCTGGCGGCGCCGGTAGCCGTTGAGCCGGGTGCCGGCGTACCGGGTGCCGTCGGAGTCGTAGGCGATGTTGACGATGCCCATGTCCACGCCGAGAAACCCGTCCGGGCAGGTCACCTCGGGTTCGGGCACGTCGACGGTGGCGTACAGGAACCACATGCCGTCGCGGTGTACCAGGTCGCACTCGCCGACCGGCCGGGTGGCCACGGCTTTGACCTGGTCGGGTGAGCCGGTGTAGGCGACGGCCTTGACCCTGCCGGCGACCGTCCAGATCGACACGGTCCGGGTGTCGTGTTGCCAGGACAGCATCCGGGCGTCGTACGGCTGCGCGGCGTCCCACCGGAAGCTGATCGGGTTGGCCTCGACCCTACGGCGGCGCGTGCTTCCGGGTTTGCCGTACCGGCCGACCCGCAGGTTCGCCGCGAGGGTCGCGTACGCATCGCACACCTTCTTGATCACGTGCTGGGCGGCCTGCGCCCCGAGCCGATGGTCGGCCTTGACGCCCTGGTAGGTGTACTTGCGCAGGTCATAGTTGCGGTAGCAGCCAATCTGTCGGGCCGTCGCGGCGACCTCACAGGCGGCCGTGTTGCAGGCACGCAGGGTGGACTCCAACGCCGACGCCTGCCGCGGCGTCGGCAGAAGCTTCACCTGCACGACCAGCTTCACGCCGATCACCGTACCGAAGACCCACGACACCCGATGGACCCCCGATCCCACAGACCGGCGCGACGCACTCACCGACCAGATCTCTCCCGATGCGAGGACATCATGCGGGCAGTCTGGGTCGACTTCGACGCACAGTTACGCGAGTTCAACGGCGAGGACGACCACGTCCACCTGCCCGTGCACCACCCACCATCGGTCCCGTTGTCACGTCTGGTCAACAACCTCAAAGGCGTCTCGCCCCCGGCGACTGCGACAAGAACACGACGCACTTCTACACCGCTACCTGCGGGGCGGCCACCTGTGGTCGCCCTCGTACTTCGCCGGATCGTGCGGCGGCGCACCCCCGCCGTCGTCCGCGAGTACATCGAGCACCAGAAACGTCCCGGTTCGTGACGGCGTTCCTCCCGGCCCTAAACGGCCGGGGTTCCCGCCTTATGGACTGCTGACGCCCCACCCACCCGGCTGACCGGCCCGTCCGGTCAGCCGGCGTCGGACCGGCTGCCGGTCAGGTAACGCTGCAGGGTCGGCGCCAGCCAGTCGACCAACTCCTCCTCGGACAGCTGCGCCAGCGGTTGGAGGCGCAGCGCGTACCGGCAGAACGCCAGGCCCAGCGCCTGACTGGCCACCAGCCCGGCCCGGGTGTCCGCCTGTCCGGGCGGGCACACGGAGGCGACCAGCGGACCGATCTGGCTGGCGAAGACCTGTCGCATCCGGTCCCGCGCCGCCTCGTTGCTGACCGCCGCGCGCAGCAGCGCCAGGAACGTGTCGTCGGCCTCCCAGCGGTGCACGAAGTGCCGGGCGAGGGCGCGGCCGTACCCGGTCTCGGACAGGCCGGTCAGGTCGGGCATCCGCAGGTCGAAGTCTGCCGCGGCGGCGAACAGCTTCTCCTTGTTGCCGTAGTAGCGCATCACCATGGCCGGGTCGATCCCGGCGTCGGCGGCGATGGCCCGGATGGTCGCCCGCTCGTACCCGTCCGCGGCGAACCGGGCCCGGGCCGCGTCGAGGATCGCCGCCCGGGTGACGTCGGAACGGCGGGGCGCGGCTGCTGCGGTCATGCCGCCCACTCTATGCCAACAGGCGTTGACATCTTCGTCGCACCGGCCGTACCGTTGTCAACATCTGTAGGCCAACGGTTGTTGACATCGAGGAGGAGCCATGACCGACAACCAGAGCGACGTCGTCGTGGTCGGCGCCGGCCCGACCGGCCTGACCCTGGCCGGAGACCTCGCCGCGGCCGGGCTCGCGGTCACCGTACTGGACCGCCGGGCGACCGAGTCCCCGCTCACCCGCGCCTTCGTGGTGCACGCCCGCACGCTGGAGCAGTTCGACGCGCGCGGGCTCGCCGACGACCTGGTGGCCACCGGTTCCCCGATCGACCGGCTACGGCTGTTCGGTGGCCTGCGGATCGACCTGGGCCGGCTGCCGAGCCGGTTCCCGTACCTGCTGGTCACCCCGCAGTACCAGGTGGAACGCCTGCTGCGGCGCCGGGCCGAGGCGCTGGGCGCGCGCCTGGTCGGCGGCGCCACGGTGACCGGGCTGACGCAGGACGCCGACGGCGTCGAGGTCACCGTCCGCACCGAGGCCGGGACCGGGACCCGCCGGGCGTCGTACGCGGTGGGCGCCGACGGCGTCCACAGCGTCGTCCGGGACGCCCTCGGCCTGCCGTTCCCGGGTCGGGCCGTGGTGATGTCACTGATGCTGGCCGACGTGCGGCTCGCCCGCCCGCCGGAGGCACCGCTGCTCGCCAACGCCGACGGCGACGCGTTCGCCTTCCTCGCCTCCTACGGCGACGGCTGGTACCGGATCTTCGCCTGGAACCGGGACAACCCGCAGCCGGACAGCGCGCCCGTCGACCTCGACGAGGTGCGCGCGGTGACCCGGCGGTCGCTCGGCGACGACTTCGGCATGCACGACCCGCGCTGGCTGTCCCGCTTCCACAGCGACGAACGGCAGGTCCCGACCTACCGGGTGGGCCGGGTGTTCCTGGCCGGGGACGCCGCGCACGTGCACTCGCCGGCCGGTGGCCAGGGCATGAACACCGGCATCCAGGACGCCGTCAACCTCGGTTGGAAGCTGGCCGCCACGGTCCACGGCTGGGCGCCGGCCGGGCTGCTGGACAGCTACCAGAGCGAACGGCACCCGGTAGGCCGGGCGGTGGTACGCGGCAGCGGGGCGATCGTCCGGCTCGCGCTGACCCGCTCCCGGATGCGGATGGCGGTCCGGGACGTCGCCGGTCTGGCGGCCCGGCGTGGACCGATCGCCGACCGGATCGCCGGCATGCTCTCCGGTGTCGGCATCGCCTACCCGGCCGGGCCCGGCAACCACGCCCCGGCCGGTCGGCGGGCCGCCGACCTGCCGCTGGCCGACGGCGGCCGGTTGTACGAGGCGCTGCGCGCCGGGCGGTTCGTCCTGCTCGGCCCGCCCGAGCTGGAGTCCGTCGCCGCCGCCTGGTCGGACCGGGTCACCGTGGCCACGCCGGCCGTGCCGGACCACCCGACGACGCTGGTCCGCCCCGACGGGTACCTCGCCTGGGCCGCCGGCCGGCACGACAGCGCAGACCCGGAGCCGGTCCGGGCGGCGCTGCGGACCTGGTGCGGCGCGCCCGACGACGTCCTCGCGGCATGACGGCGGCGGTCCGGGTGACCGGGACGCCGCCGCACCGACGTCACCGACCGTCGACAGTGGATCGCGGTCGACCGGGCCGCGCACGGTCGATCTAGAGTCGGTGGGATGAGTGTCCGGAGAGCCCGTTGACCCCGGCCGTCGTCGGCGCCGTGCTGCTCGCGGCGGTCCTGCACGCCACCTGGAACGCGCTGGCCAAGGGGGTCGAGGACCGGGTCACGCTGTTCGGCCGCAACGGGGTCCTCAGCGTCGTACTGGCCTTCCCGGTGCTGCTCTGGGTGCCCGCGCCGGCCCGACCGTCCTGGCCCTGGCTGGTCGCCTCGGTGGTGGTGCACCTGTTCTACACGCTCGCGCTGGTCGCGGCGTACCGGGTGGGCGAGTTCAACCAGACGTACCCGATCGCCCGCGGGGTCGGCCCGTTGACCGTCGCCGTGGTCGCGGTCCTCCTGCTGCACGAACGGATGTCCCCCGCCACCACCGCCGGCGTCGCCCTGATCGCCGGGGCGATCGCCCTGCTCGGCCTGACGCCCTGGCGCACGGTGCGGGACAACCGGGCCGCCGTGCTCACCGCCGTCCTGACCGGGCTGGCCATCGCGACCTACACCGTCATCGACGGCATCGGCGTACGGCGCAGCGACAGTCCGGCCGGGTACACGCTGTGGCTCGTCGGCCTGCAGGGGATCGGCCTCGCCGTCGTCGCGTTCGCCGTCCGGCGACGCCGCGGTGCCCCGACCCTCGCCGCCGGACGTACCCGCGGGTCGTCCTGGCCGCCAGCCCTGGCGATCACCGTGCTGTCGGCGCTGGCCTACGGTCTGGTGCTGTGGGCGCAGAATCGGGGCGCGCTGGCCGCCGTCGCGGCCCTGCGGGAGAGCAGTGTGATCGTCGCGGCCGTGATCGGTGCCGTCTTCTTCGGCGAGTCGATGGGCCGGCTGCGGATCGCCTGCGGCGTCGGCGTCGCCGTCGGCGCCGTGCTGCTCAGCCTCCCAGCGTCGTGACGTGGGTGGGATCCGGCCCGGACAGGACGGCCCGCAGCGGGCTCGGCCGGACCGGGCGGCGGCGCCACTCGCGTGGGTAGCCGAGGTTGTCGCGGCGTGCCAGAGTCAGCGTGTGCAGACCACAACCGGGGGCCGGCTCGATCTCCGCCCGCCCCGCAACCGGGTCAGTCGCAAGGCCGTCGCGTACTGGTTCGTGCGCGCTCTGGTCGGTTGGCTGGTGATCACGGCCATCCAGGTGATCTGGCTGATCGGTGAGTCGGACCTGCTCCCGCACCTGATCGGCCTCGCGGTCACCGCCGTGCTGGCGGCCGTCCACCTGGCCGTGATGCCGTGGTGGCGCTACCGGGTACACCTGTGGGAGGCCACCGACGAGGCCATCTACACCCAGTCGGGCTGGTTCAACCAGGAGCGCCGGATCGCGCCGGTCTCCCGGATCCAGACCGTCGACAGCAAGCGCGGCCCGCTGGAGCAGGTGTTCGGCCTGGCGAACGTCACGGTGACCACCGCCTCCGCCGCCGGACCGCTGAAGATCGACGGCCTCGACCGCGGGACGGCCGACCGACTGGTCGACGAGCTGACCGCGAACACCCAGGCGACCACCGGGGATGCCACGTGAGCAGCGACACCACAGCGTCCCAGCCGGTCCGCGCCGCCGGTCCTGCGGACGTACCGGCGACACCGGACGGCGAGCCGGTGCCCGGCGCCGGCATCGACCCGTCCTGGCGCCGGTTGAGCCGGCGGATGCTGCTGGTCCATCCGGTGCAGGAGATTCCCCGCAGCCTGCCGGCGCTGTTCGGCATCTTCGTGGCCGGCAGCACCAGCGGGAACCACTGGTGGGGCCTGACCGGTCTGGTCCTGGTGCTGCTCGCCGGGATGCTGCGCTGGTTCACCACCACGTACCGGATCACCCCGCGGCACGTCCAGGTCCGCCGCGGGCTGCTGCGCCGCCGGGAGCTGTCGGTGCCCCGCGACCGCGTCCGTACGGTCGACGTCACCGCGCACGCCGTGCACCGGCTGGTCGGGCTGACCCGGGTCACCGTTGGCACCGGCCGGTCCGACCGCAAGGACGACGGCGTGAAGCTGGACGGGCTGACCGTGCCGGAGGCGGCCCGGTTGCGGGAGGAACTGCTGCACTACCGGGCGCAACCCGCGCCGACGACCGACCCGGACGAGCCGGCGGAGCCGGGTCCGGACGCACCGGAGACAGAGCTGGCCCGGCTGCGGCCCGGCTGGATCCGGTTCGGGCCGTTCACCCTCTCCGGGTTCGTGACCGTCGGCGTGCTCACCGCGTTCGTGTCCCGCGCGGTCAACGAGGCACACATCGACCTCACCCGGTACGGGCCGCTGCGCGCCCTCGTCGACCAGTTGGTCCGGATGCCGCTGGGACTGGCGGTGGTGCAGGTGGTCGCCGTCTTCGTGGTGGTGATCGCGCTGCTGTCCACGGCCGGTTACGTGTTGGCGTTCTGGGGCTTCCGGTTGACCCGGCACGACGCCGGCACGCTGCACGTGACCCGCGGCCTGGTAACCACCCGGGCGACCTCGATCGACGAGCAACGGCTGCGCGGCGTCGAGCTGAGCGAGCCGCTGTTGCTGCGGGTGGTGTCCGGGGCGCGGTGCATCGCCATCGCCACCGGCCTGCGGGTCGGCCGGGGCGCGGAACGGGGTGGCTCGCTGCTGCTGCCGCCGGCGCCGCGGGCCGAGGCCGAGCGGGTCGCCGCCACGGTGTTGGGCGACCCGGCGCCGGTCGCCGTGCCACTGACCCGGCACCTGCCGCAGGCGCACCGGCGCCGCTACAGCCGCGCCCTGACGGTGGCCGCGCTGCTGGTCGCGGCGGCGGTCACCGGCTGGTGGCTGGCCGACTGGCCGGCCTGGACCTGGCAGGTCACCGCGGTGGTGCTGCCGGTCGCGGCGGCACTGCTGGCGCAGGACCGGGCGCGCAGCCTCGGGCACGCGGCGGTCGGCCGCTGGCTGGTCTCCCGCCAGGGTTCCCTGGTCCGTCGGCGCTACGTGCTGGCCACCGACGGGATCATCGGCTGGAACCTGCGGCGGTCGTTCTTCCAGCGCCGGGTCGGTCTGGCCACGCTGACCGCGACCACCGCTGCCGGCCGGCAGCGGTACGCGGTGCCGGACGTCGACGTGGACACCGCGCTGCGGCTGGCCGACGGCGCCACCCCGGCACTGCTCACACCGTTCCTGGCCGGCCCGACGGACTGACGGCCCGGGTCGTCATCTTCCGGGCCGGCGGATCGATCGGCCCCGGGCGGTCCACTCCGGTCCACTCCGGTCCGGTCCGGTCCACTCCGGTCCGGTCCGGTCCGGTCCGGTCCGGGCCGACTGGCAGCGGTGGTGCCGTTACCATCGTCGGCGTCCGGTTTGCCCGGCGGTGACGGTGTCCACAACGGATGCCGCTCCCGGTGAGAGGAAGCCCATGGGCCTGATCACTCTGCTCGCCATCCTGCTCTGTCTGGTCGCGGTCGTCGGAATAGTGGTCGCCGTGGTGCTGGTGGTGGTGAAGAGTTCGAACAAACCGCCCGCACCGCCGGGGCCGTACCCGCCCGGATACCCGGCCGCGCCGCAGGGCCCGCAGCCGCCACCGGCCGGCGTCGGACCGGGTTATCCGCCCGCGCCCGGTCAGTCCGACTGGGGTGCGGCGGGATATCCCGGCGACCTGGCCGCCCAGCCCCATCCCGGCACGCCGGGCCCCGGCCCGTACCCGGACATACCGGCACCCGGTTCCGCCCCGAGCGCGCCCGGCCCAGCTCCCTACCCGGGTACTCCCGGACCAACCTCCGGACCCGGTTACGGTCAACCACCCAATTTCGGACCCGGCGGCCAGCCGCCCATTTCCGGAGCCGGTTAATCCCGGTCAGCCCTGGGCGAGGTGGAGCGTCGAGCGGTTGCCGAGGCCGAGGGTGGTCGGGTTGGCCCCGATCGCCGACCAGACCTCCAGCCGTACGGTGCCGTTGCGCAGGTCGCCGAGCGGGCCGCTGCTGGCCAGCAGGCCGGCGGCGGTGGTGTAGTGCTCGTAGCCGGGCAGCGGGTCGGTGGCGAAGTACCGGTAGGTCTCCACCCGGTCGAACGTCCCGTCGCCGGTCAGGTCGTACGAGACCCGGGCCTGGACACCGTTGCCCACCGCCGTCGCCGCGTCCAGGAACAGGTCGAACCGGGTCGCGCCACCGGAGTAGGACAGGTTCAGGCCGGTGGCGGTGAAGACCAGCGGGTTGGTCGGCGTACCGTCGTGGTTTCCGTTCGCCGCGACGACCGTCGCCTGCCCGGCGGCGCCCGCGGCGGCGGCGAGGCCGCCACCCGGCAGCAGGTAGCGGTCCGGCGAGGTCGACCCGGTCGGTGAGGGACCCGGCGTCGTCGGCGCCGGGGTGGTCGGGGCCGGGGTGGTCGGGGTGGGGCCCGGACCCGGGGTCGTCGGGCCCGGCGTCGGGTCGGTGCCGCCGCCCGCGTTGCCGCCGCTCCAGGTGTACGCCCCGGTGGTGGCCGTCCTGCCGGCCGGCACGGTCAGTCGGGTGCCGTCGGAGAAGGTCACCGTGATCGGGCTGCCGGAGACGTTGGACGCCACGTACGTGCGCGCCCCGGCCCGGGTGAACACGGTTGCCAGCGGATGGCTGGCGCGGACCGAGGTGTCCACGGCGCCGAGCGCGGCCAGGTTGCGGATCCAGTGGAAGGTGTGCCCGCGGCTCTCCCCCTCCTCCGGGGTGTATCCGCCGTTCGCGCGCAGGTTGGCCAGGGCCGTGTCCGGGTCGCCGAGGGCGAGGAACTCCCAGATGATGTCCTGCCACACGGTCGGCGGCCCGCCGTTGTTGCGGACCAACTCGGCGTAGTTGCGCCGGACGTAGGCCGGGTCGTAGCCGAGGTACAGGTGCCCGCCGGTGACCGGGAGTTGGTTGATGCCCTGGATCATCTCCGGCTCGGCGCTGAACCAGGTGGAGTACGCGCCGCCGTCGCCCCAGACCATGCCGACGGTGGAGTGCTCGAAGCCGGCCGGGAAGTTCTGGTCGGCCGAGTCGAACCAGTACTCCTGGATGGCCGCCGCCTGGGTGGTGTAGAGGAACACCCCGGCGTCGCGGACCGCCGCGTTGCCGGTGGCCTGGCCCCACTGGATCAGGGCGCCCGCGAAGTTCATCCCCTCCGAGGAGGACTCCTGGTTGTTGCCGGCGGCGAACGAGCCGTGCCCGGAGGCCCAGTCGTGCCCGGCGTAGATGTCGAAGTCCCGCAGGTACGGGAACCGGGTGTCGGCGCGGTCGTAGTTGTCCGCGTCCCGGATCAACAGGTCCACCATGCCGCCGTACCGGCCGGTCGAGGCCCACTGGGGGTCGAACTTGGCAAGCGTGGCGGCGGCCGCGATGAAGTAGCCGTAGTGGAAGTGGTGGTCGTTGAGTTCCTGGTCCGAACCGTACGAGGCGGGGTAGCCGATCAGCGTGCCCCAGTTCGCGTCGTAGTAGAACAGGCGGGAGGTCTTGCCGGTGGACGCGGTGAACCAGTCGGTGAGGGTGTTCCGGATGGCGGTCAGCGCGCTGTCCCGGGTGCCGGTGTCGCCGACCTGGTCGGAGATCTCGGCGATCCGGGCCGCCCGGCCCAGGCCCTTGCCGGTCCAGTAGGTGTCGTCGCCGCGCCGGTCCATCGGATTGGCCCGGTCGGCGGCCAGGTAGCCGGTCAGGGTGGCCAGGTCGGCGCCCGCGCCGTCACCCACCGCCGGCAGTTCGGGCAGGACGCCGTGGAAGGTCATCGTGGTGCGGAACCGGTCGACGCCGGTGAGCACCTTCATCCGGCCCCGGGCCGACGGGTAGCTCTGGCTGATCGGGGTCGAGCCGGTCAACGCCTTCCACTGGTGCGGGTAGAGGCTGACCACCGTCTGCGCCACGGCGCCCTCCCGGGGCGTCACGGTGAACGCGTACGTGGTGGTCACCGTGCTGCTCGCCGGGTCGTAGGCGTAGGACAGCCGGGTCCCGGTGACGTGCGCGTGGGCGTACCGGCCGTAGCTCTCGGCCAGCGCGGACCGGTCGGCGGGCGCGGTCGAGCCGGTGGTCGGCAGCAGGGCGACCGAGAAGTAGCCCCGCCCGGCGAGGGTGGAGGTGATCCGGCCGCCGCTCACGGTCCAGCCGGCGCCGGTCGGCGCGTAGCCGACGTAGTCGTGCCCGTTCACCGTGAAGCCGATCATCGAGTTGGCGTTGGCCCACACCTGCGGGGTGCCGGTGACCCGGATCTGCGCGTCCCCGCCGGTGGTCTGGAAGTACGCGAAGGGCAGGCCGTGCCCGATGGTCGCGCGCATGGTCCGGGCGCCGTCGCTCCAGTACGGGGTGACCGTCCAGTCGCTCCAGCCGGCCACCTTGGTCGTCGGCGCGCCCAGCCCGGCCACCCCGACCCGGATGTCCTCGGTGTACGGGTAGTGGTACTCGCCGACCCCGGTCGACGTGCCGGAGATGGCCGGGGTCGAGTTGGCCGAGAAGCCGAGGCCGTCGGTGAACGTGTCGTAGGACAGCGGGTGGGCGTGCAGCGGCTCGCTGAACGCGCAGTCGGTGCGCTTCCACAGCAACGACGACCACCAGTCGTTGGTGGGCACCGCGCCGGCCGGGGCGTCGGCCGTGACGTACTGGCGGGGGTTGGTGGAGATCTGGCCGCAGCCGGACGGCAGCGGGCCGACCGGGGTGGTGGTGTAGCTGCCGGCGCCGACGGTGGCGGCCTCGGCGGGCGGGGCGTGCCCCGCGATCAGGCTCGCGCCGAGCACGAGCAGGGCGGCGCCGCCGGCGGCGGCGACGATCCACCGACGGGGTCGGACGGACGATGTCATCAGGTGCCTCCGAGGTGACGCGGACCGGGCGAGGGAGCCGGGGTCCGCGCACGGGGGTCGGGAAACTGCCGGGGAACGATCGGCGAAGAGAGCGCTCTCTTGCGCCGGACGGTAGACCCACGAGTAGCCGGTCGTCAATGTTTCCGATCGGTTACCCGTCGTTGAACGGCGCCCCGGCACGCTCCCGGCACGCCGGGGGCGCCGGACGGGCGACCGGCTTCGCCGCGGCCGGTCAGCCCGACTACCGGTCAGCCCCGACTGCCGCTCAGCCCGACTGCCGGACGACCAGCTCGGTGTCCAGCACCAGGGCCGGCTCCACGGTCTGGCCGTCGATGATCCGCAGCACCTGGCCGGCCATCCGGCGGCCGATGTCGAGCACCGGCTGGCGCACCGTGGTCAGCGGTGGCTCGGTGAACCGGGCCAGCTCGATGTCGTCGAACCCGATCACGGCGACGTCGTCCGGCACCCGCCGGCCCGCGTCCCGCAGCGTCCGCAGCGCGCCGTGCGCCATCAGGTCGGAGGCGACGAACACGGCATCCAGGTCGGGATCGTCGGCCAGCAGTTGCCGCATCGCCACGACCCCGGAGTCCCGGGTGAAGTCGCCGACGGCCACGATCGACCGGCGGTCGGAGTCGCGCAACGCCGCGCGGTAGGCGGCCAGCCGGTCGATGCCGGCGACCATGTCCTGCGGCCCGGCGATGGTGGCGATCCGCCGCCGGCCGGTGTCCAGCAGGCGCCGGACCGCGGCGCCCACCCCGCCCGCGTGGTCGACGTCCACGTACGGCGAGCGGTTGGCCCGGTCCAGCGACCGGCCGCCGCAGACCACCGGGATCCCCCGGCGTTGCAGGGTCGCGGGCAGCGGTTCGACGCCGTGCATCGAGGCGATCAGCACGCCGTCCACGTGCCCGCCGGTGGCGTACCGCTGGATCCGTTCGTGGCCGGCGGGCGAGTGCGCCATCATCAGCACCAGCTGCCGGTCGGCGGCCTCCAGCTCCTGGCTGACGCCGCGGATGATCCCGGGAAACACCTGGTCGTCGGAGAAGACCCGGTTCGCCTCCTCGCTGAACACCAGGGCGATCGAGCCGGTCCGTTGGGTGACCAGGCTGCGGGCCGCCTGGTTGGGTACGTACCCCAGCTCCTCGACCGCCCGACGGACCCGGCGCTGGATCTCCTCGGCGACCCGGGGCGAGCCGTTGACCACCCGGGACACGGTGGCGCGCGAGACGCCGGCCCGCTGGGCCACCGCCTCCAGGGTCGGCCGGGCGGGCGGCACGATCGTCAACGGATACCTCCGCGGGTCATGGTAACGGGCCGCGTCCCCAAAAATGGGAGAGCGCTCTCTTGACAATACGCCCAGGTTGACGGGAGTCTTCTCTCGACGTGAGAACGCTCTCTCAACCGCGCCGATTCCTACCCGAGAGGGGTACCACCCATGAGAGTCAGTCCGCGCCGCCGCCTGGCGGCGGCCGCCCTCGCCCTGGGCATGCTCACCGGCGTCGCCGCCTGCGGCGGCACCGACAGCGGCGACGGCCAGATCACCCTGACCGTCGACGTGTTCAGCCAGTTCGGCTACGCCGAGCTGTACAAGGAATACATGGCCAGCCACCCCAACATCAAGATCGTGGAGCGGGGCACCGGCACCAACCTCGACGACTACTCCCCCAAGCTGACCCAGTGGCTGGCCGCCGGCAGCGGCGCCGGTGACATCGTCGCGATCGAGGAAGGGCTGCTGGTCGAGTACAAGGCCAACCCGGGCAACTTCGTCAACCTGCTGGACCACGGCGCCGGCGACCTGAAGGCCAACTTCATGGACTGGAAGTGGAACCAGGGCCTCACCCCGGACGGCAAGCGGCTGATCGGACTCGGCACCGACGTGGGCGGCATGGCCATGTGCTACCGCAAGGACCTGTTCGCCAAGGCCAACCTGCCCACCGACCGGGCCGCGGTGTCGAAGCTCTGGCCGACCTGGGACGACTACATCACCACCGGCAGGAAGTTCGCCGCGGCCAACACCGGGGCCAGCTTCCTGGACGCCGCCACCAACACCTTCAACACCATCCTGCTGCAGAACGCCGGTGCCGGCACCGGCTACAGCTACTACGACACCGCCGGCAACCTCGTGGTCGACGCCAACCCCGCGGTACGCCAGGCGTACGACACCACCGTGAAGATCATCGACAACAAGCTGACCGGCAAGTTCGGCTCCTGGTCCGATGAGTGGGTGTCCGCCTTCAAACAGGCCAAGTTCGCCACCATCGCCTGCCCGGCCTGGATGACCGGGGTGATCGAGGGCAACGCCGGCCCGGAGGCCAAGGGCAAGTGGGACATCGCCACGGTGCCCGGCAACGGCGGCAACTGGGGCGGCTCGTTCCTGGCCGTGCCCAAGCAGGGCAAGCACCAGAAGGAGGCCATCGAGCTGGCCAAGTTCCTGACCAGCCCGCAGGGCCAGATCGGCGCGTTCAAGTCCAAGGGTGCCCTGCCGTCCTCGCCGCAGGCGCTCGACGACCCGGCGGTCAAGGACGCGAAGAACGCGTACTTCAGCGACGCCCCGGTCGGTGAGATCTTCGGCTCCGGCGCCCGCAACCTGCGCCCGGTGTACATGGGACCGAAGAACCAGGCGGTCCGTACCGAGGTGGAGAACGCGGTCCGCACGGTGGAACTCGGCCAGCGGTCGCCCGCCGACGGATGGACGGACGCGGTCACCAAGGCCAAGAGCGCGGCGCAGAAGTGAGTGTGCGGGCCGCCACGACCGGGCGCCGCCGGGATGCGCCGTTCTGGTTCGCCCGGTTCGACAACCGGTACGCCCCGTACCTCTACGTCGCACCGTTCTTCGTGCTCTTCGCGATCTTCGGGCTCTACCCGCTCGGCTACACCGCCTGGGTGTCGCTGCACGACTGGGACCTGCTCGCCGAGGACCACCCGTTCGTCGGGCTGGCCAACTACTCGGCGCTGCTCGGCGACGCCGACTTCTGGAACTCCGTCGTCAACACGCTGGGCATCTTCGTGCTGTCCACCGTGCCGCAGCTGCTGCTGGCGCTCTGGCTGGCCAACCTGCTCAACCGCACGCTGCGGGCCCGTACCGGGTTCCGGATGGGGGTGCTGATCCCGAACATCACCTCCACCGCGGCCGTGGCGATCGTCTTCGGCCAGTTGTTCAGCCGGCAGTTCGGGCTGTTCAACTGGCTGCTCGGACTGGTCGGGCTGCCCGGCGTCGACTGGCGGGCCGACCGGCTCGGCGCCTGGGTGGCCGTCTCCACCATGGTCGACTGGCGGTGGACCGGCTACAACGCGTTGATCTTCCTGGCCGCCATGCAGGCCATCCCGCGCGACCTGTACGAGTCGGCCGCGCTGGACGGCGCCCGGCCGGCCCGGCAGTTCTGGTCCATCACCGTGCCGATGCTGCGACCGACAATCGTCTTCTGCACCGTCATCTCCACCATCGGCGGGCTGCAGCTGTTCACCGAACCGCTGCTGTTCAACTCCGGCACCAATCCGATCCGCGGCGGCCCGCTGCGCGAGTCGCAGACCGTGACGATGTACATGTTCGAGAACGCGTTCGCCCCGCACTTCAACTTCGGTTACGGCTCGGCGATCGCCTGGATGCTGTTCCTGCTGATCGTCCTGGTCGCGATCGGGAACGTGGCGCTCATCCGGCGTACCGGCCGGGGCGGGCTGGAAGGAGACTGACCATGGTGCTCGCCCCGACCGTACCCACCGCGCCGCCGGCGCCGAGCCCACCGGCCGGCCGACGCCGACGGCGCCCGCCCGGCGCCGACCTGTGGCGGGCCAGCCCGCTGACGTACGGGACCCTGATCCTGGCCATCGCGATCTCGGTCTTCCCGATCTACTGGATGGTGGTGGTCGCCACCCGGTCCAACGACGCGATGGGTCAGTTGCCACCGCCGCTGCTGCCCGGCGACAACCTGGGTGCGAACCTGTCCCGGCTGCTGGCCAACACCGACGCCAACTTCGTCACCGGGCTGGTCAACTCGGCGATCGTGGCCAGTTGCGTCACCTTCTCCGTGGTGCTGTTCTCCTCGCTGGCCGGTTTCGCCTTCGCCAAGCTGCGCTTCCGCGGCCGCAACAAGCTGCTGGTGCTGATCATCGCGACGATGGCGGTGCCCACCCAGCTCGGGGTGATCCCGCTGTACATGCTGATGAGCCGGCTCGGCTGGACCAACCAGCTGCAGGCGGTGATCGTCCCGGCACTGGTCACCGGGTTCGGCGTGTTCCTGATGCGGCAGTACGCCGGACAGGCGGTCGCCGACGAGTTGATCGAGGCCGCCCGGGTGGACGGCTGCCACTCGCTGCGTATCTACTGGAACGTGGTGCTGCCCGCGCTGCGCCCGGCCGCCGCCGTGCTCGGCCTGCTCACCTTCATGACCACCTGGAACGACTTCATCTGGCCGTACGCGGTCCTGAACGACCCGGAGAACCCGACCGTGCAGCTGTCCCTGCGGGCGCTGTCCCACGGGTACTACCAGGACATGTCACAGATCTTCACCGGCACCGCGATCGCCACGGTCCCGTTGCTGGTGGTCTTCATCGTCTTCGGTCGCCAGATCATCGGCGGCATCATGGAAGGGGCGGTCAAGCAGTGAACCGAACCAGCTTCCCGGAGAACTTCGTCTGGGGATCGGCCACGGCCGCATACCAGATCGAGGGTGCCGTCGACGCGGACGGTCGTACCCCGTCCATCTGGGACACCTTCAGTCGCACCCCGGGCGCGGTCGCCGACGGGCACACCGGGGACGAGGCGTGCGACCACTACCACCGGTGGCGGGAGGACGTCGACCTGATCGCCGGGCTCGGGCTGCGGGCGTACCGGTTCTCGGTCGCCTGGCCCCGGGTCATACCCGGCGGCGACGGCCCGGTCAACGCGGCCGGACTGGACTTCTACGACCGGCTGGTGGACGAACTGTGCCGGCGCGGGATCGCACCGATGGTCACCCTCTACCACTGGGACCTGCCCCAGTCGTTGGAGGATCGGGGCGGCTGGCCGGTCCGGGACACCGCCGAGCACTTCGCCGACTACGCCACCGCCGTGCACGACCGGCTCGGCGACCGGGTCGCCTCGTGGCTGACGCTGAACGAGCCGTGGTGCTCCGCGTACCTCGGTTACGGCAGCGGCCGGCACGCGCCCGGCCGGCGGGACCCCGCCGCGACGTTCGCCGCCGTGCACCACCTGCTGCTCGCCCACGGGCTCGGCACCCAGGCGCTGCGCGCGGCCGGCGCCCGGTCCGTCGGCCTGGCGCTCAACCCCGCCGTGGTACGGCCCGTCGACCCGGACAGCGCCGCCGACGCCGACGCGGTACGCCTGATCGACGGGCTGCACAACCGGGTGTTCCTCGACCCGGTGCTGGGCGACGGCTACCCGGCCGACATGGTGACCCACATGGCCCGGTTCGGCGGCACGCCGTGGCTGGCGGACGGCGACGAGAAGACCATCGCCGCGCCGATCGACCTGCTCGGACTCAACTACTACAGCCCCACCTGGGTCGCGGCCCGTCCCGGCGCCGACGGCGGGGACGGCACCTACCCCGGCAGTGAGGGGATCGAGTTCACCTCCCCCGACCTGCCGCACACCTCGTCGGGCTGGCCGGTCGACCCGTCCGGGCTGACCGAGTTGCTGCGCCGGGTCGCCCGCGACTACCCCGGCGTGCCGCTCTGGATCACCGAGAACGGCGCGGCCTTCGAGGACCGGGTGGTCGGCGACCGGGTGCCGGACCGGGACCGGATCGCCTACCTCGACGGCCACCTGCGCGCCGTCCGGGCCGCCCTGGACAGCGGGGTCGACGTGCGCGGTTACCTGCTCTGGTCGCTGCTGGACAACTTCGAGTGGGCCGAGGGCTACCACAAGCGGTTCGGCATCGTCCGGGTCGACTACCCGACCCAGCGGCGGATCCTCAAGGACAGCGCGCACTGGTACCGCTCGGTGATCCGCGACAACGCCCTGCCCGATCCCGCCTGACAGGGTGCCGGGTTCCCGTTCCGACGCCCGCGGGTGCGGGTCGGGGGCCCGGCCCGCACCGGGGCGGTTCAGTCGGTGCTGCGGCGGAAGATGAGGATCAGCACCCGGAGCACGAGCACGAACGAGACGATGAACAGGCCGTAGCCGAGGACGTCGTACAGCTCGATGCTCCGGGTGACCCGGGGGCCGCCCGGTATGCCGAGCAGCCGCACGGCGATCAGGCCGGCCGCCGTACCGAGCACCGTCAACAGCACCTGGTGGACCAGCCCGGTAACCAGTTGCCGGTCCCGCCGGTCGGCGAGCACCCGGACGTTGACGCCGAGCCGACCGTGTTCGAGGGCGTCCGCGATTCGGTCCACCCGGCGCGGCAGCCGGCGCAGCACCGGCAGCAGCGCCACCACCTCGTCCGTCACCGAGTCACGCAACCGTTGCGGGGTCAACGCCTCGGCGACCCGGCCGACGCCGGCCCGCCGTGCCTCGGCGACCAGGTCGAAGGCCGGATCGATGAGCACGAGGGTGCCCTCCAGCGTGGCGAAGGCCCGGAAGACCGCGGCCACCTGGGGCGGGATGGCCAGCCGGTGGGTGGTGACCAACCGCATCAGGGCACCGAACGCGGCCGCGCCGGTGCCGGCGCCCGGAGCCGCGTACCGGACGATCAACCCGCCCAGGGTCCGCTCCAACTCCCGCTCGTCGATCTCGTCGGGCCGGTCGACCAGTTCCAGCAATGCGTCGGTCGCGGCCGCCGAGTCGGACCGGCCGAGGGCGGCCATCAGCCGGCCCAGCGCGGCCCGGGTGGTGCCGTCCAGCCGGCCCACCGAGCCGAGGTCGAGCAACCCCAGCGTGCCGTCCGCGTCGACCAGCACGTTCCCCGGATGGACATCGACGTGGAACATGCCGGTCTCCAGCACCTGGTCGAGCATCGTGCCGAGCAGGGCGGCGGCGACCTCCCGGCGCCGCTGCCCGGTCATCCCGGCCAGTACGGTGTCCCCGGCACCGAGGGGCGTGCCGGGCAGCCGGTCCATCACCAGCACCCGGGCGGTGCACCACCTCGACCGGGGCGCCGGCACCCGCACCCCCCGGTCCGGCGCGGCGGTGAGCGCGGCGCCGACCGCCCGCAGGTTGTCCCGCTCGACGGTGAAGTCGAGCTCCTCGCGCAGCGCCTCGGCGAAGCCGGCCGCCAGCGTGGTCAGGCCCAGGCTCCGACCCCATTCGGTGCGTACCTCGAGGGTGCGGGCCAGGCGACCGAGAATGTCCAGGTCCCGTTCGACGACCCGGGTGATGCCCGGCCGCTGCACCTTGACGACGACCTCGGTGCCGTCGGTCAGGGTGGCGGCGTGTACCTGGGCGACCGAGGCGGCCGCCAGCGGTAGCCGGTCGACCGAGGCGAAGACCTCCTCGACCGGTCGGCCCAGTTCGGCCCGCAGCACCTCCTCGATCCGCGCCCAGTCGACCGGCGCCGCGTCGTCCTGCAGGTGGGTCAGCTCCTCGACGAACTCCCGGGGCAGCAGGTCCCGCCGGGTGGACAGCTGCTGGCCGAGCTTCACGAAGGTCACCCCGCCGTCGTCGAGCGCCCGGCGCACCGAGCGGGCCAGCTGCCGGCGGGACGGCGAGGAGGCCACCCCGACGTGCCGCCGCCCGCGCAGGAACCGCCCGAGTCCGTGCCGGACGGCGATCCGAACGATCTCGCCGTACCGCCGGGTGCGAGCGAACCGGGACCGCCAGCCGTGCAGCAGCTCGACCGGGCCGGGCAGCGACCCGTCCGGGACGATCGCCTCGGCGATGACCACCACCGCCATGGCGACCAGGCTCGCGCAGCACACCGTCAGGCCCAGCAACAGCGCGATGGTGGCCGGATCGGTGGGCACCGGGTCGGGTGTCAGGGTCTGCATGATCGGGCCGACGACCAGCAGGGCCAGGACAGCGGCGGCCACCGTCCGGACCGGACCCAACCGGACGCCGAGCAGCCGCCGGATGACCGTGCCGAAGAGCAGCACGGTCACCAGCAGCGTCGGCACGATCAGCAGGTTCCCCAGCAGCCTCTGCACGGACGTCCTCCCCGAGTCCGGGGCCCGCCGGGCCGGGCCCGCCGGGTGAGCCTAGAGGAGGCGCCCCGGTCCGGCGGAACGGCGCTGGTCACGCGCCCCGACCGGTCGGTGCGCCCGGTCGGTAGGATCGCGGCCTGATCGGTATCGGCGCGGGGTCGCCGGGCCGGTACGGGCATGCAACCATGGGGCCCGGTCAGACACATGGGACCTTCTGGCGGCCGGGGGCGCGTTGCGGGACGAGAGCACGTCGGGTGCGGTGCCGCTGCGCCCGATGACCACCGGCGAGATCCTCGACGCGGCCACCGCCCTGTTGCGCACCCGGGGCCGGACGCTGCTCGGGCTGGGCTTCCTGCTGGCGCTGCTGGAGCAGGCCGTGCTCTTCCCGCTGCGGCAGCTCGCCGACGTCGCCAACGCGGTCTTCCCGAACCAGCACCACTGGGACTGGTACTGGGTGTTGCTCACCGTGGGCTTCGGCACCGAGATGTGCTGCGTGGCCGTACTGGCCGCGGTGAGCGCCGCCGCGGCGCCGGCCGCGATGCTCGGCCCGGCCGCGCCGGCCCGACCGGTCCGCCCGGTCGCCGTCGGCGTGCTGGCGGTCGTGCTGGCCGTGCTGTACGGCGTGGCCGCCGGCACCGTGCTCGGCTGGCCGGTGGCCTATCTGCTGTTCGGCCTGGCGATGCCGGCCCTGGTGATAGACCGGGTCGGACCGGTCGCCGCCCTGGGCCGCTCGGTGCGACTGTGCACCCGCTCCGGCCTGCGCGCCGGCGGGATCCGCCTGCTCGGCTACCTGGCCTGGCTGTTCATCCGGCTGGCCACCGGGATCGGCGGCTGGGTCGCGCTGCGGCTGTTGATCGACACCGGGGTCGCCTGGCGGGATCACCTCGTCACCGGCCTGGCCTGGCTGATGATCAACGCCATCGCCTACCCGGTGCTCGGTTGCCTGGACACCGTGCTGCACCTGGAGGCCCGGATGCGCAGCGAGGGGTTGGACATCACGCTGCGCCGGGCGGTGCGCCACGGCGTCTCCACCGGCCCGGCCCTGGCGGTGCCGCGGTGAGCCGGTGGTGGAACGAGCTGGTCGCCACCCTGGGCGACCCGGTGCCCGGCGGGGTACCGGCCCTCGGCATCTTACTGTTCCTGTTCACCGCGCTGGTGGCGGTGCTGTGGTATCTGTGGCCGGCCTGGTCGCCGGCCCGCTGGCGGCTGGGCACCCTGCGCGGCTCGGGCCGGTCCCGGCGCGGCCGCCGGTTCCGCTGGCGTGGCCTGGGGGCGCTGCGGTTCCGCTGGCGGTGGCGTCGCCGGCGCCGCCGGGGGCGGGCCGCCGAGGTCGGTGCCGACCTGCCCGACGACCAGGTGCCGGACCTGCCGGCGGCGGTGCTCGCGCTGTCCGCCGACGAGCTGGCCGCGGCCGGGCGCTACGCCGAGGCGGTCCGGGAACGACTGCGGGCCATCATCCGGGAACTCATCGAACGCGGCGTGGTCAGCGCCCGGCCCGGCTGGACGGTGACCGAACTGGCCGGGGCGGCGGGCCGGGCCCACCCCCCGACGGCGGCACCGCTGCGGGCCGCGTCCGACCTCTTCTCGGAGATCTGGTACGGGCTGCGGCCGGCCACCGCCGAGGACGACCTGGCCATGCGAACCCACGGCGACCGGGTCCGGGACGCGCTGACCGGACCCGCACCGGCCCCGACCCCGGTGGCGACCCCGTGACCGCCCGGGTACGCGGATCCCGGCGCTGGCACCGGATCGCCCTGCCGTTCCTCGTCCTGGTGCTGCTCTACCTGGTCACCGGCGTCGCGCACGGTGCGCAGGAGCCGGACCTCGCCGACCCGGGCACCCTCTCCCCCACCGGCACCGGACCGGACGGGTCGAGCCGGCTGGCCGAACTGCTCGCCGGCAACGGCGTGACCGTGCACCGGGTGACCAGTTCGGCCGAGGCGCTGCGGTTGCTCGACTCCGCCGACCTCCGCCCGGACCCCACCGTCTTCGTACCGGCCCCGGACCTGGTCACGCCGGGCTTCTTCGAGGACGTCGCCGACGATCGGACGGGATTCCGGCTGGTGCTCGCGTACCCGGGCAGCCGGGCCGCGCTGTACGCCGGGTTCCTCACCGGCCCACAGCGGTGGGCCGCCCGTACCGCCGAACCCGGCTGCGGCACCGACTTCGCCGTGGCTGCCGGACCGGCGGCGGTGCTGCGGGCCCGCTACCAGGCCCCCGAGCAGACCCGGACCGACTGCTACGGCGGTGGCCTGGTCGGCTGGGGCGACGGCGACTCGGAGATCCTCGCGGTCGGCGCGACCGACCCGTTCCGCAACGGTCGGATCGGTGAGGCCGGCAACGCGTCACTGGCCACCGGGCTGCTCGGCCGGGACCGCGACGTGATCTGGGTCGACGTGCACCGCAGGGAGTCGTCCGAGGCGCTGCCGCCGCCGAAGTTCAAGCTGCCCGGCTACCGGCAGCCGAACCGCGACTCCGGTGGCACCGACCCGCAGTGGCACGCGTTCCCGCCGGTGTTATGGGCCGCCGTCGTGCTGCTGTCCACCGTGGCCGTGCTGGTCGCCCTGGTCCGCGGCCGTCGGCTCGGCCCACCCGTCGCGGAACCGTTGCCGGTGGTGGTGCCGGCGACCGAGACGGTCACCGGACGGGGCCGGCTCTACCAGCGGATCCGTTCCCGGGAGGCGTCACTGGCCACGCTCCGGGCGGCGGCGCTGCGCCGGATGACACCCGTGTTCGATCCGTACCACCTGGCTGGACCGGGCGGTGCCGGCGGGGACGAGGAGCTGATCCGGCACATCGCCGCCCGCACCGGCATCCCGGACGCCGAGGTCCGGACGACACTGCACGGGCCGGAACCGGCGTCCGACGACGAGTTCCAGTCCGCCGTCGACCGGCTGGACGCGCTGGTCGCCGCCGTGCTGCGGGTGGGCCCAGGACCCACCGGAACGACAGGACCGGTCAACCCAGGAGGAGCAGCGTGACAGAGACAGCGGCGCCGGCGGGGCGGAGTGGAGCCGAACCCCGGTGGGACCCGGCTGCGGCCGAGCCGGACGAGACCGCCGCCCGGCAGGCCCTCACCCGGCTGCGCGGCGAGGTCGCCAAGGCCGTGGTGGGGCAGGACGGCACCGTCACCGGGCTGCTCGTCGCGCTGCTGTGCCGGGGGCACGTCCTGCTCGAAGGCGTGCCGGGGGTCGCCAAGACGCTGCTGGTACGCACCCTGGCCGCGGCACTGGAACTGGACACCCGGCGGTTGCAGTTCACCCCGGACCTGATGCCGGGGGACGTCACCGGTTCGCTGATCTTCGACGCGCGGACCGCGTCGTTCGAGTTCCGCGAGGGGCCGGTCTTCACCAACCTGCTGCTCGCCGACGAGATCAACCGGACCCCGCCGAAGACCCAGGCCGCGCTGCTGGAGGTGATGGAGGAACGGCAGGTCTCCGTCGAGGGCAGGCCGCGGCCGCTGCCGGACCCGTTCCTGGTGGTGGCCACCCAGAACCCGATCGAGTACGAGGGCACCTACCCGCTGCCCGAGGCGCAGCTGGACCGGTTCCTGTTCAAGCTGACCGTGCCGCTGCCCAGCCGGGACGAGGAGTTCGGCGTCCTGCGCGCCCACCACAACGGGTTCGACCCGCGGGACCTGGCCGCCGCCGGGGTACGTCCCGCCGCCGGTACGGCCGATCTGGCGGCGGCCCGCCGCGGCGCGCTCAAGGTGCAGGTGGCCGACGTGGTGCTGGCGTACATCGTGGACCTGTGCCGGGCCACCCGGAACACGCCGTCGCTGGAGCTGGGCGCCTCGCCCCGGGGCGCCACCGCCGTCCTGAACGCGGCCAAGGCGAACGCCTGGCTGCTCGGGCGGGGCTTCGTCACGCCGGACGACGTGAAGGCGGTGGCCCGGCCCGCGCTGCGCCACCGGATCCGGGTGCGGCACGAGGCGGAGTTGGAGGGCGCCACCGCCGACGCCGTGCTGGAGGCGTTGCTGGCCACCGTACCGGCGCCCCGGTGACGCCGACGTCATGCTGACCTGGCGGGTACCGGCGCTGACCGGTGTGCTCGGCGCGGCGGCGCTGACGCTCGGCGGCTGGCTGCTGTCGCCGGTTGGCATGTGGTGGGCGCTCGCCGCGGCGGTGGCCGTCGTGGCGGTGCTGACCGGCCTGGACCTGCTGGCCGCCGCGCCGGCCGGCGAGGTGCGGCTGGTCCGCTCCGGGCCGCGGCAGGTGCGGCTCGGGGAGAGCGCCGAGGTCACCCTGACGGTGACCAACGTGTCGCTGCGGATGCTGCGCGCCCTGGTCCGGGACGCCTGGGTGCCGTCCGCGGGTGCCGCGCAACCGTACGCCCACGTGGTGCAGCTCGAACCGGGCGAGTCGGCGGACGTGGTCACCACGCTCACTCCGACCCGGCGTGGCGACCGGCCGGCGGCCCGGGTCACCATCCGCTCGTACGGGCCGCTGGGGCTGGCGTTCCGGCAGACCGGGCGCCGCCGCGCGGCGGCGCTCACCCCGCCGTGGACGCTGACCGCGCTGCCACCGTTCACGTCCCGGCGCTTCCTGCCGGAGAAGCTGTCCCGGCTGCGGGTCATCGACGGGCGGACGGTGGCTCGTGGCCGCGGCCAGGGCACCGAGTTCGACTCGTTGCGCGAGTACGTCATCGGTGACGACGTGCGGTCCATCGACTGGCGTGGCACGGCCCGGCGCGAGCACGTCGTGGTCAAGACCTGGCGGCCGGAACGGGACCGGCGGGTGCTGTGCGTGCTGGACACCGGCCGGACCAGCGCGGGCCGGGTCGGCACGGTGGGTGGGCCGGGGGAACCGGCCCGCCCCGGTGAGCCGCGGCTGGACGCCGCCATCGACGCCGCCCTGCTGCTCGCGGCGCTGGCCGCGCACGCCGACGACCGGGTCGACCTGCTCGCGGTGGACACCCTGGTACGCGCCAACGTCTCCAGCTCAATCCGGCGCAGCCAGCTGCACCGGCTCACCCAGGCGCTGGCCGGGCTCACGCCGGCCCTGGTGGAGACCGACTTCGGGCGGATCGTGGCCGAGGTGCTCCGGGTGGCCCGCAAGCGGTCCCTGGTGGTCCTGTTCACCACACTGGACGCCGGTGCGCTCGGCGAGGGGCTGCTGCCGGTGCTGCCGCAGCTGGTGTCCCGGCACACGGTGCTGGTGGCCGCGGTGCACGATCCGTCGCTGGAGGCGTTGGCCGCCCGCCGGGGCGGCCCGGCCGACCTGCACACCGCGGCCGCCGCCGAGCGGACCCTCGCCGAGCTGCACCGCGTCCGGGCGGCGCTGACCCGCTACAACGTGCAGGTGGTGGACGCCCCGGTGGAGACCTTCGCCGGTGCGGTGGCGGACCGGTACCTGGCGCTGAAGGCCGCCGGCCGGCTGTAGCCGGGACCGGCACGTCCGACGTCAGACCGTGGGGGCGAACGCCTCGCGGTCGAGTTCGTCGACGTCGGCGGTCTCGCCGTTGCGCACGGCACGCGCGCCGAACCCGATCATGTAGGCCAGGAAGGCCAGCCAGACGAACGCCCCGAAGGCCAGCTTCACCGGCGGGGGCAGCGGCGCCGGGGTGACGAAGCCCTCGACGAAGCCGCTCACCAGAAGGACCGGCACCAGACCGATGGCCACCGCCACACCGGACCGGCCGGCCGCCGCGACGGACTGTCCCCGGGTACGCAGCGGACCGGGCGCGATCCACGCCCAGCCGATCCGCAGACCCACCCCGGCGGCGACGAAGATGCAGGTCAACTCCAGCATGCCGTGCACCAGCAGCAGGCCGAGGAAGGTGTCGGTCCGGTGGTGGCCGACCATCAGGCCACCGACGATCCCGAGGTTCAGCGCGTTCTCCCAGAGCAGGTAGAGCACCGGCAGCACGAGCACCCCACCGGCGAGGCAGACGGCACTCACCCAGGCGTTGTTGGTCCACACCGCGAAGGTGAAGTTCTGCGGCGGATGTTCGCTGTAGTACGCCTCGAAGCCGTGGTTGACCAGATCGTCGACGGCGTTCTCGGGCATGAACTCCAGCGCCACCCGCTGGTCGGTGGCGACCAGCCGGATGAGGATCGTGCTCACCGTGACGAACCCGACCGCCACGCCGAGACACCACCAACGGGCCCGGTAGGCGGCCAGCGGGAAGACCACCGTGAGGAACCGGACCATCGACGCCGCCGAGAAGCCGGGTGCCGGGTTCAGCCGGGCCCGGGCCCGCAGCACCAGTTGGGTGAGCACGGAGACGAGATTCGGGTCGGGCGAGCGGCTCTGCACGACGGACAGGTGGGTGGCGGTGCGGCGGTAGAGCGTCACCATCTCGTCCACCTCGGCGGCGGTGAGCTTGCGCCGGGACCGACCGAGCAGGATCCGCAACCGGTGCCACTCCCCGCCGTGTTCGGTGACGAAGGCGTCCAGGTCCACCGCAGCTCCCGTAACGAGGATCCGACGACCGGCTGCCGCCGACGGCCCCGGTCGAGGGCACCGCCGAGCGTACCGGTCAGGGACACTGTGCGGGTGACCACGCACGCGCCCCTCGCACCACTGACCGCCGGCAGCACCAGCCGGTCGGCCGACGCCGACCACGGCACCGGCTCCGCCCGGTTCGTCACCGGCGAGGCGGTGAGCCTCGACCTGCGGGTGGCCCGGACCGGTTCCCGGATGCTGGCCCGCCTGATCGACCTCGTGGTCCAGGTGGCGACGTTCTGGATGCTGATCACCGGCGTGGGCATCCTGGCGGTGCTGGTCGGGCAGACCGGCCTCGTCGAACTCGACTCGGCGTGGTTCGACGGCATCGTCGTCGTGGTCATCGCGACCGTGGTGCTCGGCTACCCGGTGCTGCTGGAATCGGTCAGCGGTGGCCGGACCCTGGGCAAGTACGCGCTGGGCCTGCGGGTGGTCCGCGACGACGGCGGGCCGATCCGGTTCCGCCAGGCGATGACCCGGGGGCTGGTCAGCGCCGCGATCGAGTGGCCGGGCCTGCTCGCCCCGCCACTGACCTGGCTGGCCTGCCTGTGGACCATGACGGTCAGCCCGCAGGGCAAGCGGCTGGGCGACTACGCGGCCGGCACCATCGTGGTGCACGAACGCACGCCGGCGGTGTGGGGCTGGATGCCGCCGACCGCGCCCGGACTCGCCGGCTGGGCCAGCACTCTGGACCTGGCCGGCATGGACGACGACCTGGCGTTGGCGGTGCGGCACTTCCTGTCCCGGCAACGACAACTGCGCGAGCCGGCCCGGGGCCGGCTCGCATACCGGCTCGCCGCCGAGGTGGCGGCGGCGACCCGGCCACCACCGCCGGCGGGTACGCCGCACCTGGCGTACCTGGCCGCCGTGCACGCCGAGCGGCACCGCCGCGCGTTGCGCCGATTGGCCGCCGTCCGGGCCCGGGCCGCCGCGGTCTGGCCGGAACTGGTCGTCGCCCCGCCCCCGCCGGGGCCGTGGTCGTCGCCCCGACCACCGATGCCCGGTCAGGCGTACCCGGGTGCCGGGCAGCCGTGGCCGGCCGTGCGGTCGGCGGTGCCGGGCGCGGCCGACCGGCCGCGGATCCCGTGACCACGCCGGGCAACGCCGGCACCCGACCGGCCACCGGCACCGGACCGGCCACCGAGGGTGGGGCGCGTACCGCCGAGGGTGGGGCGCGTACCGCCGGGTCGGCCGCCGTGCGCGCCGAGGAAGTCGCGCGCCCCGTCGAGCCGGCGGCGCCGCCGCACCGCCTCCGGCGGCGGCTCGCCGCGCTGGTTGGCGCGCTGCTCAGCCTGTGCGCGCTGGCGGGCGTGGTGCGGCTGGTCGTGCCGGCCACCACCGGTACGGCCGGCGAGCCGATCGGCGTACGCCGGCAGCTGGCGTTCCTGCGCGACGCGTTGGCGGACGGTGCCGGCGAACGGGCCCAGCAACTGTTCCCGGAGGGCTACTTCTTCCTGCACGCCCTGTACGGGCTGACCTGGGTCGAGCTGGGTCGGCGTGGCGACGACGCCGACCGGGTCACGGCACTGCGGCAGGCCCGCTGGGCCCTGGCCCGGCTGGACACACCGGCCGGGCGGGCACCGTTCAGCCCCGACCTCACCCCGTCGTACGGGGTCTTCTACACGGGCTGGACGAACTGGCTGCGCGGCGGGATCCTCGGGCTGCAATCCACCGACCGGCGCGATCCCGGCGAGCTGCGCCGGTTCGCCGACGACTCGGCCGCCCTCGGCGCCGCGTTCGACGCCGCCGGCACGCCGTTCCTGTCGGCGTACCCGGGGCAGGCCTGGCCGGTCGACTCCACCGTGGCCGTGGCGTCGCTGCGGTTGCACGACGCGCTGTTGCCGGCCCGGTTCGGCGGCACGGTGACCCGCTGGCTGGCCGGCGTACGACAACGGCTCGACCCGCGGACCGGACTGCTGCCGCACCGGGTCGACCCGGAGACCGGCGCTCCGGCGGAGGTGGCCCGGGCGACCTCGCAGGGCATGCTGCAACGGTTCCTGGTGGAGATCGACCAAGCCTTCGCCCGCGAACAGTACCTCGCCTTCCGGCGCGACTTCGTCGCCTCGCCGCTGGGGCTCGGTCCGGCGGTCCGGGAGTACCCGCGTGGCGTGACCGGCCCGGCGGACGTGGACAGCGGTCCGCTGCCGCTGGGGGTGAGTCTGTCCGCCACCGCCGTGACGATCGGCGCGGCGCAGGTGCAGGGCGACGCGTCGCTGGCCGCCGCCCTGGCCAACTACGGCGAGCTGGCCGGCCTGCCCCTGGACACCCCGTTCGGCAAGCGGTACGCGTTCGGGCTACTGCCGATCGGGGACGCCTTCCTCGCCTGGGCCAAGACCACCCGGCCGTGGCTGGCACCGACGCCCGACCCGCCGCCGGCCGTGGTCACCTGGTGGTGGCGCACGCCGCTGTTGTCGCTGCTGCTCCTGCTGGGCGTCCTGCCGTGGCTGCCGGCCCTGGTTCGGCCGGTGGTCCGCCGCCGCAGACGTGTCAGGACGACGTCCCGGCCGACCGGGACGGTACGTTGAGGGTCCACCCGCCGCTGCCGGGCCGACCGGACCGCCGGCGGTGACCGGAACGCCAGGACGGCGGGCCGACCGGCGCCGAGGAGTCGATCATGCTGTCAGCGAGCCCGGGTCCCGGAGCCGTCCTGGCCGACCCGGCGCACGGCGGTCACCCGCTGCTCACCTACCTCGACGCGGCCACCGGCGAGCGCGCCGAGCTGTCCGCCGCGCAGCTGGGCGGATGGGCCGCCCGCACCGCGCACCTGTTGCTGGACGAGTGCCGGCTGACCGTGGGTGACCGGGTGGCGGTGCTGCTCCCGCCGCACTGGCAGACCGCGGCGGTGCTGTTCGGCGCGTGGTCGGCCGGCCTGTCGGTGGCCTTCCACCCGGCGGCGACCGCCGGGCTGCCGAGGATCGGGCCGGGTGCGAACGGTCCGTTCCAGGTGACGTTCGCGGCGCTGCGCCGGATCGACGACTGGCTGGAGGACGTACCGCCGGCCGAGCACCGGTTCGCGCTGGGTCTGACGCCGGACGCGGCGCCGCTGGCCGAGGTGCCCGACGGTTACCGCGACTACGTCGCGGCGGTGCGCCGGCACGCCGACACCGCCCCGCCGTACGACGCGGTGCGCGGCGGTGACGCGGCCACCGTGGACGGCACCACGTTCGCGCAGTGGCGCAGGCTGGCCGAGGAGATCGCCGCGCGGCACGGCTTCCGGGCCGGCGACCGGGTGCTGGTGGACACCGCGCACGAGCACCCGGTGACCTGGCTGCTGGCGCCGTTGGTGACCGGCGCGTCGATCGTGTTGTGCGCCAACGCCGACGCCGACGCCGATGCCCTCGCCAGGCACGCCCGTCGCGAGGGCGCGACCCGGGTCCTGTCAACTACCCGGCCCTAGAGGGCCAGGCTTGCAGGTCTCCTCCTCGTTGGCTGCGAGGTCGGGCCGCGTGTGGTCGGTTGACTGCGCCCCAGCCTTCGACACCGCGTTGAGCGATGTTGAGGGCCGCGTTGTGATCGGCGTGGGCAACGACCCCGCACGATCGACAGGTGAAGGTTTCCTGGTCGGGGCGGTTGCGTTTGTCGCGGTGTCCGCACCGGTTGCAGGTCTGGGAGGTGTACCGCGGGTCGACTTGGACCAGCGGTACACCGGCCCGGCGGGCTTTGTAGGCCAGGAAGGCGCCGAGCTGGTGGAACGACCACGAGGAGAGCGTGACCCGTTGGGGCTTCCTGAGCCGGACCCTGGCGCGGATTCCCGTCAGGTCTTCGACGGCGATCCCGCGCGAGGTGCGTGCAGCCTCGGTCACGATGGTCTTGGCGATCACGTGGTTCACGTTCGCGGCGTGCCGCGCTTCAGTGCGCCGACGCCGGGCGAGCAGCCGCCGGGCCGACTTGGTGCCCTTGACCTGCAGCCGGCGGCGCAGTCGCTGCTGCCGGCGGCGGTAGCCGTTGAGTCGTCCGCCGGCATATCCCGTGCCGTCGGAGTCGTATGCGATGTTTGCGATGCCCATGTCCACGCCGAGGAACCCGTTCGGGTCGATCAGCTCTGGCTCGTCCACCTCGACGGTGGCGTACAGGAACCACATGCCGTCGCGGTGGACCAGGTCGGATTCGCCGACCGGCAGCGTGGTCACGGCCTTGAGCTGGTCCGCGGAGCCGGTGTAGGCGACGTTCTTGACCCGGCCGTCGACCGTCCAGATCGACACCGTGCGGGCGTCGCGCTGCCACGACAGCATCCGCGCGTCGTACGGCTGCGCGGCCTCCCACCGGAACGTGATCGGGTTGGTCTCGATCGCCTGGCGGCGTTTCGAGCCGGGCTTGCCGTAGTTGCCCGCCCGGACGTTCGCGGCCAGGGCCTTGTAGGCGTCGCAGACCTTTTTGATCACATGCTGCGCGGCCTGGGCGCCGAGCCGGTGATCGGCCTTGATGCCCTGGTAGACGTGTTTACGCAGGTCATAGTTGCGGTAGCAGTCGACCTCCCGGGCCGTGGCGGCGGCCTCGGACGCCGCGGCGTTACAGGCGCGCAGGGTCGCCTCCAACGCCGTCGCCTGCTGCGGCGACGGCAGGAGTTTCACCTGCACGACCAGCTTCACGTGCCCACTGTATCATTTGGTCTGTGTCACCACGATGGACCCCAGACCCCGATGTCCGCCGCGGCCGTTCGGTCGTGCACAACCTCCACGTCCACTTGGTCTTCACCACCAGGTACCGGACAGGAGCACTCACCGACCCGATCCTCACCCGCTGCGAACAGATCATGGCCGACGTGTGCCGAAACTTCGGCGCAGAGCTGCGCGAATTCAACGGCGAAACCGACCACGTCCACCTGCTCGTCCACTACCCGCCGACGGTCACCCTGTCGAAGCTGGTCAACAGCCTCAAGGGCGTCTCAGCCCGCTACCTACGCCAGGAACACAGCCCCCACCTGCGCAAATACCTGTGGAACGGGCACCTGTGGTCCCCGTCGTACTTCGCCGGAACCTGCGGCGGAACACCCCTTACGGTGGTCAAGGAATACATCGAAAACCAGAAACGTCCCGCTCAGTGACGGCTTTCCTCCCGACCCTGAAAGGCCGGCGTTCCAGCCTTACGAGCTGCTGAACGGCCGCGACCCGGGTGCTCGGGCGGGCCGCCGCGGGGTGCTCGGACCGGCGCCGCGACGCCGGTGACCTGCGGAAGGTTTGCCGAGGGCGGCGTTCCGGGCATCCACCGACCGGACATCAGGTCGAAGGGAGCGCCCGACATGCAGGTGACCGACTATCTCAGCGCCATCCTGGTCGGTGTGCTGATCGGGGTGCTCGGGCGGCTGGTGCTGCCCGGTCGGCAGCGCATCGGCGCGTTCCTGACCTTCCTCATCGGGGTGGGCGCGGCGCTGCTCGGGCTGTTCCTCGCCCGCTGGCTCGGCGTGGACGACCGGGCCCCGGTACGGCTGTGGGTGCTGCACTGGGACTGGATCGTGCTCGCCTTCCAGGTCGGGCTCGCGGTGATCGGGATCGGTCTGGCCAATGTGCTGACCCACACCAGGCTCGCCGGCGGGCAGGAGCGTCCCCGCCGGCGTCCGGCCCGGCGCCGGACCACCCGGAGCAGCTCCGCCGACTGACCGCCGGTGCGGCGGTCCGGTACCGGGTGCGGACGGTCCGCCGGGCGGTGCTCAGCCGTCCGTCGGGATCGGATCGTCGTACGCGCCGGGCGGGCCGGCGAAGTCCGCGTCCTTCGGCCGGGGCCAGGCGTTCGGCAGGCAACCGTGCAGGCCCAAGGTCTGCTGCTGCATCACCGGTGCCGGCCCGCCCGCCTTCGGGCACAACTCGTGGCCGTGGCCGAGCCGGTGCCCGACCTCGTGGGTGACCAGATACTGCCGGTAGGTCGTCAGGTCACCACCGAACTGCGGCACGCCGCGCACCCAGCGGGCCACGTTGAGCACCACCTGATCGCCGACCCGGCACGAGGTGTAGAGGTCGGTGGTGTCGCCGCAGAGACGGCTGCGGGTGACCGGGGTGGCCAGTTGGACGGTGAAGTCGGCGGCGACCCGGGGGCCGACCCGCTGCAGCCGCCACCTGCCGCCTCCGGTCCATCCCCGAGGGTCGGCCAGGATGGCCGCGACCTGGCCGGCGAACCGTTCCAGGTCGATGTTGCCGATGCCTCCCTCGACCGCGACCCGGTAGCGCAGCAACTGGCCGGAACGACCGGCGACGGCACCCTGCTCCTTGGCGGTCCGCCAGGTGCCGGTGCCGCGTTGGGCATACGTCACGGTCGGTTCCGCGACGGTCGACGGCCCGGCGGTCGCCTGCCGGGGCGTGCCGACGCGAACCGGCGTGGGGCTGCCGGTCGGGGGTACGGCGGCCGCGTCGCCCTTGCCGGACAGCGCGTCCAGGCTCCAGTCGCCGAGCTTGCCGCCCTTCGCCGCGTACGCGCCACCGGCCGCCAGGCCGAGCCCGGCGAGCACGGCGAGCACGGTGAACACGACCGTTAACGGGCGCCGGCGGCGGGGACGGCGGTGCGACCGGGGCAGTGGCCGGGCCGAGGAGGTGGGACGGTACTGCGCGGCGGACCCGCGGCCGGGCGGCGGCCCGGATCGACGGGCAGAGTCGAGCCGACGGGCCGGTTCGGGCCGACGGGCCGGATCCGGCGGGCGGATCGGCTGGGCCTGGCGGGCCGGCGGCGGACCGGGTCGTTGCTGCCGGGGCGGAGTCGTCCGGGGTGATCGTCGTGGTGGTGCCGACCCGCGTCCCTCGCCGCCACGCACAGTTGATCTTCCTCCCCGCAGTCGATCCCACCCAAGGTTACGGACGGCAGCGGGAAAAGGTTGACTCGCGGTGGGAAAAGTTGCGGCGATCCCCGCGGGGCGGGCCTGCCGTGGCCACTGCCGCCTACCGTGGTCGGATGCGCGTACTGCTGGTCGCGCTGACCCGGTGACCGCAGGTGCGACCATCCGGGTCGATCGGCGTCGCCGCAGCCCGCCGCGGTCCGCCATAGTGCGTAACGCTTCGTAGAGTGGAGTCCTCTGTGTACGCTCCGCGGTCGGGACGCCGATCGGCAGGCGGGTGACCGCCGGCGCCGGGAGGGGACGATGGCTGAGGGAAGGGAGCGGGATGTCGCGCAAGAAGCGTGGAGCAACAGCGCGCCGACCGAATTCGTCCAGGCCGGGCCGCCCCGATGAGAAGATCCAGCCGGTTCGCCCCGAGGAGAAGGATCAGCCTGCGCCCTGGTGGCGAGGGCTCACCAAGTCGGCCGTCGGGTGGATCGCCGGCGTGACGGCCGCCGTGGTGGCCGGCGCGTTCAGCGCGGTGCTGCTCTGGGCCGGGCCCGAGGTGGTCGACGGCCCCGCGGCCAAGGACGCGATCCGCGAAGTCGCGCGGTCGACGGAGGATCTGCGTTACACCGTCGCCCATGAGAATGACGGCTGGGTCATCGCGCTGCCCACGGGGGTTGAACTGACCGCCCGGCAGAAGAGCTTCCTGGGCAAATGGTCACTCGACTACACCGACCCGGACGGGTACAGCCTGGATCGGCTCGCCGCCGAGTTACGGGCTGCCGGAGGCGCCGAGATTCCGAAGCAGACGCTGCGGTTGACCGTCGAGGGTCGGCGCAACCAGCCGATCAGGGTGGACAGCATCAAACCCGTCAACGTCCGGCGCGAGAAGCCGTACGACGGGACCCTGCTTTTCGTCCCGCCGCAGGAGTCCGGCAACACGGTCGAGATGATGTTCGACTTCGACGAGGCCGACCCCCGGGCCCGGGTCGCGGCCCGCCGGGACGACAGTGGGGAGTACAAGCCTGGCGAGTTGTTCTTCCAGAAGAAGACCCTCACGATCAAGGACGCGGTCCAGGACACCCTCGTCGTCCGGTCGGTGGCCAGCCGGTGGGCGGTGTCCTTCGAGATCCGTATCGACTACCACCTCGGCAACGAGGCCAGGCACGTCGTCATAACCGACGAGGGTCATCCGTTCTCCCTCAGCCCGATGAGTTGTGCCGACCGGACCCGGCTGGCTGCCGACGGAACGCCGATCAGTCAGGGGCACGCCAACTATCGGCAGATCTGGGCCATGCGAGGTGATTTCAAGGGCATCGAGGAGGTACCTGACCCGAACCGTTACGAACTCGGCAGCCCGTTCTGTTGACGGTTTTGCCGGGTGACTCGAGCCACCCTTTCCGGACCAACGCTGGTGGCCGGTAAATACCTTGTCGCCTCGCGGGAGCCTGGCTACCGTACCGTCATGATCTTGCCGGTGCTGACGGTGACCTTCGACGCGCAGGACCCGGCGCGTCTGGGGCGGTTCTGGGCCGAGATGCTCGGCCGGGAGGTCGTCGGGAACGACGCCGCTGGTGCGCTGCTGCCCGGCGACGACACCCAACTCGGCCTGCGGTTCGTCCCCGGTCCGGCGGCGAAGGCCGGGACGAGACGGCTGCACCTCCATCTCACCAGCGCCGACGTCGACGAGCAGCGGCAGCACGTGGCGACGGCGCTGCGCCTCGGCGGCGGCCACCTGGACGTCGGGCAACGCCCCGAGGAGGAGCACATCGTCCTGGCCGACCCCGAGGGCAACGCGTTCTGCGTGATCGAGCCGGGCAACGCCTACCTCGCCGGGTGCGGGCCGCTCGGCGAGATCGCCTGCGACGGCACCCGCGAGGTCGGACTCTTCTGGAGCGAGGCGCTGGGCTGGCCGCTGGTGTGGGACCAGGACGAGCAGACCGCGATCCAGTCACCGTACGGCGGAACGAAGGTCGCCTGGGGCGGCCCGCCGGTCACCGCCAAGGGCGGCCGGAATCCGCAGCGCTTCGACCTCGCACCGACCGACGGTGACCAACGGGCGACGGTCGACCGGCTGGTCGCCCTCGGTGCCACCCGGCTCGGTACCGGTACGGACGGCGCCGTCGAGCTGGCCGACCCGGACGGCAACGAGTTCTCCGTCCGCGCGGGCTGACGCCTCCGGATACGCGCGGTCCCGCACGTCACCGTCGGCACGGCGGCGCCCTGAATCGACGAACCGCGCCGGTCCCGGCCCCGACCGGCGGTTAATCGCGTCGTTCCTCGGTTCGGACAGCTCCGCCGCCACGCATCGGCGCCATCGTCGCCGGACCGCGTGGGCCGGGTCCGCCGCCACCGGACCGTCGTTGAGGCGACAGCGTCGGTGCGCCGACACCGCTTGCGACGCGGCCCGGGTTTGATCGCCGGATCTGTGCGAATGTGCTGGCGAGCCGGAACGGGCCGCTGGCCGAGGACCAACACCGTTGGGTGGCCGTGCTCGCCGCCGGGGAGGGCGCGATGCTGGCCGGGTTGGCGGCGGCCAAGGCCGGCGGACTGCGCGGCAGCTGGCGGTACGAGCTGCTCGACGTGCTGGTGCCGCACGGTCGGCGGGTGGCGAGCCTGCTGAACCGGCTGCCGCTCGGCCTGCCCCCGGTGCGGGTGCGACGGACCCGGCAACTGCCCGAATCCGACCGGCAGGCAGGCCGGCCGTCCCGGACCACGATGGCCCGTTCGCTCGTCGACGCGGCGCAGTGGGCCCGTACCGACGACGAGGCGCAGTCCATTCTTGCCGCCGGCTGCCAGCAACGCCGGGTGACCCCGGCCGAGATCGACGCGGTGGTCGAGCGGATGCCGAACGTCAAGCGCCATCGGTTGATCCGCCACACCCTCGCCGACATCGCCGGCGGGGCCGAGGCGCTGTCCGAGATCGACTTCGTCCGGCTCTGTCGCCGGAATCGCCTGCCCGTCCCAGATCTGCAGGAACGTAGGGTGGACGCTGGCGGGCGTACCCGATATCTGGACGCTCGGTGGCGGCGATGGCGGCTGCATGTGGAGATCGACGGCGCCCACCACATGGAGGCGCGGTACTGGGCCGCCGACCTGCGCCGACAGAACGAGATCTGGATCGCCGGTGACCGAATTCTCCGGTTCACCGCTTTTGACGTCCGACATCACCCCGACGACGTCGTCGCCCAGCTCCGCGCCGCGCTTACCGCCGCCGGTTGGCAGGCATGACCGGCGGGGTTGGGGAATCTGAGTGTCGCTGGGACGACACTCAGATTCCCCAGCCCCGGGCGTGACGCCCGGCGAAGCGTCTCCAGCTCGCGAAGCCTGGACCGGCCCTGCGCAGCGGGGCCCGTCCGAGCCGGCAGGTGCCGAGCCGCCAGCCACCCGCCTGGCGTGACGCCCGGCGAAGCGGGGGCAGTCGGGTAACGGATCCGTCGCCGTCGGCGCTGGAGGGTCGACCGCCGCCGACGATGGGGCGCGAGCGGCCGGTCCGGTCCCGTAGCCGAAGGAAAGGGTGATGCCGTCGTGCTCTTCCGTGTTGCCGCCGACCGACCGGGCAGGTCGCCCCTGGTGATCGCGTGTCCGGACTGCGACGGAATGACGTTCACCCTGCGCCCGTGCGGGTGCACCGAGTACGGCGACCGGTTCCTGGTGGAGCAGGTGGACGGCGGGGCAGGCCGGGAGGCGTACCGGGACTGCCGGCTCTGCGGCGGTGCCGGCAGCGTCGCGGCGGGCTGTTCCCACTGCCGGCAGGGTGGCCGGCGTCGCGCGCAGTTGGTCTTCACGATGGTCAATCTGGACACCGGCGCGGTCGCGTCGGCGTCGGTGGCGCCCGGCAGGGTCACGCCGAGCCGGTCCGGCGCCGGCTGGTGGTTGGACCTGGCGCCGCTGTTGGACGACCTGGCCGACACGGTGGGCCTCCCCCACGACACGCATCGGGAGCCGCCCATTCCGCTGCCGGCGCACTGGTGTCCCGACCTGCCGGCGGACCGACGCACCGAGCTGGAGGCCCGCGCGATCGTGGAGCGGGACCGCGGCCCGTGGCGGGTCGTGCTCGGTCGCGTCGAGCGGCCGGCCGCGCCGGATCCGGGCCGGCGGTTGGCCCGGCTGTGCGCGACGGCGGACCTGCTCCTGCTCGATCTGGTGGTGGAGGCCCGCCGCACCGACCTCGGCGAGCTGAACTGGGAGGTCCGCTACGAGTTGCCTGGCGGGGACGTGCCACCGTCGCAACGTGGCCGGGCCGGCGACCTGGCGGTGGCGCTGCGCGCCACCGACGTCGCCGACGCACTGGTCGACCTGCGCACCCGGGGCCGGGCCGCGCCCGCCCACCTGCTGCGGACCGGCCCCCGGCCCACCGCCCGACCCGACCGGACCGGCCCCGCCGGTCCCGACCGGATGGACGCCGGCCGGCTCGAACGTCGGGTCGTCGCCGACTGCGTCGACCGCGCCACCGGCGGCGGGCTGCCGGGTGCGCAGGCCGTCTGGCGGGACGGCCGCTGGTGGCACAGCGGCCTGCGGCCCGGCGGTCGCACCGAGCAGCTCACCGAACGCCGCACCGGCCAGGTGGTCCGTCGGCACACCACCGCCCTGCTGCGGTGTGCCGAACCGCCGGCGCCGTCGGCGTGGGGCGACCCCGTCCGGTACGGGCCGTGCCCCGACTGCGTACCCGGCCAGCGGCTGAGCGTCTGCGACTGTGCCCGCCGGCTCGCCGACCCGGCCGGCACCGAGCGGGGACCCGCCGACCCGACCTGCCCGGACTGCGGCGGCACCGGCGTACAGCCACGACAGCTGGCCTGCCACCGTTGCCGCGACACCCAGAAGATCTACGCGGAGCTGCTGGTCACCGTCACGGATCTGGTCGACCGGTCGGTCCACCTGCACTGGCGGGCCGGCGACGAGACGGGAGCGCCGCAGGTCGCCGCCGGACCGGGCGGCGGACCGGTGGTCCAGCTCTCCGAGCCCTACCGGCTCGCGTCGTGGGCCGCCACCCTCGGCGTACGCCCCGAGCACCTGGTCGACACCGACGACACCATCCCGATCGACCATTTCCTGCTCGACGGCGTCGTCCCCCTGCCCGCCGCCGACGCCGACCCGGTGCGGGAACACATCGCCCAGGCCGGTGACGGCCGCGCCGCCGCCCGGCTGCTGATCGTGGCCACCTCGCCGGACGCGCCACCGATCACCGAGCTGGCCCGGCTCGCCCACGGCCTCGACCTGGCGCTGGTCGTCAGCGCCCGGGACTGTTCGCTGGACGACACCGAGCCGGTCAGCGTGCACGGGCTGCTCTGGAACGTCGACCTCTGCGCCCGGACCGCCCTGCCCGACGACTTCCCGCACCACGGCAGTCCGGAATCCGCCGCCGCCACCTGCTGGGAGTACGTTGACGGGGCGTTCGCCGACGCCGTACCCACGGACCCGGCGGAATCGATCCCCACGCCGCAGCATCCGGGCGCCGCGCCGGGCGAGGACCCGGTGCCGGTGGTCACCCGGTTGGCCCGCCGGTACGCCGGCCGGACCGTCTCGGTACGGCTCGACCGGGCCGGCTGCACCGTCCTGCTGCACCAGAACGACGGCGGTCTGCACGTCCTCGCCGACGCCCCCGACCTGCCCACTGCCGTCGCGACCCTCGGCCTGCCGACGCGGTGACGCCCCGGTCGGGTCGGTCCGGCCCCGGCGACCGGGCGGCGGGACACCGGCCGGTGTGCCGCTCGCCGAACGGGGGTGGCACATCGATCGGTGCCAGGTACCGGCCGGGGCCGACTCCACGGGTGGTGTACTACAGGCCGACGGATCTTCGCCGGGACGGTGTCGCGCCCGCGCCGGCAGCGGATCGGCTACCCGCTCGCGTCGGCCCCCGCCGCGCGCCGACCGCTCCGCACCGCCGTCGAACGGCACCGGATGGAGGAGGCATGAGCGAACGCACCGAGCGGAGCGAGGGCCGTGAGGGCATGCCCGGCCGGCCCGGCATGAGCGAACGCACCGAGCGGAGCGAGGGCCGTGAGGGCATGCCCGGCCGGCCCGGCATGAGCGCAGCGAAGGACCGGGTCGTCGTGGTCACCGGCGGCGCCGCGGGCATCGGCGGCGCCACCGTACGGCGGTTGGCCGCCGAGGCGACCGTGGTGGCGGTCGACCGGGACGGCGACGCGGTAAACCGGTGTGCCGCCGAGGTCGCCGAGGCGGTGGCCTTCCTGCTCGACGCCCGGTCCAGCTTCGTCACCGGCACCGACCTGCGCGTCGACGGCGGCCTGCTGGCCCAACTCGGCGTCACCCTTCCCTGACCCGTACGCCCCCCGAATACCGGACGGGCACCCCACCACCCCTCGATCGGAGCGCTGACATGGCACAGTTCGACCTGCCGCTCGACCAGCTCGAGTCGTACCGCTACCCCGACGCCGAACCGGCCGACCTGGACGCGTTCTGGTCCCGGACGCTGGCCGAGGCGCGCAAGCACCCGCTGGACGTACGGCTGGAACCTGTCGTCACGCCGCTGCGCACCGTCGCCGTACGGGACGTGGAGTTCGCCGGCTTCGCCGGCGACCGGATCCGGGCCTGGCTGGTCACCCCGGCCGACGCCGACCCGGACCGGCCGCTGCCGGTCGTGGTCGAGTTCATCGGGTACGGCGGTGGCCGCGGCCTGGCGCACCAGCACCTGCTGTGGGCCTCGGCCGGCTTCGCGCACCTGGTGGTGGACACCCGCGGTCAGGGCGCCGGGTGGAGCGTCGGCGCCACGCCCGACCCGCACGGCTCGACGAGCAGCACGCCCGGCTTCATGACCCGGGGCGTCGACTCCCCCGACGACCACTACTACCGGCGGGTCTACACCGACGCGGTACGTGCCGTCGAGGCCGCCCGCACCGTGGCCGGCCTCGACCCGGACCGGATCGTGGTGACCGGCGGCAGCCAGGGCGGCGGCATCTCGCTGGCCGTCTCGGCGCTGGTGCCCGACCTGGCCGGGGTGGCCGCCCGGGTGCCGTTCCTGTGCGCGTTCCGGCGTTCGGTGGCGCTCATCGACCGCGACCCGTACGCCGAGGTCCGCCGCTACCTGGCGGTGCACCGGAACAAGCGGGACGTCGTCTTCGGCACGCTGGACTACTTCGACAACGCCCACCTGGCCAGCCGGTCCCGTTGCCCCGCCTGGATCTCGACCGCGCTGATGGACGACGTCTGCCCACCCTCCACGGTGTACGCCGCGTACAACGCCTACGCCGGGCCGAAACGGATCCAGGTGTGGCCGTTCAACGGGCACGAGGGCGGCGGCGCGGACGACGACCTGCTGGTGCTGGACTTCTTCCGCGAACTGCTCGGGACCTGATCGTCGGCACCGGGCCGGTCCGGCCGGGGCACGGGCGCCGGTCCGGCCACGGGTGTCGGCGCGGGTACGGGCGGCATCGACGGACGTGTCCGCTCCGGAGGTCGGGCGGGGCGGTATGGTCACCGCGACGCTCGCTCCGGACCTCCTCGATCCGGCCGCCCGAGACGCGCGGGCCGGCGGTCCGGGCCACCGTTACGACGTCACGGCGAAGGGAGTCCAGGGTTGACCGGCGGAGGAACGACTGACGTGGCCGCGGACCGGCAGACCGGACCGGACGTGCTGGGCACCCTGGCGGGGTCCCGGGTGCTGCCGGTGATCGTGCTCGACGACCCGGCCGCCGCCGACCCGCTGGCCGGCGCGCTGCTGGCCGGCGGCCTGCGCGCGGTCGAGGTGACCTTCCGGACCGCCGCCGCGGCGGAGGCGATCCGGGTCATGGCCGGCCACGACGACCTGCTGGTCGGCGCCGGTACGGTGCTGCGGGCCGACCAGGTCGACGAGGCCCTCGCGGCGGGTGCCCGGTTCGTGGTCAGTCCCGGTTTCGGGCCGGCGGTGGTACGCCGCTGCCAGGAACTCGGTGTCCCGGTCTTCCCGGGGGTGTCCAGCGCGACCGACATCCAGGCCGCCCTGGACGCCGGCATCGAGGTGGTGAAGTTCTTCCCGGCCGAGCAACTCGGCGGGGTGGCGATGATCAAGGCGCTGGCGGCGCCGTTCCGGTCGGTCCGGTTCATCCCGACCGGCGGGGTCAACACCGGCAACCTGGCCGACTATCTCGCCCAGCCGGCGGTGCTGGCGGTCGGCGGTACCTGGATGGTGGCCCCGGACCTGCTGGCCGCCGGCCGGTGGGACGAGGTCACCCGGCTCACCGCCGAGGCCGTGGCCACCGCGTCCTGCACCTCGGGCCGTTGACGGCCGCCGCGTCCCGCACCTCGAACCGCTGAAGGAGGAACCGTGCTGAATCCGCGTCCCGCCGCGCAGTGCCGCTACGACCTGGTCTCGCTCGGCGAGATCATGCTCCGGCTGGACCCCGGCGAGGGTCGGGTGCGCACCGCCCGGCAGTTCCGGGCCTGGGAGGGCGGTGGCGAGTACAACGTGGCCCGCGGCCTGCGCCGCTGTTTCGGGCTGCGGACCGCGGTGGTCACCGCGTTCGCCGACAACGAGGTGGGTCGCCTGCTGGAGGACCTGGTGCTGGCCGGCGGGGTGGACACGTCACTGATCCGCTGGGTGCCGTACGACGGCATCGGCCGGACCGTTCGCAACGGGTTGAACTTCACCGAGCGGGGCTTCGGCGTCCGCGGCGCGGTCGGCACCTCGGACCGGGGGAACACCGCCGCCGGCCAACTGCGCCCCGAGGACGTCGACTGGGAGTACCTGTTCGGCACGCTGGGGGTGCGCTGGCTGCACACCGGCGGGATCTACGCCGCGCTGTCCGAGACCACCCCGGACACCATCGAGGCGGCGATGACCGCCGCCCGCCGGCACGGCACGATCATCTCGTACGACCTGAACTACCGGCCCAGCCTCTGGCAGGCGATCGGCGGGCAGGAGCGGGCGCGGGAGGTGAACCGGCGGCTGGCCCGGCACGTCGACGTCATGATCGGCAACGAGGAGGACTTCACCGCCTCGCTGGGCTTCGAGGTGCCGGACACCGACGAGTCGCTGTCCGAACTGGAGGTGGACAACTTCCGGCGGATGATCGGTGAGGTGACGAAGGCGTACCCGAATTTCGCGGTCGTGGCGACCACCCTGCGGACCGTACGCAGCGCCACCGTCAACGACTGGGGCGCGATCGCCTGGTCGGCGGCGAGCGGCTTCGTCGAGGCCACCCACCGGGCCGGCCTGGAGATCATGGACCGGGTCGGCGGCGGCGACAGCTTCGCCTCCGGCCTGGTCTACGGCCTGCTGGAGACCGGCGACCTGGCCACCGCCGTGGAGTACGGCGCGGCGCACGGCGCGCTGGCGATGACCACCCCCGGCGACACGTCGATGGCCAACCGCACGGAGGTCGAGGCGCTGATGCGCGGCGCCGGCGCCCGGGTGCAGCGCTGACCGGTGCAACGCTGACCGGCGTCCAACGGGCCGGACGGGGAATCCGCCCGGCCCGCCGGTCCGGACCTACAGCGTGTGCGAGAGGCGGTCGGCCAGGACCCGGATGAAGCGGGCCGGCTCGCGCAGCTCGCCGCCCTCGGCGAGCAGCGCCATCCCGTACAGCAGTTCGGCGGTCTCGCCCAGCGCGGGGTCCTCGGGCCGCTCCTCGTACGCGGTCCGCAGCCCGGTGACCAGCGGGTGGGTCGGGTTCAGCTCCAGGATTCGCTTGATCTGCGGCACCTCCTGGCCCATCGCCCGGTACATCTTCTCCAGGGTGGGCGTGACGTCGTGCGCGTCACCGACGATGCAGGCCGGTGAGGTGGTCAGCCGGGACGACAGCCGAACCTCCTTGACGTCCTCGGTGAGCTTGGTGCCGAGGAACGACAGCAGGCCGGCGAAGTCGGCGCGCTGCTGTTCGCGTTCCGCCTCGGTGGCCTTCTTCTCGTCCTCGGTGTCCAGGTCGACCTGCCCCTTGGCGATCGACTGGAACTTCTTGCCGTCGAACTCGGGGACGGACTCCACCCACACCTCGTCGACCGGATCGGTCAGCAGCAGCACCTCGTACCCCTTGGAGCGGAACGCCTCCATGTGCGGTGAATTCTCGATCATCGAGCGGGACTCGCCGGTCATCACATAGATGTGCTCCTGTCCCTCCTTCATCCGCTCCACGTACCCGCGCAGGGTGGTCGGCTTCTCCGCGTCGTGGGTGGAGGCGAACGAGGCGATCTCGAGAATGGTTTCCCGGTTGTCGAAATCGTTGAGCAGGCCCTCCTTGACCGCGCGGCCGAACTCGGTCCAGAAGGTGTGGTAGCGGTCCGGGTCGGCGGTCATCATCTCCTTGACCGTGGACAGCACCTTCTTCACCAGCCGCCGGCGCATCAACTGGATCTGCCGGTCCTGCTGGAGGATCTCCCGGGACACGTTGAGGGACAGGTCCTGGGCGTCCACCACGCCCTTGACGAACCGCAGGTATTCCGGGACGAGGGCCTCGCAGTCGTCCATGATGAACACGCGCTTGACGTACAGCTGGACGCCGCGCCGGGCGTCGCGCATGAACAGGTCCATCGGCGCGTGCGACGGGATGAACAGCAGGGCCTGGTACTCGAAGGTGCCCTCCGCCCGGATGTGGATGGTCTCCAGCGGATCGGTCCAGTCGTGGCTGACGTGCCGGTAGAACTCCTTGTACTCGTCCTCGGCCACCTCGTCGCGCGACCGCGCCCAGAGCGCCTTCATCGAGTTGAGTGTCTCCGGGGCGGCCGGCGTGGCCTCGGCGTCGGTCCCGCCCTCGGCGTCGGTGTCGCCCGCGGCCGGCGCGGCGGGCTGTTCGGCGGCCATCCGGATCGGCCAGGCGATGAAGTCCGAGTACCGCTTGACCAGCTCGCGGATCTTCCACGCGGAGGTGTAGTCGGCGAGCTGGTCCTCCTGGTCGGCCGGCTTGAGGTGCAGGGTGACCGAGGTACCCTGCGGCGCGTCGGCGACCGTCTCGATGGTGTACGTCGCCTCGCCGCCGGACTCCCACCGGGTCGCCTCGTCCTGGCCCGCCCGGCGGGTGAGCAGGACGACCTTGTCGGCCACCATGAAGCTCGAATAGAAACCGACGCCGAACTGCCCGATCAGGTCCCGGGAGGCGGCGGCGTCCTTCGACTCCTTCATCTTGCGCAGGAATTCGGCCGTGCCGGATTTCGCGATCGTGCCGACGAGCTGGATCACCTCGTCGCGGGACATCCCGATGCCGTTGTCCCGGACGGTCAGCGTCCGCTGTTCCCGGTCCACCTCGATGTCGATGTGCAGATCCGAGGTGTCGACCCGCAGGTCCTTGTCGAGGAACGACTCCAGGCGCAGTTTGTCCAGCGCGTCCGAGGCGTTGGAGACGAGTTCCCGCAGGAAGGTGTCCTTGTTCGAATAGATCGAATGGACCATCAACTGCAGCAGTTGGCGCGCCTCGGCCTGGAATTCGAGAGTTTCGATCTGGGTAGTCATGATTCCTTCTCGACGGGCGAATTTCCGGCCGAAATCGTACGACCCGGGCCGCCGCGGCCGCAACGACGGTCGGGCCGGACGGTGCCCCGCCGGCCGACGCACCCCGTCGACCGGCCCGTCCGGCCCGTCCGGCCCTCGTCCGACCGGTCCGACCCGGATCCGGCTCCGGTGGCCTGGTGACGTGCGGTCAACCGCCGACTACGCTGGCCGGGTTGGACTCGGCGTACTCGGGAGGTGCCGGTGAGCGACATGAAGAGTCCGGCGCTCACCGGTCCGGCGGCGCACCGGATCGATCCGACCGTGCCGCATCCGGCCCGCCGGTACGACTACTGGCTCGGCGGCAAGGACAACTTCGCGGCCGACCGGCACTCCGGGGACGCCGTGGCCGCCGCCTACCCCGCCATCCGCACCACCGCGATCGAGAACCGTCGGTTCATGCATCGGGCCACCCGCCAGCTGGCGGCCGGGGCGGGTATCCGACAGTTCCTCGACATCGGCACCGGCATCCCGACCAGGCCCAACCTGCACGAGGTGGCGCAGTCGGTCGCGCCGGACACCCGGGTGGTGTACGTCGACAACGACCCGATAGTGCTGAACCACGCGCGGGCGTTGCTGGCCAGCAACCCGAAGGGCGCCACCGCGTACGTCGACGCGGACCTGCGCCAACCGGACCGGATCCTGACCGACGACGAGTTGCTCGCCACGCTCGACCTGACCCGACCGGTCGGGTTGATGCTGGTGGCCATCCTGCACTTCCTGGTCGACCACGACGAGGCGTACCGGGTGGTCCGGACCCTGGTCGACGCGCTGCCGTCCGGCAGCCACCTGGTGATCTCGCACGCCACCACCGACCTGGTGCCGCCGCGGGTGGCGGCCAGCGCGGCGCCGACCTCGGACGCCAGCCAGATCCGGATGAGCTTCCGCACCCGGGACCAGATCGCCGCCTTCTTCGACGGGCTGGAACTGCTGCCCCCGGGCGTCTCGCCGATCACCGAGTGGCGCCCGGACGCCCGGTCGGCCGGACGCACCCCGGTCGACCAGGCGTCCATGTACGGCGCGGTGGCCCGCAAGCCCTGACCCGCCGTCCCGGCCGGCGCCCTCGGGCGCACGGTGGCCGTGCCCCCGGGCGGCGGGGATGGTTGTTCGACGGTTGCCGCTAATGCCCGTTGGTCGTCTCGACACGGACGATGAGCTCTTTCAGTCGCGCGATCTCGTCGGCGAGCGCGGTGGTGCCGGCGGCGGTGAGGGTGATCCAGGTGCGGCCACGTCGACCCTCGTAGCCCTTCTCGATCTCGATCAGGCCAGCCGTTTCCAGCACGCTGAGGTGCTTGGAGAGGTTGCCGGCCGTGAGTTCGAGGTGGGTGCGCAGGTAGCCGAACTCGACCCGGCGCGCCTCGTGCGCGATGGTCAGGATGCCGAGCCGGGCCCGCTGGTGCACCACCTCGTCCAACCCGGTGACCGGGTGCCCGGCATCCGGGTCCGGGGCGCCGGTCACGGCCGTCACCGCTGCCGCCCGCGGGCCGCTCTGAAGAACCCGGCCGCGCCGAGCAGCAGCACCGCGCCGATGATGACCTGCGGTACCGCGAATCGAGCCTGAACTCCCCAGCCCGCCAGTCCCCAACCCTCGTTCGTCGGCACCACCAGCAGCACCAGGGCCAGGTAGGCGAGGGTGAACAGCAGCAACCCGAGGTTGCGCTCCAGCCGGGCCAGCACCAACAGCGCGATCCCGATCAGGCCCCAGGGCATGAGCAACCGGTCCAGGATCAACCACCAGTACGGCAGCGGCTGGTCCGGCAGCGGGTGGCTCCGGAAATACAGGGGCGCGGCCACCAGTATTGCGGCCAACCCGACGGCCGTCACCGCGCCGGTGATCGCGTACGGCACCACCCGGGCACCGAGCCCGCGCGCCCGGGCAGTCCGCACATAGGAGACGGCGATCGCCGCGTAGGCCAGCAGGAGCGCCACGGGCCAGTAGTACAGCAGGCCCCACCGCGCGAACTCGCAGCTGTTGTCCGGGTGGCAGTGCACGGTCATGCCGAGCCAGTCGAACGGGATCCCGACCAGCGTCGCCACGCCCAGCACCAGCAGGGCCACCCAGGTCATCCGTTGGTCGAGACGCACCTGGTGCGCCAGGGAACGTACGTCGGACAGCAGTCGGCGGGGATCGCCGCCGGCAGATAACGGCTCAGTGGTCATGCCAATAGGTTTCCACAACAAACCTCTCGGCGCTAGTGCGAGACTGGCATTCCCCGTCACGTGTCGAGCAGATCGTCGATGGCGACCGCCGTGTCCGGGTGCCGGGCCAGCAGCGCCGCCGCCGGTCCGGCGGCCGTCGCGACACCGGTCGGACCGCCTCCGCCCGCGCCGGGCACCGCCCAGCCGGGGACGCAGCCGAGCAGCTCGGCGACCGCGTCGCAGGTCGCCGGGTGGCCGGCCAGCAGGTCCACCGCCGGCCCGGACGTCGCGGCCACCGGTGCCGCCGTCGCCGCGGTCGTCGGCGCCGTGGCGGACCACGGCGGAGTCCACCCGTCGAGCGCCGCCAGGCCGGCGGGGAAGGTCCGGCCCGCTTCGCGGATCAGCACCGGCACCAGGTCACCGCCCTGGCCACGCAACGTGGTGATCAGGGTGGGCAGCCACGGCAGCAGCACCGGGTCCGGCAGCCGGGCGAACGCCTTGGACAGCACCTCCACCACGAACGGCGCCAGCCCGGGCACCGGCTCCAACGCCTGCACGAACCCGCTTAGGTACAACGGGAAGGCCGGTACGACCAGCGGGTTGGCCAGCAGCTCGTCGCACCGCTCACGCAACTGCGCCAGGGTCAGCAGGCCGAGCTGCGAGCGGGCCGCCCAGAGCAGGGCCACCTTGGGCGGCGCCTCCGGGTGCGACTGCCGCACGGCCAGTTCGAGCTGGATCCGCTCGCAACCCAGCGACAGGGCCAGGCTCTCCAAGCTGAACAGGAAACCGAGCATCGCGGCCACCTGGCGGGCCGGGGTCTGCTCCTCGGTGAAGGCGGTCGGCAGCAACGTGCAGTACTGCGCGTAGCCGACGGTCACGAAGTCCTCGCACCAGGCCGGCAGCGCCGGCCCGGTGGCCCGGTAGTGGGTCAGCAGCCGGCGGATGCGGCGCAGCACCTCGGGCGCGTCGTCCACCGTCCGCTCGGCGGCCAGCAGCCGCACCGCCCGCTCGCCGAGTTCCTCGACCAGCCGGGGCGAACGCAGGTAGAGCAGGGCGTCCTCGACCGCGGCCAGGGCGGTGGCCGCGGTGGCGTCGGGCGCCCGGACCGCCTGCCGCAGCCGCAGTTCCAGCACCTGCTCGACGGTGACGCCCTGGTAGCCGAGTTCGATGACGTCCCGCTGGTGCCGGCCGATGGCCAGGTCCCAGCTCTCCTGGACCGACCGCTCCCCCAGCCGCCGCTCGCCCATGATCGGCCGGACCGCGCCGGGTGGCAGCAGCCGGCGCAGCGTCCACAGCAGGTCCGAGCAGGGGCGCAGGTGCGGGTCGGCGGTCAGGTCCAGCAGCGCCCGCTGCACCGTACGCTTCTCCAGGTCCAACCCGAGCGGGGCGAGCCGGTCGTACACGTCCCGGGCCAGCGGTGGCAGCGCCGCGTAGCCGACCTGGCCGATCCGGTCGCCGCCGAGCAGGATCTCGCACAACCGGCGCACGTCCCGCCGGCCGGGCACGGTGTCCTTCTCGATGCAGGTCACCGCCGCGTCGGTGAAGTCGTACGGAGTGGGTCGACCACGGTTGCGCAGCCCGGCCAGCAGGATCGACGTCTCGAAGACGGCGATCGCGTCGGCGGTGCTGGCGAGGTAGCCGTTGCCGCGGGCGAGCCGGACGATGTCCACGCACCAGCCGAGCAGCTCCGCCTCGTCGAGGTGGTCCAGCGCCGGTGGGCTGGCCAGGAAGTGCGACAGCCGGTCGGTCACCGGTGCCGGCGCGCCCGCGACCGCCGCCGCCCGCTTGCGGCCGGTCCGTTTGCGGGCACCCTTCGGCCCGGCGAGCTGGAACGGGGTCAGCCCGGACCGGGTGGTCGCCTTGCGCCAGGTCGCCGCGGCGATCGACACCGAACCGGCGGCCAGCCCGAACTGCGCCTCGATGGCCGAGTGGCTGGACGGGATCAGGCCGTACAGCCAGCGGGTCTTCGTCCGGGGGGAGATCTCGTACGTGTGCTCCCCCGCCGAGCCGAACTGCTCGACCCGGCTGGCGGCGTGGAAGGCGCCGCAGACGTACAGGCAGGCCGACCGGTCGACGCCGGAGGTGGCGAGGTGTTCCCGGATCCGGGTCCACATGTAGCGCTCGCGGTCGGCGTCCTCGGTGAGCGGCGCGCCGTCCGCCGGGCGCAGCCGCCGGAACAGGCTGCCGATCAACACCATGACCTGCCGGTACGTGTCGTAGTCGGCGCCGGACAGCGGCTGCTCGACGTACTGGTCCCACCACTCCGACCAGTGCCGCACCTTGCCGTGGTGCAGCAGGTGCTCCTCCAGCTCGGCGAACCGGGGCCGCAGGTCACCGATCTCGACGCCGACCGCGTCACCGTGCAACGCGGCCTCCTCGCCGCCGGTCTCCCCGGCCGCCGGCTCACCCGCGCCGGTACCGGCCGGGGTCCCGGCGTGCGGAGGTCCACCGGCCGGGGTCCCGGCCGGTGGCGTTCCGTCGGGCGGCGGCGCGTCGGCCGGGGTGCCGCCGGGTGCCGGGCGCGGTGCCCACTGGAAGACGTGGTCGGTGGAGCGGTCCACCAGCACCAGCTCGACGCCGGGCGTGTCCAGGGCGTACGCGATGGCCTGGTACTCGGCGGACGCCTCGGTGATCGGCGCGACCACGCTGAGCGGTCCGGACTTCTCCGGAAAGCCGTCCAGGTCGGAGGCGAAGGCCTGCAGGGCCACCGGCAGCCGGCAGTTGCGCAACTCGTCCAGCAGCGGGCGCAGGTCCTCGCACAGCTCCAGGTAGATCACCTTGGGCTGCTTCTCACGCAGCCGGCGGACCATGGCCAGGCCGGAGGCCGGCGAGTGGTGGCAGACCGGAAAGATCTCCACCTCCTCCCGCAGCGCCCGGTCGACGTCGTCGACCAGCCCGGTGAGGATGTCCGGCAACGCCGCCGGCCCGTCGGCGAACGCGACGGCCGCGTCGAGCAACTGCTCCCGCAGCCGCCCGAACGGGCCGGTGCCGGCCGGTCCGAGGCCTGCGCCGGCCGGCGCCTCGTCGGTCTGGTGCGGGACCGGTCCGGCGGTGGCCTCGGCCGGGTCGGCATCCGTGGGGGTCGCCGTCATGACAGGGTGGCGATCGCTTCGCGGCCACCGTCCAGGAAGGCCGGCCACTCGCCACCGTCGGCCTTGCTGCGCGGCTCGACCACCCCGTGCCAGTACTTGTTGAGGATGGCCAGGTCCTCCGGGCTGCGCCGGGCCAACGACCCGACCAGCGAGGCGGCCAGCGTCTGGGCCCGCAGCGTCCGGTCGCCGAAGAACTGGCTGTGCAGCACGGCGTCCTCCAGCACGCCGATCTGCTCGGCGGTGGACAGTGCCGACTCCAGCCTCTCGTCGTCGCTGCCCGCGGCGGCCGAGGCGGCCCGCAGGTCGGCGAAGCTCTGCAGCAGGATGTCCAGCAGCGTGGGCGGCACCTCCAGCTCGATCCGGTGCCGGCGCAGCAACTCGGTGGTACGGAACCGGACGATCTCCGCCTCGCTGCGCTTGTTGGTCACCACCGGGATCCGCACGAAGTTGAACCGCCGCTTCAACGCCGACGACAGGTCGTTCACCCCCCGGTCGCGGCTGTTGGCGGTGGCGATGATCGAGAATCCGGGCTTGGCGAAGACGATGTTGTCGTCGTCCAGCTCCGGGATGGAGATGTACTTCTCGGACAGGATGGAGATCAGCGCGTCCTGCACGTCGCTGGTGGACCGGGTCAGCTCCTCGAACCGGCCGATCACGCCGCTCTCCATGGCCGTCATGATCGGCGACGGGATCATCGACTGGCGGGACTGGCCCTTGGCGATGACCATCGAGACGTTCCAGGAGTACTTGATGTGGTCCTCGGTGGTGCCGGCGGTGCCCTGCACCACCAGCGTCGAGTTGCGGCTGATCGCGGCGGCGAGCAGCTCGGCCAGCCAGCTCTTGCCGGTGCCCGGGTCGCCGATCAGCAGCAGGCCGCGGTCGGAGGCCAGGGTGACGATAGCCCGTTCGACGAAGCTGCGGTCGCCGAACCACTTCTGGTCGATCTGCCGGTCCAGGCCGTCGGCGCGTTCGGAACCGAGCACGAACAACCGGACCATCCGCGGGCTGAGCCGCCAGGAGTACGGCTTCGGGCCGTCGTCCACCGATTCCAGCCAGTCGAGCTCGTCGGCGTACTTGACCTCGGCGGGGGCGCGGAGCGTCTCGTCGGTCATGGTGGATTCTCCTAGGTGAGGAAGTTCTTGAGCTCGAAGACGAGTTTGCGGATGTGGCCGGAGATGACGGGGGTGCCCAGGTCCTTGAACCGCTGGCGGAACCACGGGTTCACGATCTCCCGGTTGGAGCTGTTCACCGAGCCGACGGGGATGAACCGCACCCCCGAGCGGTGCACCGCCTCGATCCCGTCGAACAGCGGCTGGGACCTGTCGAACTCGTAGAAGTCCGAGATCCAGACCATGACGGTGTTGCGCGGGTCGGCGATCTTGGGCCGGGCCAGCGCCATCGCCACCGGCCCGTCGTTGCCGCCGCCGAGGTTGGTCCGCAGCAACACCTCGAACGGGTCGTGCACCCACGGGGTCAGGTCCAGCGCCCGGGTGTCGTACGCGATCAGGTGCACGTCGACCTTGGGCAGCCCGGCGAAGATGGAGGCCAGGATGGTGCAGTTGACCATCGAGTCCACCATCGACCCGGACTGGTCCACCACCACGATCAACCGGGCCGGCGTGGTGCGCCGGGCGGTGTGGCGGTAGTACAGCCGGTCGACGTAGAGCCGCTGGTCCTCGGGGCTGAAGTTGGTGAGGTTCTTCCAGATGGTGCGTTCCAGGTCGAGGTTGCGGAACACCCGCTTCGGCGGCACCGACCGGTCGAGGGTGCCGACGCTGGTCTGTTCCACCTGGGTCCGCAGCACCTCGGCGACCTCGTCGACGAACCGGCGGATCAGCGCCTTGGCGTTGGCCAGCGCCACCCCGGACAGGTTGGACTTGTCCCGCAGCAGTTGCTCGATCAGCGACATGCTCGGGGTCAGTTGACGGGCCAGCGTCGGGTCGGCGAGCACCTCGCGCAGGCGCATCCGGCGGACCAGGTCGCCTTCGATGCCGGCCAGCACCTCACCCATGCCGCCTTCGCTCGGTCGCCCGCGCAGCTGACCCGGCTCGGCGCCGAGCGCCTGTTCGAGCCAGCCGGCGTCGGACTGCCAGCCGGCCAACTGCCCGGCGGTGACGTTGCCCGACCCGGTGGCGAAGACGTTCAGCAGCAGCTTGGCGACCAGCGCGGCGCGGCGCACCTCCGCCGGCCCGGCCCGGTACGACGCCGGGTTGTCCGGTCCGACGGCCGCCGCCGGGCGGTCGCTGTCCTCGGCGGGGTCGGTGCTGGCCATCAGGCCGCGCAGTTCGCCGGCCAGCTCCGGAAAGCGCTGCACGATGGTGTCGACCGAGACCGACGGGTCCAGCAGCGCGGCCGGCAGGCCGAGGTCGTCGACGACGGCCACGCTCGCCGCCTCCAGCGCCGGTTGTTCCTCGTGGTCGAACAGTCGGGCCAGCAGCCGCCAGTAGAGCACCTGGCGCCGGTTCTCGTCGGCGTTGATCTCCGATCCGCTCATCTCCGCAGCAACCGTCCCGCCCGTTCGCGCAGCACCGCCACCGCGTCACCGGCGCGGGCCTCGGCCTTGACCACCTTGGGGTCGGTGGGTCCGGCCGCCCAGTCGCCGGTGTGTACGGCGGTGGTCTGCTTCTTGACGGTGGCCTGTACGCCCAGCGGCTGCAGCAGCCACCGCCCGCCGTCCCAGCGCAACAGGCCCAGGCAGGCCGACGAGGCGCGCAGCAGGGCCGGGGTGAGCGGGCCGCAGCTCGGCAGCCGGTCGAGGTCGACCTCGACCTTCGCGCCGGCCAGGTCGAACTCGACCGCGCCGTCGTCGGTGCGCACGGTGGCCCGGTAACCCTCGACGAGCACCGGTTCGGCGATCCGGACCGGGTGCCGGTCCAGCGGCGGCACGGCCGGGGCGAGCGCGCCGGCGAGCCGCACCCGGGCGGCGGCGAACGGGTCGACCACCTCGTCCGGCCGGGCCCGCTCGTCCCGCCACAGCAGGTCCCCGCCGGGCAGCAGCGGCAGGTCGGTGACCCGCACGGCGCGGCGGTCGGCCAGCGCGCCCAGCAGCACCGGGTAGCGCGCGAACAGCCGCCACACGGCGGGCCCGACGATGGTGTCCACCTTCGCGGCGGTGACCCCGGTGCGGACCAGCCGGGACGGACCGCCGTCGTCGGCTTCGAGCAGCCCGTGCGCCTGGAGCTGGACGGCGGTGCCGTGCTCGTGCACGTCGACGCCGAGGACCAGCAGCCGGCCGGACACCGTGGGACCGGGGCCCGGCGGTGCGCTCCAGCCGCCGCCGTGCGCCAGCAACAGCGCCCGCGCCCACAGGTCGGCCCACCGTCGAACGGGCGGGCGATCCATCGTCGCCACGGGTGCGCAGGCCCGCAGCTCGACCGCGAGGCCGTCGAGCAGGACGGCGAGCCGGCGCAGGCGCGGCTGCGCGTACAGGGTGTCGATGGTCTGGCCGGCGGCGGCGACCAGGTCGTGGTCGACGCCGCGCCAGCCGGCGATGGCCAGCTCGTGCAGCCAGGACCGGGCGCCGCCGAGCACATGGTCGACAGCCGGCCCCGCGTCGGTGTCGGCGGTCGGCGGCTCCCACGGCGCCCGGGAGCGGCCCAGCGCCGCGTCGGCGCCGGCCAGCAGCGCGTCGTGCGCCGCGCCGAGCAGGGCGGTACGCCCACCGGCCAGCGCGGTCAACTGCTCCTGCCCCACCGAACCGGCGGCGACCTTAGCCACCGCCTCCGCCACCGGTACGCCGAGCGGGCTGCCCGCCAGCGCCCCGGCGAGGTCGGTCAACGCGGCCGTCCCGCGCGGGTCGAGGCGACCCAGCCCACCGGTCAGCCCGTCGTCGAACCCGGCCACCAGGTCGAAGGTCTCGTCGAGCCCGGCCGGGCGGCCGGCCAGCAGCTCGGCCAGCTGGGTGCTCAACATCAGCGCACCGCCGGGGTGGACGGGAACCAGTGCAGCTCAGGGATCGGGTCGGCGCTCTCCGGCAGCTCCAGATAGGACAGGTGCCGCAGGAACCGGCTGAACACGGTGGCCGCGGGCGTCCGCTCGGGTCCGCCGCCCAGCTGGGCCAGCAGATCGTCCGGGGTGGCCGAACCGTCCGCGTCGTCGAGACCGAGGTAGCGGGCGACCCGGGCCACGCCGTACTGGCCGACCGCCTCGGCCACCAGCGCCTGCAGGTGCTTGCACAGACCGTTACCGCCACACGGGCGGTTGTTGTTGGTGCTGCACGAGTAGCCGTGGCTGCCGGCGGTGACCGACGAGACGTACACCCGCTGGATGTCCGAGCCGCTGGAGACCACGCCCTGCAACCGGCCGTCGGCCAACTCCACGAACGGGACCTTGGCCAACTTGCGAGGTCGCAGCGGGGGTACCACCCGTACGACGCTGCGCCGCCGCACCGCGGCGCTGTCCTCGTCCTCGACCACTCGACCTCCCCGCCAACCGGCATGCGGACGCCCGGAACCCGGCGGATTTCCCGCCCCGGCCGTCCCTCGACGCCGCTATTTCTACCGCAGGGGTCCGACACCGTAGAGCGCGACGGTCTGGGTGTCCTCCAGCGGATCCGTCGACGGCAGGAGGAAATGGGTCTCGCCTCGCGTCCCGGACCTACACCGTCACCACCCGGCCGGACCGCCTCAGCCCGACGCAACGCCAGGCCCTCGATCCCGGCGGGACGTGACACCGCGACCGGGCCGTCCCGCCGTAGGCTCGGACCGAGTCGCTGTCCCGTCGTCACGCGCGTGCGGTCCGGAGGGTGGAACATGACATTGCTGGCGGCGTTGACCGAGACGCCGGACGAGCGTCCGGACGCGATCAGGGTCGCCGGACGGGCGGTGTCCGGCGACCGGCTGCTGGCCAGCGCGGCGGCCGTCGCCGACGAGGTGCGCGGTCTCGACCGGGTGGCCGTCGAGGCGACCGCCTCGCTGGAGACCGTGGTCGGCGTGGTCGGCGCGCTGCTGGCCGGGGTCACCGTGGTGCCCGTGCCGCCGGACGCCGGGCCGATGGAACGCGACCACATCCTGCGCGACTGCGCGGCGGCGGCGCTGCTCACCCCGGACGGCCGGCCCGCCGACTGGGCCGACCTGCCCGCCGTGCCGACGAGCCTGGACCGGCGTTCGGCGAGCCGGCCACCGGAGCCGGACGCCGGGGACCCGGCGTTGATCCTCTACACCAGCGGCACCACCGGCCTGCCCAAGGGAGCACTGATCAGCCGGCGGGCGATCGCCGCGTGTCTGGACGGGCTCGCCGAGGCGTGGGCGTGGACCCCGGACGACCTGCTCGTGCACGGGTTGCCGCTGCACCACGTACACGGTCTCGTGCTGGGCACGCTCGGACCGTTGCGGGTCGGCGGCCGGATCGACCACGTAGGACGGCCGCGGCCGGCGGCCTACGCCGCCGCCGGCGGCACGCTCTACTTCGGCGTTCCGACCGTGTGGTCCCGGATCGCCGCCGAACCGGCCGCCGCCCGGGCGTTACGCACCGCCCGGCTGCTGGTCTCCGGCAGCGCGGCGCTGCCGGGCGCGGTCTTCGACGGCCTGCGCCGGCTCACGTCGCACCAGGTCGTCGAGCGGTACGGGATGACGGAAACCCTGATCACGGTGAGCGCCCGGGCCGACGGGCCGCGCGCGGCGGGCACCGTCGGCGTGCCGTTGCCCGGCGTCGAGACCCGGCTGGTGGACGAGCACGGCGGGCCGGTGCCCGCCGACGGGGTCGCGATGGGCGAGCTGCTGGTCCGCGGGCCGACCCTGTTCGGCGGCTATCTGAACCGGCCGGACGCGGACGCGGCGAGCCGGTACGACGACGGCTGGTTCCGCACCGGCGACATCGCGACGATCGGGCCGGACGGCCGGCACCGGATCGTGGGCCGCGCCTCCACCGACCTGATCAAGAGCGGCGGGTACCGGATCGGCGCCGGCGAGGTCGAGGAGGCGCTGCTGGCCCACCCGGGCGTCCGGGAGGCCGCGGTGGTCGGCACCCCGCACGACGACCTGGGCCAGCAGGTGACCGCGTACGTGGTGGGCGACGGGGTGACGGCGGCCGAGCTGATCGACTTCGTGGCGCGGATGCTGGCGGCGCACAAGCGGCCCCGACGGGTCCACCTGGTCGACCAGTTACCCCGCAACGCCCTCGGCAAGATTCAGAAGACCCGACTCGGCATCGGCGGGTAGGCCGGAAAGAAGTGACGTCAGGTCGTCATCGCACAGATGTACTGGACGCGGCCCGCGCGATGTCGCGGGCGAGGTGAGAGACACGCAGACCGACCGACCGTAGTCGGCGCAGGTCCGCGAGCGTGTCATGCATGAGCTGGACGTAGAAGTAGTTGACATGCTCCAGGACCGCGAACAGCGCAAAGGCCAGTCCTGGCCAGGAGGTGCGCCCTGGATCCGTCGCCGCGACGTATCCAGTGGCCACGAGGCCAGCGGCCAGGAACAGCGGGTTGACGATGCGGGCCGCGCGAAAGGCAGCCAAAGCCGGAATGTGGCGTCGGCGAACGCTCATCTGATGCCGTTTGGCTACCCAGTACGCGGCGCCCTCGATAAGTAATAGCGCAAACAGGCCGAAGCCGACCAGGTTGGTTGCCGTAGCCGGTAGCCCGACAAGGCCGAACCATACCCCGCCTTGCAGTGGGATGTTCATGAGTTCCAGGGCAGCCAGCGAGCGCAGGCGTCGGCGAACAGTCTGACTGGGTGTGGCGCCGGTGGGGACGGTTTGCACGCTAGCCATTATGGATCATGAGCGGGTGCGCTATACGCCCTGTCATGCCGCGATCCGCGCGCTACTCAGCGTCACGCCGAGCTGACCTGGTTGCCGTCGTGATCGGTCGGGCGGACCGTAGCGAAGTAGAACTGTTGGGAGGGGATGTAACGCTCGCGCCAGCGCCGTTCGAGTTCGGCCCGAGATGACACCCGGCGCTCTCGGATCACGGCACGATCCACGGTCGTCTCGAGCGCGGTCGACACGAAGATGCGCAGGTCCCACCGGTCAATCAGCTCCGGGCGCATGAGGAAGACGCCGTCGAAGACCAGCACGGCGTCGGCGGGGGCAGTCATGACCGGTGGGGACAGCGCGGTGTCCGCTGTGCGGTCGTAGACCGCGTGTTGGAAGCGTCGATCTCCGCCTAAGCCGAGCGGATCGAGCAGAAATTGGTTCAGGGCATCGTAGTCGTGGGTGTCGAAGTAGCAGCCTTCGGCCGAGTACTCGCCGCGCGGGTAGCGCTGTGCCCGGGGAAAGAGGAAATCGTCGATTGTCGCGCGGATGACGTCGCGGCCCTGTGTGCGCAAGACGACGGCCAGCTCGTCGGCGAGGGTGGTTTTTGCCTGCGGCGGGCGGTCCGTCGATGGCAACCCGCGTCGGGTGGGCGACTGTGACGGACCCGACTGCCTCAGCCAAGCGGCCGAGCATCTCGTCGCGGGTGCCTTGGTCCATGTCCTGCCCCGTCCTACCCGCTCGGCCGACACCCGCGGGAACCTCGATGACCGTTTCCTGGACCCGCGTTCCTTCTGGAAGTCTGCGCCGAACCGCGACCAGTTGGCCCTCAGCCATGACCGAGCAATTATCAGCCCTCACGGTCAGTACGGCATCCAGATCGCCCGCCGCGTCATCAGACGAAGATCGTGGATGCAGATCTCGCCGCCAGCACCATGCTCCGTGTGACTCACCGTGATAGCGGACGAGCCATGAACGCGAATACAAGACAGTTGGATTACGCGACCCTGCCAGTCGGGCGTTACCAGCAGTACGTCCCCGTAGGTCTCCGGTGCGATCGACTGTCACTCGCGGTACGCGCCAGGTGGCCATACCACCGAGACTGGAACGCCCTTGTCCCGCGCGTATTCCACAACGTCCGCCGTCCCGCCGTACGCGCGTGCCGGCTCGCCGTTCCACACGGCGATGAGGTGGTCAGCTCGATCCACCATGACGCGGCTGGCGTCCATGTGAGCCTCGGCCGTCGACTCGCGATGGGCGCAGCGATGCACCGCCCGGGCACGGCTGAGCAGTTCGTCATACCGGGGCTTGTCGGCGTCGGGCAGCCCGTCCCGGTACTCCTGCGCGGGCGCGATCACCTCCAGAAGCCCGCCGCGATCGAGGACGGCCGCAGCGAACAACTGATCGGCCCCGTCCGCCAGGCAGGAGAGTCCGACGAGGCCCTCCCCCGACGGGACGAGCCTGCTCAGTTCAGCGTCGATGCCGGCGACGACCAGTGCGGCCACCTCCGGCGGCAGCCCACGATGACCCGTTACCGCTATCGTCGTCAGGACTCCTCCCGGTATCTGGAGTGCAGGCGCTCGTCCAACTCCGCCACCGCACGGGTGGACCGTCGGGACCCGAGGGTGGTGCGGAAGGTGGCCACGGCTCGGATCACCCGTTCCGAGTCGTACGCCCGACCGACGTCGAGGGCCTGCGCAGCGACCCGACACGCCTCGTCGACGTCGCCGGCCTGCGCGAGGACTTCGGCCCGCAGAACGTCCGTAACCGCCCGGGGCTTCGGTGCCTGATTCGGGTCCACCACTCGCAGCGCTCGCCCGGCCACGTCCGCTCGGCCGAGCTTCGCCGCCACCTGCACCCGGACTGCGGCGATCTTCCGCTCGTCGAATCTGAAGATCCACGGCCAGACCGGCTCGTCGTAGGCGGCTCGGCCAAGCCTCGCCTCGGCGTGATCCAGCCTTGCGAGAGCGCTTCGGTCCCTGAGCTGTGCGAGCGCCAGGGACTCGACGGCGTCCATCCAGATCGAGGCGATGGCGGGAGCGGACCGAGGCAGCCGGCGGCGGGCATCCGCGACCAGCCGGACGCTGTCGGTGGCGTCGCCGCAGTTCGCCGCGTGCTGACCCATGCTCGCCTGCATGTACGCGGGCAGGAGCGGATGGCCGGACCGCTCGGCCGCCCGTACGGCGAGCAGGTAGTGACGTCGGGCGTTGGCGCGATCCTCCACGTCGACGTACAGCCACGCGGCCAGGCCCGCCGTCTCACTCAGCACCGCGTACAGCCGTCGGGTGTGCGCGGGCGAGTGTCCGGTGCTCGTGGCGAGTTGTCGGACGAGGGCCAGGTGCGCGCCGACCGGCGCGATGAGGCTGCGGGACGGGAGACGCTGTTCCAGTCGCCGGTAGGTGGCGGACGGAATCGTCAGCAGCCGCTCGTCGTCGTGCGACTCGGTCGGGACGGCACCGTCGACGGTGCCGATCAGGGCGAGCCCCGAGGCGGCGGCGCCGGTCAGGAGTTGGCGGCGGTTCGTGGCGTCCTCCCGGTCGTCGAGCAAGCCCGCGAGCGCGCGGGAAATACCCAGGCCGTCGCAGAGGGCTCGCACTGTTCGGATGCCCGGCTCCCTGCTCCGGCCGTTGACCAGCCGGGAGACGTGCGGCTGGGAGATGCCAACCGCTACCGCGATGTCGGTCTGCGACGCCCCGGTTTCCCGGACGAGGACCTGGAGCACCGTCGACCAGTCACCGGCCTGGAGTGCGCGTCTGATCTCGGGCCGGTCGAGCATCTCCGACGGCGTCTCGATCAATGCGGGTGGTCCTCAACGCGCGGCAGCATCACGACAGGACGCTCAATCTTCGGGCTGGCGGCAACTCGTCGCCGGATAGCACGGTGTCGGGCTCTTACGGTTCCCACTATGCCCCCGCTGTCGGCGGCCGGTATACCCGCAGGTATAGCGATCATCGCCCACACCTCCGGGTGTAGCGATGGCGGACTGTCATCGGCACGCTCCACATTGTCGCCGACGTCAGACCGACGCGGAACACGTGACCGGGGTGTCGACGGCGGCAGCCCGACTTCCCGTATCCACGCCTCGAAGCTGGAGCGAAGACCATGCCGATGAGTTCTGACCGCCGCCCGACCCCGGAGATGACCGATCTTGTGGACGCCGTGCGCCTACTGACCAAGGAGCCGTCACTGGGTCCCGCGCTGATCGTGCGTACCCCCGAGGGCACGTACCTGATCAGCCCGGACGGGTCCGGCGGGAACGCCCGCAACCACTACGTCATCTCGCGCGGACAGCTCGGCCTGCTGATGTGGGAGCACAACGAACTCTCGGACGACCTCGCCGACCCGGAACGGGCGGCCAGGGTCGCCGCCCTCGTGGCCGCGTTCCGCCCACCCGGCTGCCGGGAACCCGGGGACGGCTGAGCGGCCGTCACTCCTGCAGGTGCATCCAGGTGAAGACCAACGGCACGTCGCCGTCGCTGATCAGGTGGTGGTCCTCGCCCGGCTCGATCAGCAGCACGTCCCCGGCGGTGAACCGGTCGGCCGCCGCGCCGTTGATCTCGATGGTGCCGCTGCCCTGGTAGATGCAGAACACCTCGGGCACGGTGTGGGTGTGCGTGCCGGGCTCGTCGTGGGTGCGGAAGCCGGGCTCGTCGTACCGGCGGAAGCCACCCCGGTCGACCAGCCGGCCGGCCGGTATCGCGCCGCCGACCACGTCGGCGAAGGCGAGTTTACGCATCTGAGGACTCCTTCTGTCGCAGGTCGAGGACCGTCCGGTAGGGCGGCACGGCCCAGGGGATGTCCAGTTCGGACGGCAGGGCGCCGGTCTCCACGACCGTACGCAGGGTGGTGTCGACGCCGGCGAGCGCCAGGCCGTCGCCGTCCGGGTGCGGCACCAGGAAGCCGGCCGGGATCGCCGCCGGGGCGGGCGCGGCGGCCAGCACCTCCAGCAGCGCGGTGAGCGGCCGGGTCCGGGCCAGCGGCGCGACCAGCGGCACGCCGGTGGCCCGGTGCGCGATCAGGTTCTCCAGCAGGTCGACCCGGCCGGCGGGCGGCCGGAAGTCGGCGGCGCCGGGCGAACGCAGTCGGTCGGTGGGGTATTCGAGTACCGCGCCGCCGGCGTGGATCTCGCCGCGGACGAACGGCACCGCGCACAGGGTCACCGCCACCAGCACTGTCGTGCCGGCCCGGTCGGTGAGCCGCAGACAGGCGGTGTCCTCGACCTCGATGTCCCGGGTGCGATACCACTCCAGCTCGACGGTGACCGGGCCGGCCGGCCAGCCCAGGCCGGCCTCGGCGACCGCGAGGGACTGCATCACCGCGTGCGCGAACGGGTTGGCCAGCGCGCCGTCGGCGACGAACCGCCCGTCGATCCGGCGCCGCCCGGCCCACGGCGACCGCCGCCAGTAGCTGTCCGGCCGCCACCACGACCCGAACGCCGCGACACCGACGGAGGCCGGAGCGGCGTGGCGTGCCGCCGCCACCAGGTCGGGCAGGGCGGCCGAGCCGAGCGCCTGGAAACCCACCTGCCCGGCCCGCCCGTGTTCATCCAATGCGGCCAGCAGCACGTCGTGCTCAACGAGCGACGACACCGGCGGCTTCTCCAGCAGCAGGTCCGCACCGGCGGCGACCGCGTCGAGGGCGATCTCCAGGTGGGTGTGCGGCGGCGTGCAGACGATCACCACGTCCGGTCGGGTCTCCGCCAGCAGCGCCCGGTGATCGGTGAAGACCGGCACGTCGCCCGGTTCCTCGACCGGTCGTACGTCGCACAGGGCGACCGGTTCGACGACCCCCTGCGCCGCGAGCCGGGTCAGGTTGCGCCGGTGGTGCAGGCCGTGGCCGTTCGCGCCGATCAGCGCCACCCGAGCCGGGCCGTTCACCGGGCCTCCCCCACGCCGAACCGGCGGGAGACGGCGTGCAGCGCGGCCAGCGCGTAGCCGAGCAGGATCGGCACCGCGGCCGGGGTGATCAGCAGGCCGATCAGGACGACCAGGGCGCCGACGCCGGTGGTGGCCGCCCAGCCGGCGGGTCGGGCGGTGCAGTCGGTGGCCGCCGCGCGGGCCGCGGCCCGCCAGCCGCGCCCGTCACTACCGCCGACCCCGACCACGACCAGGCCGAGGTAGCCGACCAGGGCCGCCGCGACCGTCGCGGTGACGACGAGCAGGGGCGGCCCGCCCGGCACCGCGCCGCGGGCCAGCGCGACCAGGTCGGCCACCAGCGCCACCACGCCGGCCAGCACCAGCGGGCCCACCACCGCGCCGGGCAACAGGCCCCGGCGGAACCGCTCGACGGTACGGCGTACCGGTGGCCAGTTTCCGTCGGTGGCCCAGTCGTGCACGGCGGCGCTGGCGGTGCCGAACGCCGCGCCGGCGGTCAGCACCGGCAGCGCGGCGAGGGTGGCCAGGATGCCGAGCAGCGCGAGGTCGGCGGCGTCCCGGGCAAGGTCCCGCCAGTCCCGGCGAACGGTCGGCTGGACTCCAGCGTCGACGGACATCGCGGTCAGCCCTTCAGGCCGCTGGTGTTGATGCCCTCGACGAGCATCCGCTGGAACGCGACGAAGAAGAGGAACACCGGCAGCAGGGACAGCACCGACATGGCGAACATCGGTCCGACGGCGCTCTGGCTGGTCGAGTCGATGAACAGGGTCAGCGCCACCGGCACCGTGTAGTCCGGCAGTTGGGACAGGTAGACCAACTGCCGGAAGAAGTCGTTCCAGGTCCAGATGAACGAGAAGATGGCTGTGGTGACCAGCGCGGGTCGGCTCAGCGGCAGGATGACGTACCGGAAGATGCCGTACGCGCTGGCGCCGTCGATCTTCGCGGCCTCGTCCAGTTCGGCCGGAATGCCGCGCATGAACTGGACCATGAGGAAGACGAAGAACGCCTCGGTGGCCAGGAAGTGCGGCAGCACCAGCGGCAGGTACGGCCAGTCGCCGCCGACCACGCCCAGGGTCCGGAACAGGATGTACTGCGGCACGATGAGTACGTGCCCGGGCAGCAGCAGGGTGCCGATCATGATGGCGAACCAGAACCGGCGCAACCGGAACCGCAGCCGGGCGAAGGCGTACGCGGCCAGCAGGCAGGACAGCGCGTTGCCGACCACCACCAGCAGGCTGACCAGGGCGCTGTTGACGAAGAACCGGCCGAAGCCGACGTCGAAGTTGCGCCACCCGTCGGTGTAGTTCGACGGGGTGAACGCGTCCGGCAGCAGCCCGGTGTTGTTGACGATCTCCTGCGGCGACTTGACCGACGTGCCGAGCATCCAGATCAGCGGGTAGAGCACCACGGCCAGGATGGCCAGCAGGATCACCAGCCGGACGGCCTGCCGGCCGATGCCCCGCCGGTGGCCGGTCGCCACGCTCGCCGCCGTCATCGGTCCGCTCCGTCCGAGTAGTGCACCCAGAACCGGCCGGTGCTGAACAGCACCGCCGTGACCAGGCCGATCGCCAGCAGGAACACCCACGCCATGGCCGAGGCGTAGCCCATCTCCAGGTCGGTGAAGCCCTTGATGTAGAGGTTCAGCGTGTACATCAGGGTCGAGTCGACCGGTCCGCCGGTGCCGTTGCTGAGCACGAACGCGGCGGTGAAGCCCTGGAACCCGTGGATGGTCTCCAGCACCAGGTTGAAGAAGATGACCGGGGAGAGCATCGGCAGGGTGATGTGGAAGAACCGCCGCCACGCGCCGGCGCCGTCCACGGCGGCGGCCTCGTAGAGTTCGGTCGGCACCTGCTTCAGCCCGGCCAGGAAGATCACCATGGGTGCGCCGAACTGCCAGATCGCCAGCACCATCAGGGTCTGCAGGGCCCAGTCGGGGTCGTTCACCCAGGGCTCGCCGGTGATGCCGAAGATCGCGAGCAGCGAGTTCACCGAGCCGTCGCCGCTGAACATGGTGCGCCACACGATGCTCAGCGCCACGCTGCCGCCCAGCAGCGACGGCAGGTAGAACAGCCCACGGAACAATCCGACGCCGCGCCAGGCGCGGTTGAGCAGCAGCGCCACGCCGAGCGCCGCGGCCAGCTTCAACGGTACGGCGACCAGCGCGAACGTCGCGGTGACCCGCACCGAGTGCCAGTACGACGGGTCGGCGGTGAACATCCGGCGGTAGTTCGCCAGCCCGACCCACTCGACCTCGGACAGCGGGGTGAGCACGTCGTAGTTGGTGAAGCTCAGGTAGAGCGAGAGCAGCATCGGGATGGCCGTGATGCCCATCAGGCCGATCAGCCAGGGGGACAGGAAGACGTACCCGGCCGGGCCGTCGCGCCGGCCCGCTCCGGGCCGCCGCCGGGGGGCGGCGGTCCGGGCGGGTGCGGTGGCGCGCGGGACCGGTCCGGACGCCGTGGTCAACGCCACGAACGGTCTCCTCCTTCGGACGTACGGGACACGGCGGTCAGGCGATCGCGGCCGAGCAGGTGGTGATGAACTGCTCGGCGGCCTTGGCCGGCGTGGCGCGGCCGAACTGCACGTTCTCGGCCGCCTTGATCAGTTCCGCCTTGACCTTGCTGTGGCCCTTGAGCGGCACCTGGGGTGCCGGGCCGAACTTGGCGGACAGCTCGTTCTCGACCTGGATGGACAGCTTCATGTTCGGGTCGGAGATGCCGTCGGTGACGGCCTGCCGGACGTCGGTGTTGGACGGCAGGCCCCGGTCGGTGCCGAGCGCCTTGCCCGCCTCGACGTCGTTGGCCAGGAAGTTGATCACGTCGACCGCGACGTCCTTGTGCTTGCTGCCCCGGAACACCGAGTAGTACATCGAGGCGCGGGCCCACTGGGCGCTCGGGTCACCCGGGTACGCCACCACCCCGAGTTCGGACTTGGTGTTCTTGGCCAGTTCCGGTAGCTGGTTGGCCCACACCCAGCTGGTGGCGGCCTTGCCGGTGACCACGAGCTGCTTGGTGATGTCGGTCTGGTTACCGGCGTGGATCTCGTCCGCGGTGGGGGTGGCCTTGCGGTCGCGGGCGCCCTTCCACAGCTCGAACCACTTGGTCACGTCCTCGGCGGTGAAGCCGAGCTTCTTGCCCTCGTAGAGGTCCTTGCCCTGCTGGCGCAGCCACACCCAGAACGCCTTGTAGTCGGCGCTGGGGTCCTGGGTGCCCGGCACCTTGGCCTTCTCGGTGACCTGCTGGGCCCAGGCGATGTGCTGCTCCCAGCTCATCCCGGTGGTCGGCTCGGGTACGCCGGCCTTGCGCAGCAGGGTCTTGTCGTAGACCAGGCCCTGGGTGTTCTCGCCCGAGGCGACGCCGGCGAGCTTGCCGTCGACCACCCCGTACAGCAGCAGGCTCTTGGGGAACTTGTCCACGTTGAGCTTGCCGTTCTCGGTGTACGGCATCATGTCCAGGGTGGTGTTGCGGGTGGCGTACTCGGTCAGGTAGTTGTCGTCGATCTGGAAGATGTCCGGCGGGTTGCCACCGGCGGTGAGGGTGGCGAGCTTGTCGAAGTAGCCCTGGTTGGCCTGCCACGTCTTCTCGAACGTGACGTTCGGGTGCTTCTTCGTGTAGAGGGCCAATGCCTGCTCGGTCAGTTTCGCCCGGGCGTCGCCGCCCCACCAGAAGACCGAGATCTTGACCGGCGCGTTCGGGTCGTCGCTCGCCTTGTCGTTGCCGCAGCCCGCGGCGGCGAACGTCAACGGCACGGCGACCAGGGCGGCCACCAGGCCACCCAGCAGCCGACGGCGGGACGGCACGGTGCGGTACGGCGCCGCCGCCCGCGGTCGCACCGGCTCGGGCATCGGAAGGTGCATGTGCGCTCACTCCTTGAGGGGCTCAGGGGGCGACGACCGCGTTCGCGGTCGGCGTGGTGCGCTGCCGGTCCGGACCGCCGGCTGCGGCCCGGTGGGATTCGACCGCCGGGCCGGGCCCGGTGGAGTCGCGGATGACCAATTCGGTCTGGAGCATGACCTGTGCGGTGGTGCGACGGTCGTCGCCGGGACCGCCCCGGCCCGCGCCGCGGCCGGCCCGGGTGGTGGCGTCCCGTTGCAGCAGCATGTCGACGGCGGTGCGGCCGGCGGCCGCGGCCGGGGTGGCCACCGTCGTCAGTTTGGGCCGGGTCAGCCGGCTCAACGCGATGTCGTCGATGCCGACGACGCTGACGTCCTGCGGCACCCGGATCCCGAGCGCGTCGAGCCCTTCGATCAGGCCGATCGCCATCAGGTCGTTGTAGGCGAGCACGGCGGTGGCGCCGCACCGGTGGACCTGTTCGGCCAGGGCGCTGCCGCCGGACTCGGTGGGCGGGTTGGGGCCGAGCACGGTGAGGTCGGCGCCGCCGGCGCGGGCGGCCGCCACGGCGGAGCGGCGGATCTCGCGGTTGGTCCAGGAGCCGCGCGGTCCGCCGAGCAGGGCGAGGTCCCGGTGGCCCAGGGCGAGCAGGTGGTCGATCGCGGACCGGGCGCCCTGGCCGTTGTCCATCATCACCGCCGGCAGGCCGGCCACCTGCCGGTTGATCAGCACCAGCGGCACCTCGCGGCTGAGTTGCTCGATCAGGCTGTTGCTCATTCGAGGACTGCACAGCAGCACGCCGTCGACCTGCTTGGCCAACGCGTGCACCAGTTCCTCCTCGGCGGCCGGGTCCTCGTTGGTGTCGGCGACGAAGACGTGGTAGTCGCGGTGTCGGGCCTGACTCTCGGCGGCCTTGATCAGCGGCGGGAAGAACGGGTTGGCGATGTCGGCGACGATCAGGCCGACGTTGTGGGTCCGGCCGGTGATCAGCGCGCGGGCCGCCCGGTTGGGTCGGTAGCCGAGCCGCTCGGCGCAGGCCAGCACCCGGCTGCGGGTCTCCGGGTTGACCAGATGCGGTGCGGAGAACGCCCGCGAGACGGTGGAAATGTGCACTCCGGAGGCTCGCGCGACGTCCCGGATGGTGGCTGGCACACGAGGTCCCTTCGGCGGGGGTCCGGCTTGTCGTTCCGGGGTGCAGCAATTAATGCAAACGCTTGCTCCCATGTCAACGCTCATCGATTACGAAGAGATTGCGTTCGGGCTCCCACCAAGCTCCCATACCCGGATGTATGGCCTCAAAGGCCACCGGTTGCGGCCGGGGCATTGACGGCAACGCATCGACCGTGCTTTTTTCGACTGCAAACGTTTGTAGCGACGAGGGGTGGCACGGATGCCAGGTAGCGACGGAGGCCGGAAGCGTTACGCCGTCGTCGGCACCGGCGCCCGCGCCGAGATGTTCGTCCGGGCGCTGGTGGTCGACCATCGGGACAGCGCCGACCTGGTCGCCTTCGCCGACGTCAACCAGGCCCGGATGGACGCCCACAACCGCTGGCTGACCCACCTCGGCCGGCCCCCGGTGCCGACCTACCGGGCCGCGGACTTCGCCGCCATGCTCGACCGGGAACGGGTCGACACGGTGCTGGTGACCACGGTGGACCGCACCCACGACGAGTACATCGTGCCGGCCCTGCGCAGCGGCCGGGACGTGGTCACCGAGAAGCCGATGACCGTCGACGCGCCGCGCTGCCGGCGCATCCTGGACGCGGTCGCGGACACCGGCCGGCAGGTGTCGGTCGCCTTCAACTACCGGTACAACCCGCTGTTCGCCGCGGTCCGCCGGGTGCTCGCCGACGGTGAGATCGGCGAGATCGGCTCGGTGCACTTCGAGTGGCTGCTCGACGTGCGGCACGGCGCCGACTACTTCCGCCGCTGGCACCGGGAGAAGGCCAACTCCGGCGGTCTGCTGGTGCACAAGGCCGGCCACCACTTCGACCTGGTCAACTGGTGGCTGAACAGCGCGCCGACCCAGGTGTACGCGGACGGCCGGTTGTTCTTCTACGGCGAGTCCGGCCGGCGGCACGGCTACGCCCGCGACTACGACCGGGTGCACGCCTCCCCCGCCGCCGACGGCGACCCGTTCGCGCTGCGGCTGGCCGGGCACCCGCGACTGCGGGAGCTGTACCTGGACGCCGAGCACGAGGACGGCTACCACCGCGACCGCAACGTCTTCGCCCCCGGCGTCACCATCGAGGACGACATGGCCGTGCTGGTCCGCTACGCCAGCGGCGCGACGATGACGTACCACCTGACCGCGTACGCCCCGTGGGAGGGCTACCGGGTGATGTTCAACGGCAGCCGCGGCCGGCTGGAGCTGGACGTGGTGGAGAGCGACTTCGTCAGCCCGGCGGCGGCCGGCGCGCTCAAGGGCGCCGCCCTGCACGGCGCCGAGGCCGCCGTCGAGTCCGGGTCGGCCACCCTGACCCTGCGCCCGTTCTGGGCCCCGCCCCGACAGATCCCGGTGCCCGGGCAGAGCCGCACCGGCCACGGCGGGGCGGACGCCCGGATGACCGCGGTGCTGTTCGGCGGTGAGCGGGACCCGCTGGGCCGCGGCGCCACCGCCCGCGACGGCGCCCTCGCCCTGCTCACCGGCCTGGCCGCGAACCGGTCGATGGAGACCGGCCGACCGGTCCGGGTCGCCGACCTGCTCGACGTGTCCTGAGCCCGACCGACCGCGCCGCCCGATCACCGCCGATCGCCGCCGATCGCCGCACCGCCGACGCCGCCCTGCCCCCGCCGCACCCCCGAGGAGAATCCGCCCCGTGCCTGACGTTTCCCGAGCCGACCTGCTCCTGCCCGCCGAGCCCACCCAGCGGGCCATCGCCCGGGAGCTGTACTCGCTGGTGGCCGACCGGCCGCTGATCTCGCCGCACGGGCACGTCGACCCCGGCGTGCTGGCCGACGACGCGCCGTTCCCCGACCCGGCCCGGCTGCTCGTCGTGCCGGACCACTACCTCACCCGGATGCTGTTCAGCCAGGGCGTACCGCCGGCCGAGCTGGGTGTGCCCAGCGTCGACGGCAGCCCGGTGGAGGCCGACGGCCGGCAGATCTGGCGCCGGTTCGCGCGGCACTGGCACCTGTTCCGGGGCACCCCGTCGCGGCTGTGGCTGGAGCTGACCTTCCGGGACGTCTTCGGGGTGCACACCGCGCTGTCCCCGGCCACCGCCGACCGGGTCTACGACGAGATCGCCGACCGGCTCGCCGAGCCCGCGTTCCGGCCCCGGGCGCTGTTCGAGCGGTTCAACATCGAGGTGCTGGCCACCACCGAGTCGCCCCTGGACGACCTGGACCGGCACGCCAAGCTCGCCGCCGACGGGTGGGGCGGCCCGGGCGGCCGGGTGATCACCACCTTCCGGCCGGACAACGTCGTGGACATGGAGTTCGACGGGTGGCGGACCAACGTCGAGCGGCTCGCCGAGGTCGCCGGTGAGGACACCGGGACGTACCCGGGTTTCCTGGCCGCGCTGCGACAACGGCGGGCGGCGTTCGTCGCGGCCGGCGCCACCAGTTCCGACCACGGCCATCCGACCGCCCGGACCCTGGCGCTGACCGACCGGGAGGCCGCCGACCTGTACGAGCGCGGGCTGCGCGGCACCGCCGACGCCGCCGACGCGGAGGCGTTCCGGGCGCACATGCTGCTGCAGTTCGCCCGGATGTCCGTCGAGGACGGCCTGGTGCTGCAACTGCACCCGGGCGCCGTGCGCAACCACAACCGCCGGCTGCACGCCCGGCACGGCCGGGACGTCGGCGGCGACGTCGCCCAGGCCACCGAGTACGTGCACGCGCTGGCCCCGCTGCTGGACGCGTTCGGCAACGACCCGCGGCTGCGACTGGTGCTCTACACCCTGGACGAGTACACGTTCACCCGGGAGTTGGCCCCGCTGGCCGGCGGGTACACGGCGGTCTACCTCGGCGCGCCCTGGTGGTTCCTCGACTCGCCCGAGGTGCTGCGCCGGTTCCGGGAGGCGGTGACCGAGACGGCCGGCTTCTACAACACCGCCGGCTTCGTCGACGACACCCGGGCGTTCTGCTCGATCCCGGTCCGGCACGAGGTGGCCCGCCGGATCGACGCGGGATACCTGGCCCGGCTGGTCGCCGAGGGGCGGCTGCCCCTGGACGATGCCGCCGAGACCGTCGTCGACCTGGCCTACCACCTGCCCAAGCGGGTGTTCCGCCTGGACCGGGCGGGGGGCGACGCGTGAGCACCGCGATCACCGGCGTCGCGGTGCACGACGTGCGGTTCCCCACGGCCCGCGACGGCGACGGTTCCGACGCGATCAACCGGGGCGACTACTCGGCCAGCTACGTCGAGTTGACCACCGACGCCGGGGTGACCGGCGCCGGGTTCACCTTCACCAACGGCCGGGGCAACGAGATCACCTGCGCCGCGATCCGAGCGCTGGCCCACCACGTGGCCGGCCGGACCGTCGAGGAGATCGCCGACCGGCCGGTCGAATTCTGGCGGTCGCTGGTCGCCGACGACCAGCTGCGCTGGCTGGGCCCGGAGAAGGGGGTCATCCACATGGCCACCGGCGCGCTGGTGAACGCCGTGTGGGACCTGCGGGCCAAGCTCGCCGGCAAGCCGATGTGGCGGTTCCTGGCCGAGCTGCCCACCGCCGAGCTGGTGGCCAGCGTCGACTTCCGGCACATCACCGACGCGCTGACCCCGGCCGAGGCCACCGACATCCTGGACCGGGGCCGCGCGGGGCTGGCCGACCGGCTCGCCGTGCTGGACGCCGACGGGTTCCCCTCGTACACCACCTCGGTCGGCTGGCTGGGCTACCCGGACGACAAGGTCCGCGCGTTGACCCGCCAGGCGTACCGGCAGGGGTGGCGGGCGGTGAAGATGAAGGTCGGCGGCCGGCCCGCCGACGACCTGCGCCGGGCCCGGATCATCCGGTCCGAGATCGGCCCGGACGCACTGCTGATGATGGACGCCAACCAGGTCTGGGACGTCGACGAGGCGATCGACAACATGGCCGCGCTGGCCGAGGTCGACCCGTACTGGATCGAGGAACCGACGCACGCCGACGACATCCTCGGGCACGCCCGGATCGCCCGCGCCGTCGCGCCGGTCCGGGTCGCCACCGGTGAGGTCGCCGCCAACCGGGTGATCTTCAAGCAGCTGCTGCAGGCCGAGGCGATCGGCGTGATGCAGATCGACGCCTGCCGGGTCGGCGGGGTCAACGAGGTGCTGGCCGAGTTGCTGCTGGCGGCCAAGTTCGGCGTACCGGTCTGCCCGCACGCCGGCGGTGTCGGCCTGTGCGAGTACGTCCAGCACCTGGCGATCTTCGACTACCTGCGGGTGGGCACCGACCTGGACGGACGGATGGTCGAGTACGTCGACCACCTGCACGAGCACTTCGTCGACCCGGTCCGCACCCGCGGCGGCCGTTACCTGCTGCCCGACCAACCCGGCTACAGCACCACCATGCGACCGGAGTCCGTGGCCCGGTACCGCTTCCCGGACGGGCCGGTGTGGCGGTGAGCGCCGCCGAGGCGCCCCGGCTGGCGCTGGCCACGCTGGACCGGGTGCCGGCCGACAGCCGTCCGCTGCTGCGGCCCGGCGACGTACCGGCCGGGATGGTCCATCTCGGACTGGGCGCGTTCCACCGGGCGCACCAGGCGGTCTACACCGAGGAGGCGGTGGCGGCGGCCGGTGGCGACTGGGGCGTCGTCGGGGTCGCCCCGCGCAGCGCCGACGTGGTCGAGGCGCTCGCCGCGCAGGACGGTCTGTTCAGCGTGACCAGCCTGTCCGAGGCGGGCAGCCGTACCCGGGTGGTCGGCGCGCTGACCGGTGTGCGCCGGGCCGCCGCCGACCCGGCCGCGGTGGTGGCGTTGCTCGCCGACCCGGCGATCCGGGTGGTCACCCTCACCGTGACGGAGAAGGCGTACCAGTTGGATCCGGTCGACGGCCGGTTGCGGGCCGACCCGGACCTCGCGGCGGACCTGGCCGGCGACCGGCCGCCCGGCACGGTGCCCGGCCTGCTGCTGCGCGGACTGCTCGCCCGCGCGGCCGTCGACGCCGGACCACTCGCCCTGGTCAGCTGCGACAACCTGCCGTCGAACGGGCGCCGGCTGCGCGGCCTGGTGGAGCAGTGCCTGGCGGCGGCGCGGGTGCCGGACGCGGTCGCCGACCGGGTCCGGGAGCGGGTGAGCTTCCCCGGCACGATGGTGGACCGGATCGTGCCGGCCAGCACGCCGGCCACCCTGGACGCGGCCCGCCTGGCGCTGGGGGTGGCCGACCTGGCGGCGGTGTCGGCCGAGCCGTACCGGCAGTGGGTGGTCGAGGACGACTTCCCGGCCGGCCGGCCGGCCTGGGAGCGGGCCGGGGCGGTGCTCACCGACGACGCGGGCCCGTGGGAACGGTTGAAGCTGCGCACCCTCAACGGCGTGCACTCGGCCACCGCCTACCTCGGCGCCCTGGCCGGCCGGGAGACCGTCGCCGACGCGCTGCGGATCCCGGGCCTGCCGGCGGTGCTGCGCCGGCTGATCGCGCAGGAGATCGCGGTCAGCTTCGCGCCGCCGCCCGGCATCGACGTGATCGGGTACGGCGACGAGGTGCTGGCCCGGTTCGGCAACCCGGCGATCCGGTACCGCACCACCCAGGTGGCCGGGGACGGGTCGCAGAAGCTGCCGCAGCGGATCCTGCACACGGTCGCCGACCTGCGGACGGCCGGCCGGTCGACCCGGTGGACCGCGCTGGTCGTCGCCGCGTGGATGCGGTTCGTCCGCGGCACCGCCGACGACGGTACGGCGTTGCCGCTGGACGATCCGCTGGCCGACCGGATTCGGGCGGCGCTGGCGGCCGGCCGGGACACCCCGGCCGGGCTGGCCGACGCGCTGTTCGGCCTGGCCGAGGTCTTCCCCGCCGAACTGGCCGGTGACGAGCGGGTCCGGGCCGAGGTGGTCGAGTGGTTGACCGCGCTGGACCGGCACGGCGTCGAGGCGACCCTGGCGGGTGCCGGATGACCCGGATCGGCGCCGCGCTGGTCGCCCTGGCGTTGGTCCTCACGCCCGGCCCGGCGACGGCGGGTGACCGGGCCGGCCGGTCACCGAGCGGGTGGGAACTGGCGCTCGCCCGGCAGCCGCTGCCCGCCCTGGACGGGTGGGCCGCCGACGGGCCCGGCACCACCGGCGGCGCGGCGGCCGGCGCCGCCCGGACCGCCGTGGTCACCAACCGCGCCGAGCTGGTCCGGGCGTTGGGCGGGGACAACGCCACCAACCGCACCGACGGCACCCCGAAGCTGATCTTCGTGGACGGTACGGTCGACGGCTTCTCCGCCGCCGACGGGCACACCCTCACCTGCGACGACCTCGCCGACCCCGGCTACACGCCGGCCGGCTACCTGGCCGCCTACGACCCCGCGCTCTGGGGACGGACCACGCCGAGCGGCCCGCTGGAGGACGCCCGGGTCCGGTCGGTGGCCAACAGGTGCACGACGGGTCGCTGGACGTCACGCACACGGCCAGCCTGGTCACCGCCTCCTACAACCGGTTCGTGGGCCGGGACAAGCTGATGCTGATCGGCTCGTCCAACACGGTCGGACCGGACGTCGGCCGGCTCAAGGTGACCGTGCACCACAACTTCTTCGACGGCGACCTGCAACGGCTGCCCCGGGTCCGGTTCGGCCAGGTGGACGTCTACGACAACTACTACCGGCTCGGCGGGCCGGGTTTCGAGTACGCCCTCGGCGTCGGCGTGCAGTCGGCCCTGTACGCGCAGGACAACTTCTTCGACCTCGACGCCGGCGTCGAACCGGCCGACCTGATCTATGACTGGGGCGGTACGGCGATCACCACCACCGGCAACTGGGTGCGTACCGGCGGCGAACCGGCGCGGCCGGTGGACCTGGTCGGGGCGTACAACGCGGTGCACGACCCGGACCTGGGTACCGACGCGGGCTGGACGCCGACGCTGCGGGCCGGCCCGGTGCTGCCGGCCCCGCTGGTGCCGTTCGCGGTCCTACTGCTCGCCGGGGCCGGCCGGCTGCCGATCTGACCGCGCGGCGGGGCGCGGTCGCCGTGCGGTGCGGTCAGTCGGCGGGTGGTGCGGCGACGCTGTCGCGGCGGACCAGTTCGGCGGCCACCGGCTCCACCCGCGCGGCGGCGCCCCGGCGGGACTGGCGCAGCGCCATGGTCATCGCCCGGGCCCCCATCTCGGCCAGCGGCAACCGGACCGTGGTCAGGGCCGGGGTCACGTCGGAGGCCACCGGCATGTCGTCGAAACCCACCAGGCTCACCCGCTCGGGCACCGACAGGCCGCGGGACCGCAGCAGGCCCAGGGCGCCCACGGCCATCACGTCGTTGAGCGCCACCAGCGCGGTCAGCTCCGGCTCGGCGTCCAGCAGGGCACCCGCCGCGGCGGCACCGCCGGCCCGGTCGAAGTCGGCGTACCGGATCCGGCGGGCGGGCAGCGCGCGCCCGAACTCCCGGGCGGCCCGGCGCAGACCGGCCAGCCGGTCGGTGGTGGTGGTCAGCCCGCGCGGACCGGCGATCACCCCGATCCGCCGGTGCCCGGCCGCGTACAACTCGGCGCCGAGCAGGTGACCGCCGGCCTCGTTGTCCGGCACCACCGCGTCCCCGCCGTACTCGTGCCGGCCGATCACCGCGACCCGGCCGCCGACCGCCTGGTACGCCCGCAGCTTCGCCTCCAGCGCGGCGGTGACGGCCGCGTCCTGGTACCCGGATCCGGCCAGTACGATCGCCGCCACCTGCTGGGCGCGCAGCAGCTCGACGTACTCGACCTCCTTGTCCGGGTCGCGGTAGCTGTTGCAGATGATCACGAGCCGGCCGTGGTCGGTCGCCACCCGCTGCAGGCCCCGGGTGATCTCGGCGAAGTACGGGTCGGACACGTCGTGCACGATCACGCCGATCACGCTGCGCTGCGGCCGGGCCAGCAACTGGGCGTGCGCGTTGGGGACGTACTGCAGCTCGGCGACGGCGGCCAGCACCCGCTCGCGCAGCTCGCCGGCGACCGGTTTGCTGCTGCCGTTGATGATCCGCGACGCGGTGGCCGACGAGACGCCGGCCCGGCGCGCGACATCGGCCAACGTCGCCATCCCGGCCCCTCTCCCCCGAACCCGCCCCATCGATGGTCGCCGAACCGACCGGTTGGACCGGTGGTGCGGTTGCAGAAGAGGATAGTCGGGCCGGTCCCGCGCGGACAGAAGTGCTTGCCCAACCGGGGTGCGGTCCGTAGCGTGCACAGGAAAGCGCTTACCTGGGGAGGTACGGCATGTCCCGGAGCACCATCGGGATCCTGGTCAACGGCGTCACCGGTCGGATGGGCTACCGGCAGCACCTGGTCCGGTCGCTGCTGGCCATCCGCGAGCAAGGCGGCCTGCTGCTGCGCGACGGCACCCGGCTCTGGCCGGAACCGTTCCTGGTCGGCCGCAGCGAGACCAAACTCCGCGAGATCGCCGACCGGCACGGCCTGACCAACTGGAGCACCGACCTCGCCTCGGCCCTGGCCCGGCCCGACGTGCAGATCTACTTCGACGCCCAGGTCACCAGCGAGCGGGAGAAGGCACTGCGCGCCGCGATCGACGCCGGCAAGCACATCTACACCGAGAAACCACTCGCCGGCGACCTCGCCGCCGCGGTCGACCTGGCCCGCCGCGCCGACGCGGCCGGCATCAAGCACGGCGTGGTCCAGGACAAGCTCTTCCTGCCCGGCCTGCGCAAGCTCGACCGGCTGGTCCGCAGCGGCTTCTTCGGCCGAATCCTGTCCATCCGCGGCGAGTTCGGCTACTGGGTCTTCGAGGGCGACTGGCAACCCGCCCAACGCCCCTCGTGGAACTACCGCAGCGCCGACGGCGGCGGCATCACCACCGACATGTTCCCGCACTGGCACTACGTCCTGGAACAGATCTTCGGCCGGGTCCGAACCGTCACCGCCCACGTCACCACCCACATCGACCGCCGCTGGGACGAGACCGGCGCCGAGTACCAGGCCACCGCCGACGACGCCGCCTACGGCATCTTCGAACTCGACGACGGCATCGTCGCGCAGATCAACTCCTCCTGGGCGGTCCGGGTGCACCGCGACGAACTGGTCGAGTTCCAGGTCGACGGCACCCAGGGCAGCGCCGTCGCCGGCCTGCGCGAGTGCCGCATCCAACACCGGGCCGCCACCCCCCGCCCGGTGTGGAACCCGGACCTGCCGAGCACCGACGACTTCCGGGCCGGCTGGCAGACCGTGCCCGACAACGAGGAGTTCGACAACGGCTTCAAGGCCCAGTGGGAACTGTTCCTGCGACACGTGGCCGAGGGCGCGCCGTACAGCTGGGACCTGTGGGCCGGCGCTCGCGGCGTGCAACTCGCCGAGGCGGGCCTGCGCTCGGCCCGCGAGGGTCGCCGGATCACCCTGGAGGAGCTGAGCCGGTGAGCGCACTGATCACGTTGCCGGACGGCCCGTACCGGCTCAGCGGCACCGGCGCCGGGTACGCCGTACCCGGTGCGCCGTTCACCTCCCGGGTCGGCTACGCCGCCGCCCACGTCGTCGCCGACCCCCGCGCCGACCCGACGCCCGGCGCGCCCGCGACCCTGGACTGGGACGCCACCCTGGCGTTCCGGCACCACCTGTGGCGGCACGGCTTCGGGGTCGCCGAGGCGATGGACACCGCGCAGCGCGGCATGGGCCTGGACCACGCCACCTCGATGGAGCTGATCCGCCGCAGCGCCCGGGAGGCGCACACCGTCGGCGGCACCATCGTCGCCGGGGTCGCCACCGACCAGTTGCCCGCCGGACCGGCCACCCTCGACCAGATCCGCCGCGCCTACGCCGAACAGCTCGACCAGGTGCAGGCCACCGGCGCCCGCCCGGTGCTGATGTGCAGCCGCCACCTGGCCGCCACCGCCCGTGGACCCGAGGACTACCACGCCGTCTACGACGAGCTGCTGCGCCGGGCCGACGGACCGGTCGTGCTGCACTGGCTCGGACCCATGTTCGACCCCGCGCTGACCGGCTACTGGGGCTCCACCGACCTGGACGCGGCCACCGGCACGGTGCTCGACCTGATCCACACCCACGCGGCCACGGTGGACGGCATCAAGGTGTCCCTGCTCGACGAGCGGTTCGAGGTCGACCTGCGCCGCCGGCTGCCCGACGGGGTCCGCCTCTACACCGGCGACGACTTCAACTATCCGACGCTGATCCGCGGCGACGCCGAACCTAGGACCGGCCCGGGCCGGTCGTACTCGGACGCCCTGCTGGGCATCTTCGCCGCCATCGCGCCACCCGCCGCCGCCGCGCTGCGCGCCCTCGACGCCGGCGACCTCGACCGGTACGACCAGGTCCTCGCCCCGACCGTGCCGCTGGCCCGGCACATCTTCGCCACCCCCACCTACCACTACAAGACCGGCATCGTCTTCCTCGCCTGGCTCGCCGGCCACCAGGACCACGTCACCATGGTCGGCGGGCTGCACGCCGGCCGCTCCCCCGGCCACCTGATCGAACTGCTCCGGCTGGCCGACGCCGCCGGGCTGCTGCCGGACGCCGACCTCGCCGCGCATCGCGCCCGCGCCTGGCTCACCACCGTGGGGGTGGTTCAGTGAACCGGTTCTCGTTCAACCAGGCCACCGCGAAACACTGGCCGATGCCGGACCTGGTCGCCGGCTGCGTCGCGGCCGGCGTCCGCAACGTCGGACTGTGGCGGGAGGAGACCGCCGCGCACGGCCTGGCCCGCACCACCGACCTGGTGCGCGGCGCCGGGCTCACGGTCACCTCACTGTGCCGCGGTGGCTTCTTCACCACCCCCGACCGGTACGACGACAACCGACGCGCCATCGACGAGGCGGCCACCCTCGGCGCCCCCGTCCTGGTGCTGGTCTCCGGCGGGCTCCCGGACGGCAGCCGGGACCTGGCCGGCGCCCGCCGGCAGGTCGGTGACGCGATCGGCGAACTGGTGCCGCACGCGCTGGCCGCTGGCGTACGGCTGGCTATCGAGCCGCTGCACCCGATGTTCTGCTCCGACCGGTGCGTGGTGTCGACCCTCGGGCAGGCCCTGGACCTCGCCGCGCCGTACCCGGCCGCGGCGGTCGGCGTGGTGGTCGACACCTACCACCTGTGGTGGGACGACCAGGTCTGGGACCAGATCGACCGGGCCGGCCGGGACGACCGCCTCGCCTGTTTCCAGGTCGCCGACTGGATCACCCCGCTGCCGGCCGGGGTACTGCTCGGCCGGGGCCTGCCCGGCGCGGGCTGCGTCGACCTGCGCCGGTTCCGGTCGGCCGTCGACGCGGCCGGCTACACCGGTCCGATCGAGGTGGAGGTGTTCCACGAGCAGCTCTGGACCCGCCCGGGCCGGGACATCCTCGACGCCGCGATCGCCGGCTACCGCGACCACGTCGCGGACGGGTCCGGGCCGTGACGGTCCGGCCGCTGGCGTTCTCCACCCTGGGCTGCCCCGGACTACCGCTGCCCGAGGTGGCCGCCCTGGCCGCCACCAGCGGCTGGCCCGGCCTCGAACTGCGTGCCGCGCCCGACGAACCGACCCACGTCGACCTCACCCCCACCCACCGGCGACAGGCCCGGGAGACCCTGTATGCCGCCGGGGCCAGGCCGCTCGTGGTCGCCTCGTACGTGCGGGTCGCCGACGACGCGGTGGACGACGCCACCTGTGTCGCCGACGCCCTGGCGCACGCGGCGCTGGCCGCCGATCTCGGCTGCCCGTACCTGCGGGTCTTTCCCGGCGCGACCGAGCTGGCCCGGCTGACGGCGCCGCCCGGGGCGGGCGACCCGGCCCGGGTCGACGAGCCGGGCCGGACCGACCTGCCGGAGCTGGCCCGGGAACGGGCGGCGGCCGACGAACGGGCCGTCCGCCGGTTGTGGGCCGTCGCCACCGACCTGCCGGCCGGCGTGACCGTGCTGCTGGAGACGCACGACTCGCACCCGCGCGGCGCCGACGTGGCCCGGATCCTGCGGGCCGTCGACCACCCCCGGGTACGGGCCGGCTGGGATCTGCTGCACCCGTGGCGGCACGGCGAACCGGTCACCGCCACGGCCGCGATCCTGCGGCCGTGGCTGGCCCACGTCCAGCTCAAGGACGTCCGGTCGACGACCGCGCTGGACCCGGTCTTCCTCGGCACCGGGATCGTTCCGCTGGCCGACGCGCTCGGCGCGCTGCGTGCCGTCGGCTACGGCGGCGCGCTGTCGCTGGAATGGGAGGCGAAGTGGTTCCCCGACGCGCCGCCGCTGGCCGAGGCGCTGCGTCGGGGCGCCGACTGGCTGGCCGGCCGGTAGCCCCACCGCACCGGCACCCGCACCGGCCCCGACCGGTCCGGTACGTCGGGTCAGGGCACCGCCGTGCCGGTGGTGACGTGCAGGACCGCGTCCGCCCCGGCGAGGGTGTCCCGGTCCAGCGGGAAGTAGCCCTGCTCCGGCCTGGTGTCGGTACGGGTACGGGCAGCGGCGACGGCGGTGGCCGGCACCAGGTCCCAGGTGGCGACGCGCTCGGCCAGATGCCCCTCGTAGGTGTCCGGGTCGGGTGCGCCGAGCCCGAGCACCCCGCTGTGGCCCAGGCTGCCGGCCACGAAGGCGTACCGCTCACCCACCAGCGACTCCACCACGGCACCGGCGCCGTACCAGTCGAGCGTCATGTCCCCCATCCGCATCGTGCTGGGGCTCCGCCGCAGGTGCAGGTTGTGGGCGAAGACCAGGGTCGGGCCCCGACCCGCCTCGACGTCCCGGATGTCGAGCAGGTGCTGGGCCATCAGCGCGTCCCGGGTGCCGGCCAGCAGCGACCACCGGGCGTCCTGGTCGAGGTGCCGGGCCGCCTGCCGGTGATAGCGCAGCAGGCCGAGACCGGCGACGAGATGGGTCCGGGCCCGCGTCCACTCGGCCCGCGAGGTCGCCCCGATCAGTCCCGGCGCCCGCGACCAGAGCGTGGTGAGCATGTCGTCGGCGATCGAGCGCAGTCGGTCGGCCTCGACCGTGGCACCGACCGACGCGGCCGGGTCCAGGACCGCCTCGGTGCGCTCCCACCGGTCGTCCGCGCCGGTCAGGGCGGCGATGTCCAGATCCGACCCCAGGTAGTCGCGGGCGTGTTCCAGGTACCGCCGGGGGCTCGGCGCACTCATCGTCTCCATCGAGGCGTCGAACCCGTGGAACGTCAGCCGTTCCTCCGGCGGACGGTTCTCGTTGTGTTCCCGCAGCCAGGCGACCAGTTCCCGGTTGCCGGCCAGGTCGCCGAAGCCGTGCGAGAAGCCGTCCCGCAGCGCCGCGTCGAGGCTTCCCACACCCTCCCGGACGAAGTCGTCCACGGCGAGGGCGGCCACCCGGTCGGTCTCCAGGGCGATCGATCGGAAGCCCCGGTCGACCAACTGGGCGAACAGCTCGTTACGGATCAGTGCGAAGGCCGGTTCCCGGTGGGTCGGCTCGCCGAGGGCCAACAGATCGACTGCCGCAGGCACGAAGGGTCGAATGTCTTGACTCATGTGTCCCCATCGTATCTGTGAAAACCTCGTTGAGACTCCGACCGGCTGGTGCGCAGTCCACTCCGCTAAAGTCTCAAAACCGTGAGGTACCTGCGGCCGGCCGACCTGGCACGCGGGCACGGCCTGTCGACCCAGGCGGTCCGCAACTACGAGCGGGACGGCTTCCTCCCGCCCGCCGCGCGGACGGCCAGCGGCTACCGGGTCTACACCGAGCGGCACGCGGCGGCGCTGCGGGCCTTCCTGTCCCTCGTGCCGGCCCACGGACACCGGGCCGCCGGCCAGATCATGCAGGCGCTGCACGCCGGCCGGCTCGACGAGGCCCTGCTGATCATCGACCGGAGCCACGAACAGCTGCTCCGGGACCGGAACACCCTCGACGCCGTACGCGAGGCGGTGGACCACCTGACGGCGGCGCCGGACACCACCACGGCCGGGTCGAGCACCCGCCCGGGGACCGGCGACCGTGCCGCGGACCGGTGGTCCGGCCCGCGCCGGCGGGCCGACCCGGGCGTCCGGACCGTCGGCGAACTGGCCCACCGGCTCGGCGTCACCCCGGCCACCCTGCGCAACTGGGAGGACGCCGGCATCCTGGCTCCGGTCCGGGACCCCGGCACCGGATACCGCGTCTTCGGCGCGGACGACCTGCGCGACGCCGAACTCGCCCACCTGCTCCGGCGCGGCGGCTACCCGCTGGACCGGATCTCCGCGGTGGTCCGGCAGGTCCGGACGGCCGGCGGCACCGACGCCCTGGCCCGGGCGCTGGACGACTGGAAACAGCGGCTGACCGTACGCGGCCGCGCCATGCTCACCGCGGCTGCCCAGCTCAGTGCCTACCTGAGCCTGGTGGACCCGCCCGCGGCCCCCGATCGTTAGTGGCTGCGGTCCCCGCCGGTCGAGGTCCTGTCGCCGGGTGCGGTGTGGCACTGCGCCTCAGGCATCCTAGGAGGCTAGTTCTGAGGCCGAAAGCGGGCGCCGGGCGAGACCGCCTTCCCCGGCGCCCCACGGTGCGGTCACGCCGAGGACAAGAACTTTGACATGCGTCGATCAACGTTTCCCACGGTCGAGCGGCCGACCCGACGGACGGGCCGTCGGCCGGTCGGCTCCACCGTTACCGTGCGAGATCATCCGGCGGGTCGTAGCGTACAGCGGAGACAGCCATCGACCCGGAGAGCAGATGAACACACCAGCTGAGGGCCGCCACCGCGTGGTCGTGGTCGGCGCGGGCTTCGGCGGCCTGTTCGCCACCAAGGCGCTGCGCAACGCGCCGGTCGACGTCACGCTGATCAACGGCACCGCGCACCACCTGTTCCAGCCGCTGCTCTACCAGGTGGCCACCGGGATCCTCTCCGAAGGTGAGATCGCGCCGCCGATCCGGGAGATCCTGCGCCGCCAGGACAACGTCGAGGTCCGGCTCGGCACCGTCACCGACGTCGACGTGACCGCCCGTACGGTCACCGCGACCGCTCCCGGCATCAGCTACACCGTCGGGTACGACAGCCTGATCGTCGCGGCCGGCGCCTCCCAGTCGTACTTCGGTAACGACCAGTTCGCCGAGAACGCGCCCGGGATGAAGAGCATCGACGACGCGTTGGAACTGCGCGGGCGGATCTTCGGCGCGTTCGAGCTGGCGGAGCTGGAGACCGACCCCGAGATGATCGACCGGTGGTTGACCTTCGTGGTGGTCGGCGCCGGGCCCACCGGGGTCGAGATGGCCGGCCAGATCGCCGAACTGGCCCACCGCACCCTGCCCAAGCAGTACCGGCGGATCGACACCCGGCGCGTCCGGGTGATCCTGCTCGACGCGCTCGACGCGGTGCTGCCCAGCTTCGGCGACCACCTGTCCACCCGGGCGCTGCGCCGGTTGCACCAGATGGGCATCGAGGTCGAGTTGGGCAACCGGGTGGTCGGGGTGGACGCCACCGGCATCGAGGTGGACACCCCTCGCGGGCATCAGCGAATCGAGTCGATGACCAAGATCTGGGCCGCCGGGGTGGCCGCTCCCCCGCTGGCCGCCCGGCTGGCCGAGGCCACCGGCGCGCAGACCGACCGGGCCGGCCGGATCCAGGTCAACCCCGACTGCACGCTGCCCGGCCATCCGGAGATCTTCGCGGTCGGCGACATGATGTCGCTGAACCGGCTGCCCGGCGTCGCCCAGGTCGCCATCCAGAGCGGTCGGCACGCGGCCGACCAGATCAAGCGACGGCTACGGGGGAAGGAGACCGGACAGCCCTTCTCGTACCACGACAAGGGCAGCATGGCGACCATCTCGCGGTTCTCGGCGGTCGCCAGCATCGGCAAGGTCCGGTTCAGCGGTCTGATCGGCTGGCTGCTGTGGTTGGCGGTGCACCTGCTCTATCTGGTCGGCTTCAAGAACCGGCTCACCACCGTGCTGCACTGGGCGGTGAGCTTCATCGGCCGAGGCCGGTCCGAGCGGGTCGCCACGTTCCAGCAGGTCTTCGCCCGGCGGGCGCTGCTGCAGGTCGGCCCGGGAGTGGTACGCCTCGGCGAGCGGACCGTCCCGGCTCCGGACACGCCCGAGATCACCGAGCCGCGGTAGGACCGGCGGCCCACCCCGCGGACGACCGGAGCGGCGGTACGGTCACGGCTTGGCCACCAGTAGCTGGGTGGCCCGGGCCGGACGGCCGTTCATGGTCTCCACGGGGACCTCGCGGGTGGCGACGAGGTCGAAACCGGCCACCAGGCCGTCGAGCCAGTCCACGGTGTGGTGTCGGCACACCGCCCCGTCACCGGTCTCGAAGACACCGTAGGTGCCGTACCTCGCAGCGAACCGCTGGTACCGGGAACTGTTGCGTTGGTCCTCCTGCAGGCACAGGTCACTGACGTAGAGAAGTCCGCCGGGCCGGAGAACCCGCCGCAGTTCCGCCACCAGTTCCCGCTGTGCGGCATCGCCGGGAATGCACGTCAACACCGCGAACAGCAGCACCACGTCGACGCTGCCGTCGTCCCGGTCCAACCGAGGAGGACGGTCGAGAACCGTGAACCGCGCACCCGGCTGCTGCTCACGCGCGCGGGCTATGAGGTTGGGAGCGACGTCCACCCCCTCGACGTTCTGGAAACCCCGCTCGACGAGCAGCCCCGCCAGCCGCCCGTAACCGCAGCCGTAGTCGAGGATGCGCGCCCGATGATCGATGCCTGCCAGCCACGACGGTTCGACCGGGTGGCCGAAGGTCTTCAACGTCCCGGTCGAGTTCCAGTACCCCGACTGGTTGCCAAGATCCGTCATGGCGACGAGCATCCCACAGCGGCTGAGGACGCCATGCTCACCGTCAGGCGAACCGTCGCAGCAGGTCGGCGTGCGCGGCGCGCAGCCGGGACAGCGCCGGGTCGGCGCGGGTCACCCCGCGCCGGTCGAGTTCGGCCCAGACCTCGGCCAGGGCGTCGCTGACGGTACGCAACTCGGCGGCGTGCCGACGGGCGCTCTGCCGGTGCGCCTCGTCGAGCCGGCGAGCCCAACCGGCGCTGACCGCCGCCATCCGCTCGGCGTCGGCCCGGGACCGGGCCTCGGCTCCGGCGGCGTCGGCGCGGGCCTGCGCCGCGGTCCGGGCGGCGGCGGCCGGCACGATCGCCGCGACCGGACGCGGGTCACCGTCGCGGGTGATCACGGTGACGGTGTCGGTCAGCTCGGCCAGGCCGACCAGTTGGGTCAGCCGGGTGCGCGCCTCGCGCATCGGCAGCGACCGCCGGGGCGGGGTGTCGTCTCGGGACAGCGCGGGTGCAGCCATAGACACATGTTGCGACCGGGGTACGACATTTTCCCGCGAGCCGCACCTCGCGGGACCACCGCGCACCCCGGTTCCGTCGCGGGCGCGTTCCCGGCGCAACCCGATCCGACTGCGGCTCATCCGCCCCGGGTGGCTGACCGGCTGGCCGCCGCGGCGGACGGAGCTGGTCGGGACCGCCGGGTGCCGGCGTTGACGCGGCGCTGGCGGCGACCCGATATAAAGTTGCCCATGGATCTCCCCTCGTACCTGGGCAGCATGCCGATGCACGCGATCACCGAGTTGCACGGCGAGCCCGGGCTGCGGGAACGCTTCCGACTGGAGATCGACCGGTTCGACGCGGCGGCCCGGCGACGGCTCGCCGCGGCCCGGGACCTGGCCGCCGAACTGCACCGCGACGACCGGCGGGTCCGCGAACCGTACCTCAACCACCTGCTGCGGGTGGCGATCCGGCTGATCCACCACTACCAGGTACGCGACGTCGACGTGGTGGTCGCCGGCCTGCTGCACGACGCGGTGGAGGACCACCCGGCGGAACTGGCCGGCGTGGCCACGGCCGGCGACCTGCGGACCGACAAGCTTCAGGCCGCCGCGCTGGAGGTGCTGGCGGCCCGGTTCGGCGCCCGGGTGGCCCGGCTGGTCGGCGCGGTCACCAACCCCGAGTGGCGACCCGACCGGGACCGGCACGAGCAGTACCGGGAGCACGTGGCGGCCAGCCTCGACCGGGAGCCGTGGGCCCGGGTCATCAAGGTGTCCGACTTCACCGACAACGGGGTCGGCGTCATCCACACCTCCGGGCCGAAGGTCGCCGTCCTGGCCGCGAAGTACCGTCCACTGGTGCCGGTCCTGCGCGAGTTGGTCGCCCGCCCGGACACCCCGCTGTCGGCGCCGGTGAAACAGCACATCTTCGAGCAGTTGAAGCTGGCCGAGGAACGGTTCAGCGCGATCCTCGACCAGCCCGCCCCGGCCCGCTGACGGGCGGGCCGGGCCGGGCGATCAGGCTCTGATCCGCGGCCGACGCCGGCCCGGCCGGGGGCGGGTGGACGGTCGCCCCCGGCCGGGCCGGGTGGGTCGGCGCCCGATCAGGCGCCGCCGGTCGGGTACGTCAGCGCAGCGCGCCCGCGGGCGCCGGCCAGCTGTCCTGGAACACGGTGGCACCATCGGCGGCCGAGGACGTGGCGCTGAGCGCCGAGCCGAAGTTCCGGTCGACCTGGGCGGCCTCGCCGCTGCTCGGGTACGGGTTGGTGCACGAGGTGCCGGCGCTGCCGCCGGACATCAGGATGGCGCAGTTGCCGTTGTAGTTGTCCGGCAGGCCGAGGATGTGCCCGAGTTCGTGCGTCATGATCCGCAGCGGGCTGTACTGCGCCGCCTGCTGCGTGTCGATGACGACGTAGCCGTTGCCGAGGCTGTACCGGACCGCGTACGAGCCGCCACCGGTGGTGTAGCGGATCGACACGTTGGAACCGCACTTGGCCATGTTGATGTTGGCCGTGGCGTTGTTCCAGATCGACGCGGCCTGGTCGGCGGTGCCCGCGTACGGGCCGGCCTGGCTGGTGGTGTAGCAGACGTTGCGGATCGCGAGGCTGCCGCCGGGGGCGGCGACGGCCGGGCCGGCGCCGACGGCGGTGGCGCCGAACGCGGCCAGAGCGAGGATGCCGAGGGCACGACTGAGCAGGCGACGGGACACGGTTCACACTCCAGTGGGGGGTGAGTGGGACACAAAAACTTTATACATTTGAATGTGTCACTGTCTATCGTCGAACCGCGTCGCCTGTCAGACCCGACCCACCCCACCGACGCGACGACCCGCCCCGCCGCGGACCATCGGACGGGACCGGCGCCGCCGGACGCCTCGGCCGTTCCACGGGTCAGCCTGCCCCGGTGGCCGCGTCGAGCGCGTAGATGGCGTCATTGTTGTCGCTGGCGACGTACAGCCTTTCATTCGTGATCAGCAGGAGCTGGCCGTTGACGGAGGAGGTCCACCTCGTCCTGCCGGTGGCCGCGTCCAGCGCATGCACGGTCTGGTCGTCGGAGGACCCGTTGACATACACCAGTTTGTCGGCCACCGCCAGTTCGAGACCGCCATCAAGTGGTCTGTTGATCGACCACTTGGTTCTCCCCGTGGCCGCGTTGAGCGCATAGGTGGTTCTGGTCCCGTGCACGTACACCGTCCCGTCAGCGACCTGCAGGCGCGCACTACTCAGGCTCGCCGGCTGCGCGGACCACCTCCGCTTCCCGGTGGCACCGTCCAGCGCGTGCACCGCCTCACCCGAGTACTCGTCACCCTTGAAGAAGCAGAAGAAATACGCGGCTCCGTCCGCCACCGCCCCTTCCGCCTTGGAGTCCACGTCGACCGGAGACGTCCATCGCGGCGCGCCGGTCGCCGGGTCCAGCGCCTGCACATCCTCCTCGCGGCTGACGTACAGCATCCCGCCCGCCGTCCAGAGCTGCGTGGCGTAGCTGCCGGTCAGGTCCCACTTCTTTCGCCCGGTCGCCAGGTCGAGGGCCCGCAGATTGCCCTGGTTGTCGATGTAGGCGTACACCACCTCGTCCACCATCGCGTGGGCATCGATGCCACCGACGGCCCGCGCCACCCACTTCTCGGCCCCGGTCGCCGCGTCGAGGGCATGGATGGCGTTCTCGTGGTGGACATACACGTACACCAGCCCGCCGGACACCGTCAGCAGCTCGACGCCGCCCACGGTGTACTCCCACCTCTTCGCACCGGTGGCGGCATCCAGGACGTACATGTGCCCGTCCAGACCCCAGACGTACACCGCTCCGCCGACCACCAGCGGATACGGGACGGTGACATTCTTACGGTCCGTGTCTCCGTAGCCCGCGCCGTCGATCCGATGGGACCACTTCTTCGCCCCGCTGAGCCGGTTCAGCGCGTACACGGTGGAGTGCTGGGCGTCTTTGCCACTGACATACGCCACTTCGCCGTCCACCACCAGACGCGAGAGCGGGCACCCTCCGGCCGTGAACCACGGACGCCCGGAACCCGCCGGGTCGTCACGCCCGCCGAGACCGTACAGGGCGTATCCACCCTTGATGCCCGCCCCGGCCGCGGCGGCGGCGACGCCGAGCCACAGTGCCCTCCGTCGGGTGAGCAAGCGCGTGCCCGACCGGGTTTCCGGGGTCGGTTCCGGCGGCTCGACGAGCGTGGCGGGCGTCTCCGGTCGGGTCATGTTCAGCGTCGCCGGAGGTGATTCGGGTCCGACGGTTTCGGCGTTCCCGGGGTCGACGAGGGTCGCCGGGGCGGTGGTGCGCGCCGCCGCGTCCGCAATGACCGGGCGGGACGTCGCCGCCGCGGCCGGGAGGCCACGGAGACGGTCGCGGACCTCGGCCGCGGAGGCCGGCCTGTCCTCCGGAGCCTTGGCGAGCAACTCCATGACCAGGTCGTCCAAGGCGGCCGGCACCTCGGGCCGGAGCCGACCCGGCGGTACGGGGGTCCTGGTCAGGTGCGCACTCATCATCGACGCCGGACTGGTGGCATCAAACGGTTTCCGCCCGGTGAGGAGTTCGTGCAGGACGCAGCCGAGCGCGTAGAGGTCGGACCGGGCGTTGCCGGGATGCCCGTCGAACCGCTCCGGCGGCATGTAGGGAAACGTTCCCATCACCTTGCTCGACGGCAGCGACTCCATGAACCGGGCGATGCCGAAGTCAAGAATCTTGACCTGGCCGTCCGGGGTGAGCATCAGGTTCGCCGGCTTCAGGTCCCGGTGCACCACGTCCACCTCGTGCGCCCGGGCCAACGCGGCCGCCGTCTGCGCCGCCCAGTCGACCGCGGTCGGCACCGGCGGCGGCCCGTCCTCGTCCAGCACCGTCCTCAGGTCCCGCCCCACGAGGAACTCCATGACCAGGAAGAGCGACCCGTCGTCACCGTCCTGACCGAAGTCGTGCACGGTCACCACACCCGGATGACTCAGCGCCCCAGCGGTGCGGGCCTCTCGCTGGAACAACTCGGCGCCAGCGACGTCGCGCCTGTCGTGCGGGAGCAGCTTGATCGCCACCCGTCGCCCGATCACCCTGTCCCGACCCTCCCACACCTCCCCCATGCCGCCCCGGCCGACAACCCGCACCAGCTCGTACCGCCCGGCCAGAACCCGCACAACCACCGCACCCCCGAACACGACCGCTGATCATCGGCATGAATTTTGCCCATACTCTTCCGCCTTTGGGAAGAACCGCACGGCGGGATTCGACGCCCTGGTCACGCGGAGCTCGCGTTTCGGGTAACTGTGTTGTCCCCTCACTCACTCATCGCGGCAGGAACGGGCTCGGGCGGCCGATGTACGAGAGGTAGAGCGAGTCCCTGGCGCGGGTGCAGGCGACGAACAGCAGGCACCGTTCGCGCAGCAGGTCGTGTTCGTGCGCGAGCGGGTCGACCTCCGCTTAATCCTAAAATTTCGATGTGTCGGTGTCTATCGCGCGCGTGCGACCGGGCCCTTGTCACGCCACGCGGTGGCGTACCGCTCGATCCACTCCTCATGATCCATGCGAACAGCAGGCAACCTGAAGGGCGCTTGATGTCAAATGAACCCGCCCGGCAGCGACAGCTGCCGGGCGGGTGACGCCGGGAGGCGGACAGGGGTGTCGGTCACCGTCCGAGAACGCCATAGCGGAGAAGTACGACACCGTTTCGGAAGCGACGCTCGTCGAGGAGTTCGAGGTCGGTGCGCATGCCGGTCGGCAACCCCGGCTTGCCCCCGCCGACGGTCACGGGCCAGACGAACAGCTGACACTCGTCGACCAGCCCGGCCGCGAAAGCCTGCGCCGCGAGGTCGGCACCTCCGACGGTGAGATCGCTGCCGGCGGTGGCCTTCAGTTCGCGTACCGCGGTGGGATCGAAACGGCGTTCGAGTCGGGTGTCGGCAGTTGACGTGGCGGTGAGGGTGCTGGAGTAGACGACCTTGTTCGCCGCCTGCCAGACGCTCGCGAAGTCGGCCATGAGTTCGGACTGGGCGGCCAGAGCGGGGTCGGTCTCCCAGACGGCCATCGACTCGTACAGACGCCGCCCGTAGAGGAACGTGCCCACGGACCGCAGGAGGTCGGTGTAGCACACGAACAACTCGTCGTCCATCGGCGACCAGGCGAACACGCCGCGTTCGTCCTCGATGTAGCCGTCGAGCGACATGTTGTTCACGTAGATCAGCTTGGCCATGCCACTACCTCTCGATGATCATCTGCGACAGCCTGGGCCTTCATCAGCGCGGCGTCCAGCGACGCCTTCGAGCAGCTCATCGTCGGCGACGTCGGTGAGATCGATGTGGATGCGCACGCGAAGGCCGGGTACGGCCGCGTTGACCTCGGTCCACCGTTGGAAGCCACCGGGGCGCACGTCGAACTCGATCTCATCGCGCGGCACTGAGTTGCCGATCGGGCCCCACCACGCCGCCAGGTGGTCGGGGTCGGTGAAGGCCCGGTAGACGAGTTCCCGCGGCGCATCGAACACGCGCGAGATGGCGAGCTGCGGAATGTCGCTGTTCAATCGGTCTCCTTGGGGTTGTCGGCCGCCCGATCCGTTGTCCGTTCGGCGGCCTGCACCGCGGCAAGGTGGGCATCGAGGCGGGTCAGGGACGAGTCCCAGAACCGCCGGTAGCGCTCGATCCAGTCGGACGCCTCGCGCAGCGGGGCGGCCTCCAGGTGGCTCGCCCGCCACTTGCCCGACCGGGACCGCGAGATGAGCGCGGCGCGTTCAAGCACCTTCAGGTGCCGTGACACCGCCGGCATCGAAATGGTGAGAGGAGCGGTGAGCTCGGTGACCGTCGCGTCGCGTTCGGCCAGCTCGACGAGGATCGCCCGGCGGGTCGGGTCGGCCAGCGCCGAGAACACCACGCTGAGCTGGTCGGTGCCAGCCATCCGAGGCCTCCTTCACTTAACCAACATGTTAAGCGTATGGATACACGAGTGATGTTGTCAACGAAAACGTCGCTGAACGCGAAGCTCAGAGCAGTCCGGCCGCCTTGCGCAGCAGCTTGTGGAGGGGTTTCCCGCTCGTCGGCACTGAGCTGCCCGAGGGACTCGGTCAGGTCTGGAAGGTCAGCGCGGCCAGCATGCCGGGCGGGCCAGAACCGACCGCCACCAGGAAGGCCGCACGCCCCTCGGCGTAGGCCCATCGCGACCGCCACGATGGGAGCCCGGCCTGGGATGGAGGCTGTTCCAGCGACCCGACACCCTGTTCTGACGACGGCATCATGTCGTGGTCAGATCGGCCCGGTGCCGCCAGCGGGCGATGGTCCGTTTGTATGGCTCCGGCATGCGCAGCTTGGGAATCTCCTCGTATCCGAAGACACCCAGCTCCTTGTGTTCGGCGGAGTACACGAGCTGCTCGTTACCGGTGTAGCGCGCGCCGTAGCTCACGATGAAGACGTGCCGGACCGGCGTTATCTCGTAGACCCAGGTGTCGATGATATCGACATCGGCAACGGTCAGGCCGATCTCCTCCGCCACCTCCCGGCACACGCCGTGCTCGGGTGTCTCGCCCGGTTCCAGCTTGCCGCCGGGCAGTTCCCACTCGTCGCGTTCGTTCCTGAGCAACGGAACACGCCCGTGGTAATCCACCACCAGCTTCACCGAGATCGGCAGTTGGTACTCCAGATAACCAGGGCCTCGTTCCACCAGGTAGGGCGGCCGCTCTGTCACGTGGTATGCCTTTCATCTGGGACGACTTCCGTCAGGCTGGAGTCAGCAGCAGCGCGGCGACATCGTCGGATCGCTTGAATCGACCGCTGTGGCCCTCCGCACCGGCCTCGACGCCACGGATCAGCTTCTCCAGATACGAGAGCCCGTGCGCTCGGCCATCGGAGACCACATCCGACCAGCTCTGATATATCCCGTAGTCGGTGACCAGCCGGGCGAAGCCGTCCGTACACAACAGGATGTCGTCGACGTCAGACCAGTCCCCCACCAGGCAATGCGGACGAAGCTTCCGTTTCTGGTGCCCGGAGAAGACCGACTCGACATCTCCTGACGTCATCGTGTGCAGCCGCCGCTCCTGCATCGCGGACCTGATCCGTCGCTGGTCGACCTCACCCGTGCCCACCGCCGCAGCCTCCCGACGGTCGAAGTAACCGGTGGCAAGAAGGCCAGGCACCCGGCCAACAATGACGGCGGTAGCGTCCCCGATCCGGGTGACGTCGTAGCGGGAGCCCCGATCGACAAGCAGCGCCACGGAGCAGGCCGGCGGAACCCTGTCCACGGGAAAGCCCAATGCCGACTGCTCCCGGGCCACGATTTCCGAGATCTCCGTCAGCAGTTCGGTTGCGGATCCCCGATAGCCCCTTGTCCCGGCGCTATCCAGGTGCCGCGCGAGGGTGTCGACGAGCCACAGCACGTCGCTGTCGGCGGGAAGTGCCGCCTCCTCGTACAAGTCGGTGGCACCGTCGATCACCCAGGCCAGCGGGCCTCGACAACCGACACGGTCCTCGTTGGCTCCCACGCCACCAGCCGTGGTCAGCATGTCCAAGACCTTCATGGCCGATCCGATCTCATCATGGCATCCAAGAGGTAGGCACGAACATTCCGGCTCCTATCAGGGCGCAGCCCAAGACGATCGTGGCAGCCACCCGACGAATCCTGCTGTTGTTGACAAGGGAGAATGTACCGAAGACGATGCCGATCGCGCCGGACGCCACCAACAGCAGCCGGATGCCGTCGGCTCCATTGCTCTGGCTCGCAATATTTCCGGCGGTGGCGATGAACGCCACGACGGCGGCCAGCAACCCGAGGAGCTGAAGTTGCTGCGCCTTGAACTCGGCAAGCTCGGTCCGGAAATGCTGGTGCGCGCGTTCCCAGCGGGTGCGCTCCTGCATCAGGTCGATGCGAACGCGAGTGGATTGATATTGCGTCAGGCGTCGTAGGTAGTCACGCGAGGTCCGCGGCTCCATCTCGATCGCGTGCGCGAGCGACGCGCGGGCAGGGTCAAACTCACCACGGAGGGCCAGAAGCCGGCCCTTGGTCTCGTGGTAGTGCGCTATTCGCCCCTGCGACAGCACGATTGCCTGGTCGGCGCAGCGCTCGGCATCGTCGAGCTCACGTTCCGGCAACTGTCCGTCCAGCCGCTCCAGGTACTCGACCTCGAACGCCGCGAGTTGGTGGACGACTCCCGCGACGTTCGGCATGGCGGCCACGGCGTGCCTCGAATGCTCCACGGAACTGCGCAGTGCGGCGAGGTCACCCCTGGCACGTGCCGTGATCGCATAGAACGTGTGATAGTACGGCTCCGCGCCGAACTCGTCTTCGTACTGCCGGACCGTCGCGGTGTACTCGGCATGGCGTTCCTCCCGGCGCAGCCGCAGCAGCAGCCCGTAGAGAGCGGCGAACCGTGTCCGGGAATCCGCTGCACGATTGCCGAGGACTGCGCGCAGTGCCGTTTCGGGATCGGGGTGGGCCTCGACGATCTGCCGGATCGCCTGGGGATACACCGGATCGGTTGAGGCTGGGAGCCGGGACAGCTCCCCGACCAGCGAGGCGGGTGGGGTGCCGCCAGCTTGTCTGCTCCTACTCCTCCGCATCCCGAAATCCTTGGTTGAGAAATGAATAGGGATGACCGGTTCTGATATTGCCGAGCAGCCGCGCGAAGCGACGGTCGCCGACGAATCCGGTCCGGCCGTGCAGAAATCGATGGTTGTGCGCCAGATACCCGTCGCCGGCTGCGAGGTCGACAGAACGACTGACGGCAGCGATCAGGCGTCGGAGATCAGAAACGAGGCCTTCCGCCTCGCCTGCCACGTTCGGACCGGCCACCTGATCATCCCGATACCGCACTTGGGTCAGTCCATGGCGCTCCGCGACCACCGGTGGCCCGGGCCGTCCGTCCGCCAGCCGCAGACGTAATCGGGTGACCGCGGCGATTCCATCGCTGCGCAGCATGTCGGACAAGACCCGAGCGCCGTCAGCCAGAATCGTCACCCCGCCTGCGCGGGCCGGACTGAGCATCAGACCCGCGACAAGGCTCGGTGGGCGTTCGTCAAGGCTGCGATCGGTGTGCGGCGCCAACGGCGATTGTGTGAATCCAACCTCGTTGGGTCGCCCGGCCCAGCTTGATCGGGGTGTGATGATGGTCAGCCCGGTGGTCACCTGATGCGGATGATCCGCAGGCGCCACCCACGGGTCGAGTAGTTCGGTCAGTTTGGTCAGGCTGCCCTGACGTATCAGGACAACGCCGTCACGGTCGAGCGTTTCGGCGATCAGCGTGGGTGGAACTTCCACGGTCGCATCAATCGCCAGCAGTCGCACTACCGGCTCCGGATATCTCTCAGCACCACGCACTCACGCTATTCATTGAGAGATATCGACATCAAGCCCTTGTCGCGTTCCTGTCCAGCGGTCGTGGAGTTCCTGGGCAGCCTCGGTGAGCGAGTCCGTGAACGTCAGCGCTCTTGGAGCCCGCATGCAACAAGGCAGTGCGGGCTCCAAGAAAGGCTGGGCCGATCAGCGCGATGAGATCGGGGCAGACTTGATCGTGCTCAGAAAGCTGGTCCAGGCGGTATCGGCGAAGGCAAGCGTCGGACCACCACAGTCCTTGGAATCCCGTACGCCCACCTCGCCGCCAGCGAGCCGCACCTCGACGCAGTTGGCGTTGCTGGAGCTGCGGGAAGACTTGAACCAGCCGCGATCGGTGGTGTGCAGGGTGGTCACGTCATCTCCTTGGCGATCCGGCGGATCAGGTCGAGCGAGTCCTCCGAGCTTAACGCCAGCTCCCGTGTCTCGGCGAAGGTCACCACGTAGTCCGTCACCCGGATCGATTGGTCGATGATGTCAATGGAGGTCAGGATCTCCTGCCAGACCAGATCTGGCAGCCGTGGTGACGGAAACGAGAGGATCTCGAACGGTCCGCCGAACGCGGGATGTGCCCCGACGCTGAACGGCAGCACTCGGATCTCGACCTGTTCCGGCTGATCGCTGGCCAGCCGAAGGAGGTGGCCGAGCTGGTCCCTCATCACCGCCGGTCCTCCGACCTGCTGGCGTAGGGCACCCTCGCCGAGCACAGTGCTGACCTTGATCGGATTGTCACCACCCAGCCGGGCCTGCCGTGCCAGTCGGACCGCAACCCGCCTGTCGACCTCGGTAAGCCGGATGGTGGTGGTGCCTCCCCGGATCACCGCTCGGGCGTACTCCTCGGTTTGCAAAAGACCGTGGATCGCCTCCGGGTGGAAACTGCGGATGTGATCGGCGCCGGCCTCGTACCCGAGGAAGCGGAGGAACTCGGCCGGGAAGAGCTGGGCGTACTCGTGCCACCAGCCGCGTCGGGTCGCGCCGAGGCGCAACTCCTCCAGCTCGGCCGCCTCGTCCGGCTCCAGTTCGTAGGTCTTGACGATCTGTTCCAGCCGGCGGGCAGGCAGCTTGACCCGGCCTGCCTCCACGCCGGAGACGTACGCCTGGATGATGCCGATGGCGCGACCGGCCGCAGCCGCGGTGTAGCCGATTTCCTCGCGGCGCTGGCGCAGTCTCATGCCCAGCTCCCACGCCTGCACGACAGGCGAGGACGCCAGTTGCGACAGCGTCTCCCGCGACGTGGACGGTCCTGATGGTGCGGTTGCCATGCCGCCTCCTTCGAGCACATTCACTATTGACAGCCAGTATGCGGAGCGCCACGCTTGATATCAAGCTCACAACACAAATTGTTCAATCCATCCACGACACGCCTCATTGGAGGGACAGACACATGGTGAACGAGGGGCACTTTCGCTATCAGGAGCCGGAGCCGGAGCGGCACGCGTTCTCGCTGTGCCGGGTGACCGACGCCGGCACCTTCGACCAGGGGTACGACCTGCTCGGCGTCGTCCAGGTGACCGTCGACCGGCGGGACCCGAAGCGACTCACTCCCGGGCTGCTCCCCTGGGCGCTGGCCACGCTCGCCTCCGGTGGCTACGGCTTCGGCCGTTACTACGCGGCGTACACCACGCTCGACGAGGACGACGAGCCGTACCACTCCCTCGCCGAGGAGTACGTCGACTGGTCCGGCAGCGAAGTCCTCGCCCCGGCCGGGCAACAGCCCGCAGCTCAGCGCTGACGCCCCGAGCACCGGGGCGGCCGAGGCGGGACACGCCGGTATCGAGGTCGCACAACCGGTCCCGAGAATCCGGCGACTCATTGCCTAAGCTACCCCGGTGCCAGTCTCCCGTAAGCGTAAGAAGAAGCGTTCCAGCAAGCCCGTCCAGCGCACCGGAGGACGGCGCCTGACCCCAGGCCAGGGCGGTGAACCGTTCGGCGACATGTTCGCCGAACGGCGCCGACTGGACGCATCGCGGCAGTCCGTCGCCACCAAGGCCGCGCAGGCGCTCCTCCCGGAACTCGTCGAGCTGGCCACGACCAGGACCGGCACCGACCTCGAAGACGCCCTGTGTGAACGGTTCGGGCCGCTGATGCTGGACCTGGACCGCGGGTCGCTGGGCGAGGACGCCAACCCGCTAGTGTTCCTCGACGCGGTCATCGGCGTGACCGCCGAGGCCGTCCTCGATGGGCTCGATGACGACGGCCCGCAGTCCGCTGGCTGGCAGGGACCGTGGCGCCTGCTGGTCGGCCTGGGCGGGCTCACGCCGTACCCGTTGATGGAACGGTTCGTGGACGCGGTGGCGCGGGTGCGCGCGGCGCCCGGTGGGCGGGTGCTGCCCGCGCTGCCGGACGGGCCGGCGGTGGCCGGGACGGTGTTGTGGGCGCGCGACGCCTACGGCAGCCGGTTCGCCGTGGTCGCGCCGATCGCGACCGCGGAGGGGTCGACCAGGTGGTACCTGTGGGACGTCGACGCCTGCGGGTTCACCGTGGTCACTGTGGACGCCGGCTACCAGGCGGGGCCGGACGAGGCGTTGGCGCGGTGGCGGACCAACGTGGGTGAGGTGGCCGGCGGCGCGGCGACCCTGACGCCGGTCGACGACGGCTGGCTGCTGTCCGAACTACTGCCCGTCGGCGACGAGGGAATGATGCGGTTCGGCGGCGACGGGCTGCCGCAGATGATGGAGTACCACCGCTGCCGGCGACTGGCCGACGAGGTCCGCGCGGTCGTGGGCAGGGCCGCTCCGGGCACGACCGGCTATCCGCTGAAGGACGCGGCGGCGGCCGCCGCCGCGTTCACCGACTGGCGGGCCGCCAACCGCCCGGAGGCGGCACAACACCCGGAGTACGAGGAACTGGTCCAGGAACTCGCCGAGTCCTGGTCGAACAACGGTCCGGTCGGGCTCTACCACACCTGCTCGCCGCACCGGGTCGCGTCGGTCGCCGCGCATCTTTACGGCTACTACCAGGCGGACTTCGCCGACGAGATCGTCCGCCTGCTGCCGGACTGGACGGCCTGGCTCGCCGAGCGCAACGGCACCCCGGCCGACCTGGCCGACCGCTGCCTCACTCCCCTTCGCGAGATCCGCGAGGAGCATGTCGAAGCGGACTACTTCGCCATCGTGACCGAGTAATGTCGGAGAGTGCTCGCGGACATGGAGACGACGACGGCAGAGCGGGCAGCCTTGGTCGCACTGCTGCGTCAACCGGGTTCCCGGTGGCCGGAGATCGCCTTGGAGGTCCAAGAGGCGGGCAGCGCGCTCGCGGTACTTGGCCGCACGGTCGGTGAGACGGGCACCCTGTTCCCCCAGTCGGATCGCGTCACCGCGCTGGTCAGTGAGGCAGCGGCGGAATTCGCCGGCTGGCAGGCTGCCGGCATCGAAGTACATGCCTTGTTTGACGAGGGCTACCCTCCCCAGTTGCTCGGCATCAGAGAAATGCCACCGCTGCTCTTCACCCGCGGCGAGCTTCGCCGCCACGAGCGGGCGGTCGCTGTGGTGGGCAGCAGGAACGCAACCGACGACGGGCTGCGCATCGCGCGCGCTGCCGCCTCCTCCCTGGCGAACCGGGGCGTGACCGTGGTCAGCGGGCTGGCCAAAGGCATCGACACGGCCGCGCATGTCGCCGCACTTGACGCCGGTGGCCGCACGGTCGCGGTCATCGGCACCGGCATTCAGCGGTACTACCCGGCGGCGAATCGGGGCCTTCAGGACCAGATCGCCGAGGTCGGCCTCGTGATCAGCCAGTTCTGGCCAGACGCTCAGCCCAGCAAGCAGAGCTTCCCGATGCGCAACGCGGTGATGAGTGGCTACGCCGCCGCGACCGTCGTCGTCGAAGCCGGCGAAACCAGCGGTGCCCGCATCCAGGCTCGGCTGGCTCTGCAACACGGCCGTCCGGTTGTCCTGACCAGCCAGGTCATGCGTCACCAATGGGCCCGCGCCTTCGCCGACAAGCCGGGCGTCTACGTCGTCCACGGCACGGCGGAACTGCTCGATGCCGTTGACGACATACTCAGCAACCAACCGATCGACACCGGGCTGGAGGGCTTCCCTGACCTCGCCGCCATCTGACAGCCGGCCGAGTATTGCGGCGGCCGACGGCGAAGCGTTCCCCGACGATGTCGCACAACCGGTCCCGGGGACCCCGCAGGTTGTCCCCTACACTTCCTCGGTGCCGGTTTTCCGGCCGCCTGCCTCGCCCTACTTCGGGAGATCCGCGAGGCGTCGATCGTAAGTGACTATTCGCAGCTGTCATCGAGTAGGGCAGGCAGGACGATCATGAGTGCGATCACCATCCCCCATCGGACGCGACGCACCGGGGTGGCCCTTCCACGGCGGCACCAAAGCGGACCGGCAAGATGCCAGAATGACCGCATGACCAGCGTGTTGGATCGGGAGATGTACAGCGAGGCGGAGGCAGCCCGCCTGCTCCGTGTCCGCCAGTCGACCCTGCACTACTGGCTGGAAGGCTCACAGGGCCACCGAAAAACGTACAAACCCATCCTTCGCGACACGCCCCGTGGGACCCGGACAGTGTCTTGGGCCGAGTTCGTCGAAGCCGGCTTTCTGCGTGAGTACCGGCGCACCCACAACGTGCCGATGGCGGAGCTGCGCAAATTCATCGAGCTGCTCCGGGAAACATTTGGCGTTCCCTACCCGTTGGCCGACCGGCGACCGTTCGTCTCGGGCAAGAGCCTAGTCTTCGATGCGCAGACTGCCGCCGGCCTGGGAGTGGATTTCTGGATGGTCACGGTCGCCGGTGACCAACTTTTGCTCACCACACCGGCCGACGCGTTCTGCCGACGTGTCGAATGGGACGACAACGTTGCCGTCCGCTACAGTCCGGACGCCAACCCGGAGTCACCGGTACGGGTACAGCCAGACGTACGCTTCGGCAAGCCATCGATCAAGGGTGTCAGTACCGAGGTCATCAGTGAGCAGCACGACGCCGGAGAGGACACGCGGACCATCGCCGAGATGTACGCCCTCGACGTGAGCGACGTGTCCTGGGCGCTGGCCTACGAATTCTCCGTCCGCGCCACCACCCGCGCGGCGTGACCCGGTCGAAACCCGCGGACGTCCGCTTCTACTTCGACGCCGACATCCGTGGCCTCGGCATGTTGCTGTCCCGGATCCGGCCGGACGTGACCTATCCCGGCGATCCCGGTGGCGAGGTGCACAAACGGATCAGACCGCCGTGCGTGGTGAAGGACGTGGCGACTCCGGATGATGCCTGGATCCCGCAGGTGACCGAGCAGGGATGGCTGATCATCACCCGCGACCGACACATCCGGGTCCGGCCGCGCGAGATCGCCGCCGTCCGGGATTACGGGGCCCGCCTGGTCGCGCTCACGGCGGCCGACGCCACCACCATCTTCAATCAGCTTGAGGTGGTGATGTGCCGGTGGCGCGACATCGTCAACTGCCTCGACCGCGCCGGTCCGTTCATCTACACGGCGACACGATCGACCTTCGAGCCGGTAAGCCTTACGCCCCAGTGAGCCAGTTGACCCTGGACTCAGGGCGTAGTACTTGCCCAAGGTACCCTCACGCGAACCACATACACGCAGTCATCAGGTTACGAGCAGCAGGACGAAAAGGGCAACGTACGCCATCGCAAAAAACATAGGAACCAATTGCTCAAGTTGTATGACGGGCCAGTACGCTCTCCGGTCTTTCCCTGAGCCGATGGTCCCCCACTCTGCCCGCAACCACGGGCTTGCGGGGAGCCGCTCTTCGATGGCGCCGATGACCCGAAACTTTACGGAGCTTAGCTGCCGATAAGAGCGCAAAGTCCAATACCATACACCGCACTGCAAAACTAGCACCACGACCGCAAGGACCAAGACGGCCAGGCTACGCGAAGTTGCACTTCGTTGAAGATTCGCGAGCAACGTGAAGATGCCAGTGTTCACCAAGAGGAAAAACGTATTCGTAGTAGCCCTTCGCGCACCAACCCGGTCGGCCATCTCTACATAAATCTTATACTGTTCCATGATCGCTGACTGATACTTCTCTCCACCGTTGTCGTAACTCGCGCGATCAGTACTGTCGTTCCATAAACGATTACGTACATCATCCAGTGCGACTCTCCGTCGCATGGTCTTGACGTTCCAACGATCCGTGAACCTCATACCGACGAGTGTGCCCCAGGTTTGGGACGAAGTCATCGCCACAACTCACGGAAGCGGACCCGGACGAGAGGGGCTTGCCGTCCGGCCGGCCCTGATCGTCCAACGTCAACCTATCTGGTGTGTCGGATATCCGGCACCACCAAACTTTGCCACCCCGGAACCCATCCCCCAAGCGGTCATGCCGCAGTGGTTCCAACGGGCATCGTCGGTGATGGGCGTTGACCGCGCCCAGCTCAGATCCACTAGAGTAGTGATGTTTCCCGCTGAGAGGTGAGACGTGCCCGAATTCGTACCAGTTACCGTGGTATTCGACGGTAAACACTACTCTGTTGAGGTTGATCAAAATGCAGAGTACGACGAACTGGTTACGGTCCTGGTAGACGCCCTCGCAGAGCACGCCGGCCTGGATAAGACCAGGAACTATGACGTAGCACTCCGCGGAGCGTTGCGCCTGAAAGCTGGCGCGGTCTTAGAAGTCGCGCCGTCCTCCGGGACGGGCAAAATTCGGAACTTCCGGCCGGCGTGAGGATTTGTGATGGCGGACGTCGCCGGGGAGATCCTCCGAAACTGGATGATTGAAGATCCACATGGGGCTCCTCGACAAACCACGGTAACGCCGCGCTTGGCCGAGTCCGGCCGGAACTCGGGCGGTGTGATTCGCAACTTTCGCCCCGAGAGTCCAACGGGAAGGATCCTTCACCGGAACGGTGAGGTGCTGATTGAGATCGCCCGAAGAGTTGCGGCGGCGCCCCACCTTTGGCACGGAAAAGACACGAATCGAATCAAGGAAATAGTTGGATCGGAACGCCCGAATCCAGACGAAATAGCTGTAACCGTCTCAACGATTCTGCCCGCGATGGCGCCGCACGCACTCATCGCAGAATGCAGGCGAGGGCGCTCAGCTCCGACCGCTTCTTCGGTTTACATCGGATTACCGCTGCTGGTCTGTGGAATTCTCCGCAGCAAGTCGCCACGGGCAAATAGTTCGGACATTTCAAACCTTGACTTTTGGCCATCTGACGATCGTTCGATGCTTTATCTCTCCGGGACAGCTTCACGTCATTCCATTGCCTTAACTCACATAAATAGAGCGCAAACGCGTGTCTTCGTCGAGAATTCTTTTGTTTTTAGCCTCGGCTTATTGGCGGGATACTCTCGCCGACCCGTGATCACTAATGGCGCATTGCTCCGCTAGCAGGGGCGAGGGAGGGGTACCCTGAATGTCAAACAGGTACGTTCCAGTTCGAATTGTTGCCCCAAACGGCACTCACCACTCGGCAGAACTAGACTTTTCCCACGGAAACCGTGCTGCGATTACGGCGATTGTTGCTGAACTTGGCCTACCAACCATTCGAACCGGCCAACCACTATCGTACGAAATAGTCATAGGCGACACCGGGGATGATGGCCAGCTCACTGTGGATTTACGGGAGGTTGCTCCGGCCTCGCCGCCACCTTCCAAAAACAGGGAGGCGCCGCAGATATTTATTGGTCACGGTGGCGTCAGCCATGAGTGGAGAGTTCTTAAAGATCAATTGAAGGACCACCACGATTACGACGTCTTCTCTTGGGAGTCCGATGTTCGTGCGGGCCGGCACGTCGCCGAGGTAATAGCCGAGATGCTCGATCGAGCCAATTTTGCACTTCTGGTGCATAGCGGGGAAGATGAAATGCAAGACGGAGCTCGACGCGCGCGTCAGAACGTGATCCATGAAACTGGACTCTTCCAGGGGAAATTGGGCCTCCGGCGCACTCTCCTCTTACGAGAAGAAGCATGTGAGCCGTTCTCTAATGTGGCCGGAATCATTGAGATTAAATATTCGAAGGGTTCCATTCAGGAAGCCTGCGGACCAGTATTAGCGGCAATCAGGAAGGAGTTCGGGGAGTTGCGTTGACGCTAAAGTTGCCCGGCCAGGAAAGCATCCAGAAAAAATCAGGTCTGTCCAGGCTGGCCTCGTCCGGCTCGGATCCTGCACGACCCTACCCGGCGCAGCCCGGGACAGTTGAATGTCGTAGTGACACGTTACGGTGGCCGGCATGGATTCCGAGGGTGTGCTCGTCGTACCAGATGAGCGGGTGATCCGCGACGAGCTGCAACGGTTGGTCCTGGCCGATCTGCTCGGGCCGCTCGGCGGGCCGGACGAGGAGATCGCCAACCGCGAGGACCCCCTTGACCGCTACATCCTCGGCCGGTTGGCGCCCAACGACGTGATGGTCGATCCGGCCACCCAGGACGAGCTGTCGGACGCCGCCGTGCCCGATCCCCTCGAAGGCGGCGCCGAGCCCAGCGCGCCGAACGTGCCGAGCCTGCACCCGTCCGCGCTCGGTTTCACCACCTCTGTGGACGGTGCGACGACGGCGCTTCGGGTGACCGGCACCTGGGGCCGCTACGAGCGCACCGCCTCCGAGCAGGAGGAACACGCCGGCAGGCGGGTCTGGCGGCGGCACCGGCAAGGCGACACGGTCGTGGTCCAGCTCCACGAGGGACAACTCACGCCGGAGCCGGTCGACCGGACCCAGCCGAGGATCGTGCTGCGCGGTCGGGCCCGCCGGCACGACGGCCAGTGGCTCGTGTCGCTCTTCCTGGAGAACCGTCAGCCCAACCCGAAGAAGCGGGACGCCGCTCAGTGGATCTTCCAGGTGGAGTTGTCCGCCACCGGCGTCGACGACCGGCCGGTGTTCGTACCCCGGGCCGAGCGGGTCACCGGCGGCGACGCCGCCGACCAGGCCGAGCGGCGCCGGCTCGCGATGGCTTACCGCTTTCACCCCGAGTTCGCCGTCGGGCACGGCACCGCCGTACGCGCCGAAACCGCGCCCGGCGAACCGATGCGCGCCCACACGATCCGCACCGCGACCGTCCCCGAGTACGAGATCCCGGCCACCGACGCGCCCGACGCCGAGCAGGACCCGGATCTGCCCGAGCTGTCCACGGTGGTGCTGGACATGAAGCGGCTGGCCGAGCTGGCGGACGGTCCGGTCGAGGCGCTCGCCGCTGCCCTGCGCCCGCTGGTCGACGGCTACCGGGCGTGGATCGACCGCAACGAAGCCGACGCCGGCACGGCCGAGCGTCGGCTCGACGGCTATCGGGCGCAGGTGCGCGAGACGCTGAAGAAGGCGCGGGCCGCCGCCGACCGGATCAGCGCCGGTATCGAGCTGCTCGCCACCGATCCGGTCGCCCGGCGGGCGTTCGGCTTCGCCAACCGGGCGATGTACCTGCAACGGGTGCACAGCGTGGTCGCCGAGGCCCGGCGGGAACGCCCAGACCTGACGCTAACGGAGGCCACGGCCGGGGCCGACCTGCCGGTCAACCACCGGTGGCGGCCGTTCCAGCTCGCGTTCATGCTGCTCAACCTGCCCGCCCTGGCCGACCCCCGGCACCCGGAGCGCAGCGACGACGCCAGGAAGGCGGTCGCCGACCTGCTCTGGTTCCCCACCGGTGGCGGCAAGACCGAGGCGTACCTGGGCCTGACCGCGTTCACCATCGCGGCCCGCCGGCTGCAACCCGCGTACGGTGGGCTGGCCGCCGACGCGGGCCTGGGCGTGCTGATGCGCTACACCCTGCGGTTGTTGACCATCCAGCAGTTCGAGCGGGCCACCACCCTGATCTGCGCGGCCGAAAGGATCCGCCGCGACGACGAGGCCACCTGGGGTGGCCAGCCGATCCGGATCGGCCTCTGGGTCGGCGGGCGGGTTACCCCCAACCGTACCGACGACGCGCAGAGCTGGGTGAACCAGCAACGCCGCGGCCGAGGCATGGCGACCCGGGGGCTGGGCTCGCCGCACCAGCTCACCAGTTGCCCGTGGTGCGGGAGCCGGATCGAGGCCGGCCGGGACATCACGGTGGACGCCGTCCACCGTCGGACGCTGGTGGTCTGCCCCGAGGTGGAGTGCCCGTTCAGCGAGGTCGGCGGATTCGGCCAGCCGGACGACCGGAAGGGTCTGCCGGTCCTGCTGGTGGACGAGGAGATCTACCGGCACCCTCCCGCGCTGCTGATCGCAACGGTGGACAAGTTCGCCCAACTGCCCTGGAAGGGCGAGACGGCGGCGCTGTTCGGCCGGGTCGCGCGCCGCTGCGAGCGGCACGGCTACGTCTCCGAGGACCTGGCCAACACCGACTGGGAGAGCCCGACCCACCCGCGCAGGGGCGCCGTGCCCGCCGCCCGCACCGTCGACTGCCCACCGGTACGCCCACCCGACCTGATCATCCAGGACGAGCTGCACCTGATCTCCGGCCCGCTCGGTTCGCTGGTCGGCCTGTTCGAGGCCGCGGTGGACAAGCTCGCCAGTTGGCAGCCGGAGCCGGGCCGTTGGTCCCGGCCCAAGGTGATCGCCTCAACCGCCACCGTGCGCCGCGCCCAGCAGCAGATCGGCGCGCTGTTCCACCGGGCCACCGAGGTCTTCCCGCCGCAGGGGCTGGACGCCGACGACAGCTTCTTCGCCCGCCAACGTCCCACCGACAGGCGTCCCGGTCGGCGCTACGTCGGCGTCTGCGCGCACGGCACCCGGATCAAGTCCACCCTGATCCGGGTCTACGTCTCGGTGCTCGGCGCCGCCCAGAAACTGCACGAGACGTACGGGCGCAACCCGGTCACCGACCCGTACATGACCCTGGTCGGTTACTTCAACAGCCTGCGCGACCTGGGCGGCATGCGTCGGCTGGTCGAGGACGACGTCTCGACCCGCCTGGTCCGCGCCGACGAGCGCGGGCTGGCCCGACGACTCGACCCGCACCTGGAGGAGCTCACCTCCCGGATGCCGTCCGACGCGATCCGCCCGCTGCTGGACCGGCTCGCCGTCCGGTTCGGCGGCAGTCGTGCCAAGGGTTCTCCACGGCCGATCGACGTGCTGCTGGCCACCAGCATGATCGCGGTCGGGGTGGACGTGTCCCGGCTCGGCGTGATGGTGGTGGCGAACCAGCCGAAGTCCGCCGCCGAGTACATCCAGGCCACCAGCCGGGTCGGTCGGGCCGCCCCAGGTCTGGTATTCACCGTCTACAACTGGGCCCGGCCCCGGGACCTGTCGCACTACGAGCGGTTCGGCCAGTTCCACGCCAACGTCTACCGGCACGTGGAGGCGCTGTCAGTGACCCCGTTCGCCGAACGTGCCGTCGACCGGGGCCTCACCGGTGTCCTGGTGGCGCTGGCCCGCAACCTCGAACGCGCCTACAACGGCAACCTGCGGGCCCAGGACTTCGACCGCTACGGCCAGCTCGCCGACCACGTCGTGGGGTACCTGAAACGGCGCAGCGAGGTCGCCGCCGACAACGCCACCCGCTACCGGGTCGAGACCGAGTTGGAGGCCCGCCTGGACCACTGGGCGCGGGAACGCGCGAGGCCCGCCCGCCGGCTGGCCTACGACAAGCCGAGCCGCAGTGACGACGTCGCCGGCCTGCTGCACCGGCCCGAGCAGGGCCGTTGGCAACAGAACACCTGCCCCACCTCCCTACGCGACGTCGAGCCCGGCATCCAGCTCCAACTCCAACAGGGCGGCCTCACCGACGAGGAGCCACCACCGTTCGCCCCGCGCCCCGCCTCGGCCCCGGCGGTGACGCCGTGACCGACCCACGAAGCCAGCTGCGGGTGGGCGCACTGCGCCCCAACCAGCTCCTGCACACGTACGGGGTGGGTGCGGTCGCGGACCTGCCCAGCCTCTCGGTGGTCACCCTCGGTTTGGAGCATTGGGACCTCACCCGCTCCGAGGTGATCAACGAGGACCGGCTGCTGTCGGTGGTCAAGGCCCGGCTCGGTCCTCAGGTGCAGGCGCTGCGTCTGCCGCCGCACCTGCCGGAGACGTCCGACCCGCACGACGAGTGGGCCCGGGTGGGCGTGCCGGTGTCGCTGTTCCCCACCTGGCTACGTTGCTCCGACACCCGGTGCAACCGGCTCGCCCCGGCCGACGCCGGGTTCTTCGATCTGATGTCGTCGATGACACCGGACCGCAACCGCTACGTACACGGCTGCCGCGGCAACGGCGGCCGCCGACCCACGGCGGTGCCGGCCCGCTTCGTCATGGCCTGCGACAACGGGCACCTCGACGACTTCCCCTGGTCGTACTTCGCCCATCGGGGTGCCGACCCGGGGGCGGGCCACTCGCTCAAGCTTTCCGAGCGCGGCAGCACCGGCGAAACAGTGAACATCATGGTGTCCTGCGACGAGTGCGGCAGCAGCCGGCCGATGTCGGACGCCATCGGGGTACAGGCCGAGCAGAACTTGCCCGCCTGCCGGGGCCGCCACCCGCACCCGGGCACCTACCAGCCGTGCGACGCGTCGACTCGGACCCTCGCTCTGGGCGCCACCAACAGCTGGTTTCCGATGCAGATACGGGTGTTCAGCCTGCCCCGCGCCGAGCACCCGGTCGACCACATCGTCGCCGACTTCTGGAAGACGCTGCACCTGCTCGCCGGGCTGGAGGAGGCGACCGCGAAGATGCTCATGCCGACCCAGACCTGCTGGGCGGAGCTGCAACCGTTCGGGGTCGACCGGGTCTGGGAGGCGATCCGGCGGCGGGCCGACGAGTCGTCGTCCGCGGACGACGAGCCGGACCAGGTCGATCTGCGCACCCCGGAGTGGAAGGCGTTCACCACCGGCACGGCGACCGAACTGCCCGACTTCACCACTCGACCGGAACGCGTGCCGAAACAGCACCGGGATTGGTTGAAACAGGTGGTTCTGGTGCCCCGGCTGCGTGAGGTCGCCGCCCTGTACGGGTTCACCCGGATCGACGCCCCCGAGTGGGACGTGCTGGACACCCCGGACCGGCGGCGGGCGGCGTTGTCCATCGGCGAACCGACCTGGGCGCCCTGCGCGGAGATGCGGGGAGAGGGCATCTTCCTGCGCTTCGAGGAGGACCGGATCGTTGAATGGGAACACCGGCCCGACGTGAAGCGCCGCGAACAACTCCTGCTCCAGGGGCACGGCCTCTGGCGGCGCCAGCGCCAACTGCTGCCCGGCCAGTGGCCCGGACTGCGTTACCTGCTGCTGCACACCTTCGCCCACGTCCTGATCAGGGAACTCGCCCTGGAGTGCGGCTACAGCGCCGCCGGCATCGGCGAGCGGATCTACGCGAACCCGGGTGAGCTGCCCACGGCCGGGGTGCTGCTCTACACCGCCGCCCCGGACAGCGAGGGCACCCTCGGGGGTCTGGTCTCGCTGGGGCGCTCCGACCGGCTCGGTCCGCTCGTCGAGCGCGCCCTTGAATCGGCCCGGTTGTGCAGCTCCGATCCGCTCTGCGCCGAGCATGATCCGACCGTGCACGGCCGGCTCTCCGCCGCCGCCTGCCACGCCTGTCTCTTCGCCGCCGAGACCTCCTGCGAGCGGGGCAACCACTATCTCGACCGGGCCCTGTTGGTCGACACGCTGACCGACAGCCGGTACGGATTCTTCTCGTCGTGAGCCACGACGGCTTCGCGACGATCCTCGCCGGTATCGCCGGAGCGTTACCTGCCGACCACGTCGCCGCCTGGGCCGACGTACTGTTGGCCGCGACCGGGCCGGGACATCCGGTCGAGGCGGACCTCATCGACGCACGCCCGGGGCACGCCATCTCCACTCAGGCCCGCCGGCTGATCACCGCTTGGCGGACCGAGGCGCCCGAACTGCCGGGCGTCGCGGTCGCGCTGGCCCTGCGCAGCGCCGCACGAGTGCATCAGCGGGCGGCCGCCGAGCGGACCGACCTGGTGATCAGCGGACCGACCAGTCCGTCCGTCTCGGTGCGGCTGACCAGTTCGGTGGTGGTCGAGGTGATCCGAGCGGCCCGACAGTCACTGCTTGTCGTCAGCTTCGCCGCGTACGGCGTGGCCGAGGTGGTCGGCGAACTCGTGGCCGCCGCCGAACGGGGCGTACGGATTGATCTTGTTTTGGAAAGTGCGGCCGCCGACGGCGGTGCCCTCCGCGGGCCGTCCGGTGCCGCTGCGGCCTTCGCGGCGCTTCGCGAACGGGCGACATTCTGGCACTGGCCGGGCGACCGGCGTACCGGCGTCGGCGACTCCCGGCCGGCTCTGCACGCGAAGCTCATCACGGCCGACACCCGGACCGCCCTGATCAGCAGCGCCAATCTCACTGACCGCGCGCTGACGCGGAACTTGGAGGTGGGTGCAGTGCTGCGCGATCCGGACGTGATCGGACGGCTCGTCGCTCACTTCAGTGCGCTGATGGACCCCCAACACGGCCCCTTGGAACGGCTCTGGTGACCCATTGCCCTTGGCGGCCGTCAGCGCAGGGTCGACAGGGACTTGGTCGTCGCCTCGGCGTCGAAATGGGCCGGATCGAAGTCGGCGGGGGTGTCCAGCCCCAGCCACTCCATCCGCTCCTCGTGCTCCGGGTGCTCCGGGTCGGCCAGCACCTCGATCAGTTCCTGGTAGCCCCAGATGCCGCCGCAGTCCTCCGGCGGGGCGCCGCGTCGGCCGCCGGTGCAGCGCGGATAACGCACCGACGGGTCCCGGTCGAGCACCTTCTCCACCAGGATGTCGTGCTCCCAGCCGTCCCCGAAGTCGTAGGTGTAACTGATGGTGCTCTTCGCCCCGGCGGCCACCTGCTCCAGCGTCACCCGGGACTCCGGCTGGTGGTCGAGGTCGCGGTTCGCCACACCGAAGCTGCCGTACGGGGTTTCGAAGACGTGCAGGTGGCAGTCCTCCCAGCCGAACGCGACCTGGATGACGCGGTGCAGCTTGGCGAGATTGATGTCCGCGGGGACCTCGACCCGCCGCCAGATCGGTGGCCGCGATCCCTTGAGGCCCACCTTGAGCTGGTAGATCGGCGCCGGTCCGTCGGCCTTCTTTCGCTTCGCCGGCAGGGTGGCCGGTGGCGCACCGGCCCGTCCGCGCGAGCGCGGAACTGGTCCCCGTCCGCCCCGCCGCCCGTCGGGCTGCCCGAAGACCGAGGTCAGCGAGTCGAGCGTGGATTCATGACCGTCCCCGTGTGCCGCCTTGGGCTTGTCCGACACCGGCAGGGCCCGCATCCGGGCGCGCAGCAGCGGCGCGAGCAGGTGGTACGGCGGCATGCCCTCGTCGTCGTCATCATCCAGGTCGTCCGGGTCGTCCAGGAACGGATCTTCGTCGTCGTGCACCTGTCGAGCGTCCATGGCCCGCTCGACCTGCCACCGGAACTCCGCCGGGTCCAGCTTCTCCTCGACCACCGTGAGGCCCTCGGCGGCGACCGCGGTGCGCATGGTGTCGAGCGCCTCGGGCAGCTGTTCCACCTCGAACAGAAGAATTCCGCTGGCGGCGCCGCAGTCGAGGTTATCGACGGTCAGCATGACGGCGTGCGACCGGCCGGCCCGGTGAAAGGCGCACGCCAGCACGTCGGCGGCGTCCTGCGAATCGCCGATCCGGACACAACCGTCGACCGTCACCGGCTCGGCCAGTTCGGCCGCCCAGTCCGGCCGGGTGACGCCCGCCTCGGCGAGCCGGTCGGCCGACGCGGACAGCGCCGCGGCGGTCCGTCCCTCGGTCAGTGCGGCGATCGCCGACAGCATCACCAGGGCATCCGCGCCGCCCATCGCCTCCATCTGCGGGGCCAGCCCATCGATCAGCGCTTCCTCGAAGCCGTCACCGGCCGTCTGGCCGGCGGAGAGCACCGTCGCGGCCGCGATTTCCGCGTCTAGCGGATCCTCGGCCGTCGACAGGCCCTCGAAGGCCGACAGCAGGTCCGCGGCCATCTGCCGCGGGTCGACCTCCTCCGCACCGGAACAGACCGGGCAGTCGCAGTCGTCCGGGACGACGACCAGTTCGGGCTCGGCCACCCGCCGGAGCGGCGACGGCTTCGACTTCTTGCGCTTGCGGCCTCGGCTCACGGGACTCATCCCCGCATGATGCCCCACCCGCCGGCCGACGTCGCGCCCACCCAATGGTCCGTCGCACAACCAGTCCGGCTGGCGCGGTACGTGTGCGGGCCCTCGTTACGGCGCGGGCCGGTCGGGGTACCTCCGGGCGACGACCGGTTCGGCCGGTGAACCCGGCCGGTGCCGAAACCGGTGCGACCAAGATGGGGTACGGACATGCGGAAATGGTTGCGGGCCGCCGTCGGACGGGTACGAGACGCTGCAACTGCGGGTACGCCGTCGCCGGCACATCGGCCAGGTGCGGGAGGTCGAGGCCACCGCCCGGCAACTCGACTACGCTGCCCGCAACATCCGGGTGCTGGCCCGCGCCGGGGTGCACCTGACCCGGCTGCACACCGAGACGCCACCGGAGTTGGCGCTGGCTATCAACGAACTCGCCGACGCGGTCGGGGCCGCCGGTGAGGCCATGGTCCACAGCCTGACCGACGACGACGCGGCCGAGTGCGCCGAGCGGGCCGACGCCGCGGCGCTGGAGGCGGTACGGATCGCCGCGCAGCTGTTCGAGTCCCAGCCGCCACTGCCCCTCGTCATGATCATCGGGCAGATCCGGGCCACCGCCATCGACCTGTTGCGCGCGGTCGGCAGCGATGACCCGGTCCTCGGCCGGATCGACGAGGCCCTCGGCCTGCCCCGGCCGCACCCCGACACCGACGCCGACGAGGCCGGCTGCCGGTGCCGGCCACGCACCGGCATCGACACCGGGAGGTCAGCGGCCCTGCTGGACCGGCCTTCGGTCGGGCGCCGCTGCCACCGGGCGGGCGGGCGCCGCCGACAACGTCCACGACAAGCGGGCGATCAGGCCGGCCAGTGCCAGCACGGCCAGACCGGTGATCCCGTGCAGGCCGAAGACGATCTCGCCGGCCGTGCTGCTGTCGGCCCCGTCGCCGAGTCCACGGGCCAGGGATCCCAACAGCACCTGGACGGAGGTCAGTCCCGCGGTCAGGACCGGCAGCCCGACGAGCCGTCGTGGCAACCGGGCCAGCGCCGCGACGGCGGCCATCACCAGCGGCAGGGTGAAGATCACGTACCCGAGCGCGTGGTGCGGCCGGTAGGCGCTCCGGTCGGGATCGGTGCTGAACCCGCCGGCCGCGGCGAAGTAGAACTGCGCCACGACGACCAGTACGAGCAGGATCGCCAGTCCGGCAAACGTCTTACGCATGGGATGCTCCTCGCCCCGAGTGGTGTCTTCGGTGATCCGACGAGCCAACCCCGCGGAACGTGAGGCGAGGCACCCACGAGCTGCCGGTTCGCGGGTACGGATCTAGGCTTTCGGACGTGGCGAAGTACTTCGACGTGCATCCGGACAACCCGCAGGCCCGCACCATCGGCCAGGCGGTCGCCCTGCTCCGCGACGGCGGCCTGATCGCCTACCCGACCGACTCCTGCTTCGCGCTCGGCTGCGTACTGGGCAACCGGGACGGGCTGGACCGGATCCGGGACATCCGGCACCTCGACGACCGGCACCACTTCACGCTGGTCTGCCGGGACTTCGCCCAGCTCGGGCAGCTCGTTCAGATCAACAACGCGTCGTTCCGGGCGATCCGGGGCGCGACTCCGGGTCCGTACACCTTCATCCTGCCGGCGACCAAGGAGGTCCCCCGGCGCCTGCAGCATCCGAAGAAGAAGACCGTCGGCGTCCGGATCCCGCAGCACCCGGTCGCCCAGGCGCTGCTGGCCGAGTTGGGCGAGCCGTTGGTGTCCAGCACCCTGTTGCTGCCCGGGGACGAGGAGCCGATGACCCTGGGCTGGGAGATCAAGGAGCGGCTCGACCACGCCATCGACGCGGTGATCGACTCCGGTGAGGCCGGCACCGAGCCCAGCACGGTCATCGACTTCTCGGAGGGCGAACCCGAGATCCTGCGCCGGGGTGCCGGCGACCCGTCCCGCTTCGAATAGGTCGGCGACCCGTTCCGCTTCGAGTAGGCCGTCCCCGTCCCGGCCCTCTCGCCGGGCCGTGACGCGAACTCAGCGCGGCTCCGGCCCGTCGGGGCCGGGAATCGGCAGCACGACCGGATCCGCCGGGCCGCCCGCCGCAGTGGAGTGTGCCGGCGCCGGCCGGTCCGCCGCCGGTCGCCGCGAGTACAGCCGGCCCTGCCCGGCGGGACCGTTGCGGCGGGTCACCTCGACCGTCACCATCCGGATCGGCGCGGGCGGCGCGGTGAAGCCCGGTACGCCCCAGCGCAGCCAGATCGGGATCCGTCCGGCCCCGGCCTCGGCCAGCAACTTGTCCACGGTGCGCCGGCGGTCGGTGTGGTCGACCTCGACCACGACGGGCCGGCGGCCCGGCCGGGCGCAGGCGACGTCGAGCACCGACTGCCGTCCGGACAGCGGCGGCGGTAACGGCAGCACGCTCGCCGCCCGGCGGTAGACCCGCCACCCCTCGGCGCCCGCCCAGTCGACCACGGCCGCGATGAGCCGGGCGGTCACCTCGTCGGCGACCAGGTCGGTGAACGTCAGCCGGTCGAGTCGGTGGGCGAGCGACGCGGCCACCCGCTCACCGTCCTGCCCCAGGTCCATGCCCGCAGATTAGCGGGCGTCAGCCCACCGCCCGCCGCGCCAGGTCACCGATCCGCCGCTCGACCTCGTCGGTCCACGCCGTCACCGCGAAGGAGGTCGGCCACAGGTCACCGTCGTCCAGGTGGGCCGGGTCGTTGAAGCCGAGGGTCCCGTACCTCGCCTTGAACTTCGCGGCGGGCTGGAAGAAGCAGACGATCTTGCCGTCCCGGGCGTACCCGGGCATCCCGTACCAGGTCTTCGCGGTGAGGGCGGGCGCGGTGGCCTTGACGAGGGCGTGCAGGCCCTCGGCGATGGCCCGGTCCGACCCCGACATCTCCGCGATCTTGGCGAGGACGTCGCTCTCGTCGTCCGCCGCCTCGGCCGTCTTCGTGCCGCGGCGCGCGGTCGCCCTGGTCTCCTTGGCGCGCTCCTTCATCGCGGCCCGTTCCTCGTCGGTGAACGCTGCGCTGCCGCTCTCGGCGGACTTCCGGGTGCTGGTCACGGCGGGTTTTCCCTGCTGGTTGTGCCTGTTCCGACCTCGACCCTAGGTGCCCGGCGTGGCGGCGGCTTTTCCGATCCTGCTCGTGATAACCCGCCCGGTACCGCCGGCCGGGAACACCCGACCCGGCGCCGAGCTTGAGGCTCCTGGCCCGGGACACCCGACCGGGCGCCGGGGCGACAGACGCCCCGACCGGATCCCCGGACCGGGGCCGCCCGGCCGGGCTTTCCGGCCGAGGACGCCGGATCGGAGCAGTTTGTCGTCGGCCGTCGGGCCGTGCGAGGTGACCAGCACCGCAGTGCCGAGGGCGTCGGCCACGGCGCCGGCCCGGTCCGTCGGCGGCGACTCGTCGTAGTGCGGGACGGTGCTCGCCAACCGACGGGTGAGGGCGGCCTGCCGGTCCAGGTCGCCGGGCGGGCCGACCGGCAGCCGGGCGGTCCAGTCGTAGCGCCGGCAGATCCACAGGTCGGGAGCTGCCGCGTCGAGGTGGGTGAGCGCGATGCCGTCGACGCCGCCGGCCACCTCCAGTGCGTAGCGGTGGGCGACCGCGTCGAAGTGGCCGAACCGGAACGGCCCCTGCCACCGGTTGGTCGGGTTGTGCGGGTCGGTCAGCGGCAGGGTCGGGTCCTCGGTCACCAGCGGGCCAGCGCCGTGCCGGGTGGTGCAGACCCGCAGCACCCCGAGCCGCACGGTCGGCCCGGCGCAGTCCGCCTCGGCCAGCAGCGTCTCCGCGTTGGCGAAGGTGGTGGTGCTCCACGTCGTGTACGGGTGGAAGCCGTGCCACTCGTCGAGCAGCACGCCCTGCGCCCCCTCGAAGACCGCCGGCCCGGTACGCAGCAGCCGGGCCAGGTGCTCCCCGTCGACGATCGTCACCCGAGCCGCGAACGCGGCGAACGCCGCGACGCAGTCGCCCACCGGTGGCACGCCCACCGCGCCGGGTGGGCCGAGCTCGGCCGCGAGCCGGTCGCGCAGCAGTGCCAGCTTCTCCCCCAGCCGTGCCGGGGCGAGGCAGTCGGCCACCCGGGGCGCGTCGTCCGGGTGGGCCAACGCGTACGCCATCGTCTCGCCGACGCCGTGCCCGCAGGAACCGTGCCGGTCGGCACCACGGGCGACCTCCCGGGCCCGGTTGGCGGCCCGGTGCCAGGGGGTGGCCAGCAACGCCGCGCCGTCGACGGTGAGCCGGTCGAACGCGTCGGTGACGCCCAGCGCGGCCAGGTGGTCGGCCTCGGCCGCCAGGGACAGCGGGTCGACCACCATGAACCGGGACAGGTGGGTGCGTACCCCGGGTCGGAGAGTGCCGGCGCCGAACTGGGCGAAGGTGTGGGTGCGCCCGTCGGGCAGGACGACGGTGTGCGCCGCCTGCCCGCCCCCGTTGAACCGCACCACCGCCGTCACCGGTCGACCGTCGACCCCCCGGGCGCAGAGCCAGTCGACGATCGTGCCCTTGCCGGCGTCGCCGAAGCCCAGGTCGGCGACCAGTACGTGGGTCACAGCCGCTGGATCCGGTCGGTGCCGCGGGGTGCGGGCAGTCGTCCACCGGTGACCGCCCGGCCCGCCGTGCCCACCGTGGCCAGCGCCCGGGACACCGTGCCGGCCGCGGCGGAACCGAACTCGGCCAGGTCGTGCAGCCCGGTGTCCAGGTCGACGGTGCCCTCGCCGAGGCCCACGGTCAGGGCGATCGTCTCGCACACCGCGTCCAGGTCGTCGACCTCGACGGCGTTCTGGCCGAGCAGGTCGCGCCAGAAGTCCAGCACCGTGGCGTCGCCCGCGTAGCTGGTGCCGGCCGGCAGCAGGTAGTAGACGTCGTACAGCCGCTGGGCCTCGGCGACGATCCGGCGCAACGGCACGTCCTCGGTCAGGTCGTCGCCGATGACCCGGCGCACCTCGCGGGCCTTGACCCGCCCGTACGCCATCTCGTCGCCGATGATGAACAGGTAACCCCGACGGCCCCGCTCCGAGTGGCAGTCGAGGGACGTGTGCCGGGCCATGAAGTACAGCGCCAACTCGTACGACTCGGTCCACTGGCCGCCGCCACCACCCTCCAGCACGATCCGGCCGAGGTCGTCGTCCATCCGGTTGTCCGACTCGAACTGGCCGATCTGCAGCGGCACCCGGTCGCAGGTGGCGTCCCCGATCGCCCCGAACAGGATCTGCGGATCCCGCGCGTAGCCCTTGCGTTGCAGCAGGCCGAGCAGTTGCGGCAGCTTGCGCTGCAGCACCTTCGGTACGGCACGCATCGAGCCGGTGACGTCGAACAGCACGGCGATGGCCACCGACTCGGGGTGCTCGGCGCCGTCGCGGCTCTCCCGGTGGGCGCCGCGCGGGTCGAGCGCCCGGTGCACGGTGCCCGCCCCGCTGTCGCTGTAGGCGAACGCGCTGGTGCCGGTCGACCGCCGGTAGCGGTCGGCGGCGTCGTAGACGTCGGTGGACCAGACTCCACTTCCCATGGTGGTGCCTCCTTCGGGTGGCGGGCCTGCCCGGGTGGTGGGCCTGCCCGGGTGGCGGGTCTAGAGGTGGAAAGGTCGGAACGTGCGCGGCCCGTAGAGCCGTTCCAGCAGGTCGTCGAGTTCGCCGAGCAGCCGCCAGGCGTCGTCGGGGCGGGCCGCGAGCCGGGCCGCCGAGCAACCTGTGGCGAACGCCCACAGGGCGCGGGGTGCGCGGTCAGCCATCAGGGCGGTCATGCACCGGGCCGCCATCGCGAGGTCCGTGCCGGGGCCGACCGGGCGCCGCTGCGGCACCTCGGGCGGGTACCAGTGCGCGTACGCGGGGACCAGCGCCGGCACGGTGCCGTCGGGGTGCACGGCGGCGTAGCACCAGTCGACCAGGACGAGACCGTGGTCGTCCGGCTCGATCAGGACGTGGTCGGGCAGCACCGCGCCGTGCACCACGCCGGCGCGGTGGGCCAGGCCGAGCGCGACCAGCAACCGGCGCCACATCCAGGCCGCGTCGCGCGGGTCCAGGCCGTCCGGGTGCCGGCGCATCACCTCGGCGAGGCTGTGCAGCCCCGGTGCGGTGGCGAGCACGTTCACCTGACGTTCGGCGCCGGCGCGGTCACCGCCGCCGGCCGCCGGGCCACCCGGGACGGGGCCACCCGCCGCCGGGCCGTCCGCACCACCGTCCGCCCGGTGCCGGAACGAGTCGACCAGCCGGGGCAGGTACGGCAGGTATCGCGGGTCGCCGTCGCGCTCGATCCGGCGCAGGGCGTCGCGTTCCCGTCGCATCAGGTCGTTGTTGGCCGGGTCACGGGGCAGTTTGAGCAGCCGGTCGGCGCCCACGTCGTACAGGTCGGCGAGGTCACCGACGTGGGCGGGGACGCGCAGGGCGTACCCGCCGACGGTGCCGGCGCCGCGCGAGCGCCAGCGGTCGGTCAGGGTGATGAACGCGGCGGTGGCGGCGTCGCGCCGCGCGGCGTCGGCCCCGGTGGTGCGGTCGGGGTGCAGCAGCCCGGCGAGTTGCCGGTAGCGGCGGCGCGGGTCGACCCGGCCGAACAGTTCGTCGTCGGTGCCGGCGCGGCCGACCAGCCCGATCGCGTCGTCGAGTCTCACCGGGCCGTCTCCTCCCGGGCCGGGCGCAACAGCGCGGGGTGCAGCAGGCGGGCGTCGCCGGCCCGGTAGAGCCGGGCGCGCGGGCCGCCCTTGGCGCCGCCGCGTTCGGTGGTCTGCCCGGTGCTCTCCACCAGGCCGGGCACGGACAGCACCTTGCGGTGGAAGTTGCCGGCGTGCAGCGGGTGGCCCCAGACGGTCTCGTACACGCCGCGCAGCTCGGCGATGGTGAACTCGTCGCCGACGAAGCGGGTGGCCAGCGGGGTGTACTCCAGCTTGGACCGGGCGCGTTCCAGTCCGTCGGCCACGATCCGCTCGTGGTCGAAGGCGAGTTGCCGGCCGGGCAGCGCGGAGACGGCGAGCCACCGCGCGTCGCCGGCGTCGCTGCCGGCGGCGGGTTCGGGCAGGTCCGGCGCGAAGGCCAGGTGGGCGACCGAGACGACCCGCAGCCGCGGGTCCCGGTCCGGCGTGCCGTAGCTGGCGAGCTGTTCCAGGTGCACCCGCCGCAGCCGCTCGCCACCGAGACCGGTCTCCTCGGCGAACTCCCGGCGAGCGGCCGCGGCAAGGTCCTCGTCGGGGCGGACGAAGCCGCCCGGCAGCGCCCAGAACCCCTGGTACGGCGGTTCGGCGCGCTGGATGAGCAGCAGGTGCAGCTCCCCGTCGCGGATGGTCAGCGCCACGACGTCGACGGTCACGGCGACCCGCGGGTAGGCGCCCGGGTCGTACTCCCGCAGAAACCGTTCCTCCGGCGACATCCCCAGTCCTCCTCAATTTGAGTATGACTCAGTATGAGAATGACCTACCGACGTTGTCAACCGTCGAGGAGGGAGACCACCGGTCAGGCCGGCGCGGGGTCCGGCGCGGGCGGAGCCAGGGTGAGCACCGCACCGTGGGTGCGGCGCCGGTCGGCCGCCCAGGCGTCCAGCGCGCCGCGGGCCGCCTCGTCGAGGTGACGCAGGCCGGACAGGTCCATCCGCAGCCGGGCACCCGGCGGCACCCGGTCCAGCTTCGCCAACACCTGCGGCAGCCGCAGGAAGGTGGCGTTGCCGGTGATCCGGACGAGGATGTCGTCGTCGTCCGTCCGGGTCCAGTGCACCTCCACGTGGGACAGCCACCAGGCGGTCCGGACCACCGCCAGCGCGAAGCCGGCGAGCACCCCGGTGAGCAGGTCCAGCGCGCCGATCAGCACGGCGGTGACCAGCGCGATCGCCCCCTCGGCCCGGTCCGCCCGCAGCGCCCGGACCAGCCCGGCCGGGTCGAGCAGCTTCCACCCGGCGTGCACCAGCAGCGCCGCGAGGGCCGGGATCGGGATGACGCCGAGCAGGTCGGGCAGCGACGCCGCGAACACCAGCAGCCAGACGCCGTGCAGCACCGGCGAGAGCCGGGTACGCCCGCCCGCCCGTACGTTGGCCGAACTGCGCACGATGACCGCCGTCATCGGCGGCGCGCCCAGCGCACCGGCGGACAGGTTGCCGGCGCCCTGCGCGACCAGTTCGGCGTTGTAACGGGTGCCCGGACCGTCGTGCATCCGGTCCACCGCGGCGGCACTGAACAGGCTCTCGGCGGTGGCGATGACGGCGATGGTGAGCGTCGTGCCGAGCAGTGCCACGTCCGCCAACCGGACCAGGGCCGCCCGGTCGGGGATGATCAGGGCGTCGAACAGCGCGCCCACCTCGACCGTGGCGACCGGCAGCCGGAACGTCCAGGCCGCCACCGCGGCGAGCGCCACCGCGACCAGCGGACCGGGCACCGTACGCAGCCGCGGCAGGGTCCACTCCCAGCAGACCAGCAGGGCGAGGGTGGCCACGCCCACCGCGGCCGACGTCGCGGCGCTCGGCGTCGAGGCGACCGCCGCGAGGGCGCCGGGCAGCCCGCCGACCTTGCCCGGCGTACTGGCCGGCGCCGTCGCACCGAGCAGCGGGTAGAGCTGACCGAGAACGAGCACCAGGCCGATGCCGGCGAGCATGCCGCGGACCACGGACGGCGAGATGGCCCGGAACCACCGGCCGAGGCGCAGCAGGCCCAGCACGATCTGCACCACCCCGACGCCGAGGGTGATCACCCCGAGCGCGGCGAGGCCGTACGCGTGCACCGCCTCGGCCACCAGCACGGTGAGGCCGGCGGCCGGCCCGCTGACCTGCATGCTGCTGCCGGGCATGGCACCGGCCACGATGCCGCCCACGATCCCGGTGACGATGCCCAGCTCGGCCGGGACCCCGGAGGCCACCGCGATACCCACGCACAGCGGCAACGCCACCAGGAACACCACCAGCGACGCCCGCAGGTCGTCGAGAATCACCCACCGGTACGACCGGCGCTCGTCGTCGGCTCGCACGCGATCCCTCCACGATGGACTACCCACGGTCATCGGCCGCCTCGCTCGCCTGCCGGATGACGTGAGCCGCCCTGTGAGCTGAATTCGCTGTTCAGCGCGGTTGTGTGCGTGATGGCAGCGCTGCCAGCCCCGCCTCGGTCAGTCACCGATGGTAGTTAGCGCATGACGGAGAGGCAAGGTGGGGCCGGTGGTCACCCTTCGGCGCGGCGGGCCCGGGCGCGGCGTTTGCCCTCGTGCATGGCCTGCACCCGGGCGACCGGGATGGTGTGCCCCTCGGCGATCAGGTCGGCCGGCACGGTCTGCGGGGCCGGTGCCGACTCGGCCCAGGGGTCCCGGTCGGCGACCAGGTCCGGCACCGTACGCAGGGTGAAGTCGGCCGGCGTCACCCGGTCCAGGTCGTCCCACCCGACCGGAAAGGACACCGGGACGCCGGGTCGCAGTCGCGGGCTGTAGGCGGCGACCACGGTCGCCCCGCCGGCCCGGGTCGAGTCGACGAACACCCGGTCACCCCGGTCGGAACGGATGAAGGCGGTGGTGGCGATCGACGGGTCGAGGCGTTCGGCCCGCGCGGCGAGCGCCCGGGTGGCCGCGGCCAGGTCCTCGACGGACGCCGACTCGTCCACCGGTACGAAGACGTGCACTCCCTTGGCACCGGAGGTCTTCACCGCGCCGGCCAGCCCGGCGTCGTCGAGTGCCCGCCGGACCAGGGCGGCCACCCGGACCACCGCGTCGAACGCGGCGCCCTCCGGCGGGTCGAGGTCGAGCACCAGGTGGGTCGGGTGGTGCGGCCGGTCGGCCACACTCAACGTCGGGTGGTACTCCACCGCCCGTTGGTTGGCGAACCAGAGCAGCGTCCGGCGGTCGTCGCAGAGGGCGTAGGAGATCTCCCGGTGTGACGCCTCGGCCCAGACCCGGGTGCGCCGGACCCAGTCCGGCGTGTACCCGGGCAGGTTCTTCTGCATGAACGGCGGCTGGCCGCGCAGCACCCGGATCACCGACAGCGGCCGGTCGCGCAGTTGCGGCAGCAACCGGTCGCGGACCGCGTCGAGGTAGTCGACCAGGTCCCGCTTGGTGGCCCCGGCGCCCTCGAACAGCGGCTGGTCGAGGTTGGTCAGCGACACCCCGTCCCGGGTCTGGTCGGCGCTCATCGGTTGACCTCCTTCCCACGGCTGGAGCCGGGGGATTCCCGTGGCTGGGGCGTGTTCACGCCGCCAGCCGTTTGGGTGGTTGGCGCTTCGCAGACCGCCCATTGGCGAGGTCTCCACGCCCGGTGACCGCCAGTCCGGCGGCCAGAATGTTCTTCGCGGCGTTCACGTCGGCGTTGTCCTGATGCCCGCATGCTGTGCACCGGAAGACCGCTTGGCTCTCGCGGGACTCCCGGGCGACATGCTTGCAGGCGTTGCAGGTCTGCGACGTGAACGCGGGGTTGACCTTGACCACGGTCGCGCCGTGATACCGCGCCGCATGTTCCAACTTGAGCAGGAACCCGCCCCACCCCTTGGCCAGGATTGCCCGGTTGAGGCCGGCCTTCTGCCGCACGTTCCGGCCGGGCCGCTCGACGGTGCCCCTCGCGCTGGCCGTCATGTTCCGCACCCGCAGGTTCTCCACGGCGACCAGACCGTGTCCGCGCACCAGCCGTACGGCGCTCTGCGCGGCGAAGTCGGCCCGCCGCGCCCGGACGCGGGCGTTGAGCCGGCCGAGCTGAGCACGGGTCGCGTCCCGACGTCCGGACCGCCGGTTACGGCCATGGGTCCGCAACGACCGAGCCAGGCGCTGCTGCAACCGCTTGACCCGCTTCGCCTCGCCCGGGGTGACGAAATCCCGGTCCATCATGTCGCCGTCGGAGGTGGCGACCGCGACCGCGACGCCCCGGTCCACGCCGACCGGCGGTTTCCCGTTCGGGACAGCCTCGGTCACGCCGTCCTCGACGCAGAACGAGATGTACCAACGTCCGCCGTCACGCAAGACGGTGGCATTGCGAATCGTCCCGCCCAGTGGACGGGTCCAGCGAAACCGCACCGGCCCGAACTTCGGCAACCGCACCTCACCCCACCGGCGATTGAGCCGCCGTACCGCGATGTGGTTGCGGTCCGGGAACCGAAACGACGAAGCGGTCCGCGCCCGAGACCGCCACCGCACCCGCCACGTGCCGTGCTCCCGGCACGCCCGATCCAGATCCCGCAGAGTCTGCTGCAAGGTGTGCGACGGCGCCTCCGCCAGCCACCCGCAGTCGGGATCCTTCTTCGCCTCGGCCACCTGCCGAGCCTGCTCGACATAGGAAATGAACCCGCCCCGGCGCCGATACTCACGACGCTGCTCCAAAGCGGTGTTCCACACCGACCGACACGCCGCGCCAACCCGACCGGCATAGGCAGCCTGATCAGGAGTGAAGGCAAGCAGGTAACGGCGACCGGTCAGCATCTACCGCTGCTTCTGCTGCTCGACGTACCTCTCCACAGCAGCCACCGGAGAACCACCCGTCGTAGCAACGAAGTACGAATTGGTCCACAGCGTAGGCAGACGGGACTTGAGCGTCGGGAACTCCTCACGCAGAATCCGAGACGTGCGGCCCTTGACGGCCTTGACCAACCGGTGCACACCGTACTGGGGATCAACCTCCACCAGCAGGTGAACGTGGTCGGGCATGACCTCCAGAGCCACCAGCCACGCTCCTTTCTCCTCGACCACTTCGCGGACGAGCTGCTTGAGCCGGTCCTCGACACCGCCATCGAGAACCCTGCGCCGATACTTCGGACACCACACCACGTGGTACGCGCACTGGAACACCACATTGCTGTTCGACCGCAGGGCAACCGGCACGCTGACACTATAAAGCATCAAGCTATCTACTGCTCGGATGCGCTATCCCACGGCTGAAGCCGAGGGCCTGCACGCTACGCATCTTGATCACCCTGGCCGCAGATCGTCGCCGGGTCAACCGCGCCGCACCGGACACCGGCGCGGCTCCCCGTCGACCCGGCGTGCCGGGGCTCGTACGGCACGACGCCCCGGCGGCTCAACACTCCGGTGGCGGCGGCGGCTCGTCGAACCGGACCAGCCGGAAGTCGGTCCGGCGGCGCAGCTTGAAGCCGAGCGCCTCGTACAGCCGGAGGGCGTTGGTGTTGTCGGCGGCGGCATGCAGGCACGGGCGCTCGCCGCGGGCCCGGATGCCGGCCGCGACGGCCCGGACCAGCCGACCGGCCAGGCCCTGCCCGCGCGCCTCGGGGGCGGTGCAGACGGCACTGATCTCCGCCCAGCCGGGCGGGCGGAGCCGTTCGCCGGCCATCGCGACCAGCGCACCACCGCGGCGGATGCCGAGGTAGCCGCCGAGTTCGACGGTACGGGGCCGGAACGGCCCGGGCTTGGTGCGCTCGACCAGGTCGAGCATCTCCGGCACGTCGGCGGCGGTCAACGGCACCGCCTCGGGATCGGCGCCGGCGTCCATCGCGACGTCGACCATCTGCACCCCGTCGATGCGGCCCACGGTCGTCCAGCCGGGCGGGGGCGGTGGGGTGCCGATCAGGACGGCCGTGCCGCCCGGGCCGAGCAGCGCGGCGAGGTCGGCCCAGGCGGGCCGGTCCGGGTCGGCCACGGCGGCGAACGGCGCGACGTCCGGCTGGTAGCGCGACGCCCGGCCGGCGGTCTCGGCGAAGTGGTGGTGCGGGCCGCTCAACGCCGTCCGGGCCGGGTTGTCCAGGACCTCGTCGGCGGGCGGTTCGGCGGAGAATCCATGCACGGCACCAGCCTGGCACTGCCCGACCGGCCCGCCGCGACCGACCCCGGGCCCGGCGCGTTGAACTCCTCGGGTCGGTGACCCGTATACGGTGACGAATCCGGCCGGGCGGTCCGAGGCCACCGGACGACAGACGAGGCGATCGGGAGGTCCTGGTGCCGTCAGCCGAGGACGACGAGCAGGTCACCGCGTGGGCGCTGGCCGCCGGCCGGGGCGACGCGACGGCCACCACCGCCTTCGTCCGGGCCACCCAGCAGGACACCTGGCGGTTCCTGCGCCACCTGCTCGGCGGGCCGGACATCGACGATCTGGTCCAGGAGACGTACCTGCGCGCGTTGCGCGGTCTGCCCCGGTTCGCCGGGCGTTCGTCGGCCCGGACCTGGCTGCTCGGCATCGCCCGTCGGGTCGCCGCCGACCAGTTGCGCGCCGCCCGGTCCCGGCCCCGGACCGGTCCGCTGGAGGACGACCAGCACCCCGCCGCGCCGGGCGGGCGGTTCGACGAGCAGGTGGTGTTGGACCAACTGCTGCGGCAGTTGGCGCCCGACCGGCGGGAGGCCTTCGTCGCCACCCAGGTGCTGGGCCTGTCGTACGAGGAGGCGGCCCGGGTGTGCGGCTGCCCGGTCGGCACGATCCGGTCCCGGGTGGCCCGGGCGCGGCAGGATCTCGTGGTGGCGGTCGGCGGAGCGGGCCGGCACCGGTCGGACCGTGCCGGGTGAGCCGCCGGCGGGGCGATCAGGACCACATCCGGTGACCTCGGGAACCAGGTCGGTGCGATGAGCGACTACCAGTACATGCGGTGTGAGCAGTGGCGGGAGATCCTGTCCGCCCAGTTGGACGGTGAGGAGAGCCCGGCCGAACGGGACGCGGCCCAGGCACATCTGGACACCTGCGGCGGCTGCCGGACCTGGCTGGACGCCGCCGCGGCGGTCACCCGGCGGGTGCGTACCCAGGTGGTCGGAGCGTTGCCGGACCTGACCGACGCGATCCTGGCCGCGGCGCCACCGCCGGCTCGGCGCCCGTGGTGGCGGTGGCGGCCGATCGGGGTCGCGCGGCGGCGCCTGGTGACCGCCCTGCGCGCGGCGCTGGGCCTGCTCGGCGCGGTGCAACTGGTTCTCGGCCTGACCCAGATCGGCCAGGACACCGGGCTCCACGCGCACGCGACCGGTCAGCACCTCTGGCACGAGTCCGCGGCGTGGAACGTGGCCGTGGGTGCCGGGTTCCTCTTCGTCGCGCTGCGTCGCACCCCGCCGACCGGGCTGCTGCCGATGCTCAGCGCGTTCGTGGCGATGCTGGTGCTGCTGTCGGTGAACGACCTGATCGCCGCGCAGGTCCCGGTGTCCCGGCTGGTCAGCCACGGCTTCCTGGTCGGCGGCTACCTGATCACCGTGCTGCTGTCCCGGCCGGGCCTGCGCCCGGACGGGCCACCGGCGCGGCGGCCCCGGTCCGACCGGTCGCGGTGGCGGGTCCGGTTCGACGAGCCCGAGCAGCCCGTCCGGCCGCGCCTGGTGCCCCCGCAGCCGTACGCGCGGGTGGACGACCGCCGCGCGGCCTGAGTCACCGGAACTTCCGGCGACGACCGAGCGACCAACCACGCAGACGTTATTTTTCTGGTCCACACCAGCGTTCCACCCGGCTGCCCGCCCGGCGGCTGGGTGGGGCAACAATTGCTCGGATAACCTCGTACCGATCGGAACCGTCACCTCATGCCTGCGTCCTTTCGTTCCTTCCGTCCATCCCTCGTCCGGCTGGCCGGTGCGGCGCTGGCCGCGCTGCTGGTCGTGCCGCTGGTCGCCGGGCCGGCCGAGGCGCACAACGCGCTCCGCTCGGCCGACCCGGCCCGGGACGCCACGCTGACCGCCCCGCCGGCCACCGTCACGCTGGAGTTCATGGAGTCGCTCGACCCGGCCTTCACCACCGTCCGGATCACCGACGGTGACCGTCGGCCGGTCCCGACCGGCGCCCCGGTGGTGACCGGCGGGAAGGCCACGATCGGGCTGAACCGGGCGCTGACCAACGGCACGTACACGGTGGCGTACCGGGTGGTGTCGAAGGACGGGCATCCGGTGCAGGGGTCGTACCCGTTCACCGTTGCCGCGCCGGGTGCGGCCGCCGCGCCGAGGACGACCGGCGCCGCGCCGACCACCGCCGCCGAGGCCGGGTCGCCGAGCGTCACCACCGGGGCCGGGCCGGCGAGCTCCACCCCGGCCGCCGCGGCGGATTCGGACGACGGGCCCGAAGTCTGGCTGCTCGTCGCGGCCGGGATGCCGGTGCTGATCGCGGCCGGGGCGGTGGGTCTGCTGTTCCGCCGCCGGAAGCCGCCCGCCTGAGCCGGCGCCGTACGGCGCGGACCCGACGTCCGCACGACCGGGCGGCCGGACCGGCCGTGCGGACGCCGGTACGGGCCGGGGTCGTCGGTGCGGCCGGGGCCACGTTCGCGGGGCCCCGGCGGGACGCGCCCGGGCGGACCGTGCAGACTCGGTCGGGAGAGGCCACCGGGACAGACGCGCAGAAAGCAAGGTAGTCAGGTGCTCGAGACGGAATCCGGCCGACGACCGGGGCGGGACGGGTCGCCCGCCGGGCGTATCCCGGTCACCGGCTCGGGGTCGACGGGCCGGACCGGGCCGGGCGGCGCGCGTGGGCCCGGGTTCGGCTGGTTGGTCCCGGTGCTGGCCGTCGTCGCGGCCGCGGCGAGCCTGCTGGTCGCCCTGCGGGTCGGCGGCGCCGTCGCCGCCGCGATCCCCGGCCTGCCCTCCCCCGGTCCGCTCACCACCTGGGCGCTGCCGGTCGTCCGGCTGTTGTCCGACGGGTTGGCCACGGCGACCGTCGGCCTGGCGGTGACGGCGGCGTTCCTGCTGCCCGGCGACGGCCCGAGCGTCTCCCCGTACGGCTACCTGCTGCTGCGCCGGACCACCGGGCTGGCCGCGGGCTGGGCGGTGGCGGCGCTGGCGCTGCTCGTGCTGACCGTGTCCGACGTGCTCGGGGCGTCGGTGTCCGGGCTGTCGCCGGCGGCCGTCGCGAGCTTCGCCCTGTCGATCGCGCAGGGCCAGGCGCTGCTGCTGCAGGCGGCGCTCGCGGTGGTGGTGGCGGTGCTGTCCCGGGTCGGAGTGTCCCGGGGGCTCGCCGCGACGGTGGCGGCGCTGGCCCTGGCGGCGGTGCTGCCGCCGGCGTTCACCGGGCACGCGGCCGGGGCGGGCAACCACCAGATCGCGGTGACCAGTCTGGCCCTGCACGTCCTCGGCGTCGCCGTCTGGGTCGGCGCGCTGATCGGCCTGCTGCTGGTCCGCCGCGGGCCGCTCGCCGACGCCGCCGCCCGGTACAGCCGTCTCGCGCTCGGCTGCTTCGTCGCCGTCGCGGTCAGCGGCCTGGCCAACGCCGCCGTGCGGCTCGGCACCGCCGACGAACTGTGGCGCTCCCGGTACGGCGTACTGATCTTCGGCAAGTTCGTCGCCCTGCTGGTCCTCGGGGTGCTGGGGGCGGCCCACCGGTCCCGCACGCTGCCGGCCCTGCGCGCCGGCGCGCGGCGGGCGTTCACCCGGCTGGCCGCCGGCGAGCTGATCGTCTTCGCGGCCACCGCGGGACTGGCCGTGGCGCTGTCCCGCAGTCCCACGCCGGTGCCGGCCGACCCGGTCGACGTGGACCCGCTCACCGAACTGCTCGGCTTCCCGATGCCCGCCGCGCCCAGCGCCGCGCACCTGCTCGGCCAGCCGCTGCCGGACATGTACTTCCTGACCCTCACCGTGGTCGGCGTCGCCGGCTACCTGGCCGGCGTACGTCGACTGCGCCGGGCCGGGCACCAATGGCCGGTGGCCCGGACGGTGAGCTGGCTGGCCGGCCTGCTGGTGCTGGCCGCCACCACCGACCTGGGCGTCGCCCGCTACGCCTACGTGCTGTTCAGCGCGCACATGGCGCAGCACATGGTGCTGTCCATGCTGGTGCCGATCCTGCTGGTCGGCGGGGCGCCGATCACCCTCGCCCTGCGCGCCCTGCGCCGCCCGGCCGACCCGGACGTGCGGGGCGCCCGGGAGTGGCTGCTGATCCTTTTGCACAGCCGGCTCACGAAACTTCTGACCCACCCGCTGGTCGCCCTCGGAATCTACGTCGGCAGCCTGTTCGGGTTGTACTTCAGCGATTTGCTCGGCACGCTGATGCGCTCGCACCTCGGTCACCTGGCGATGCTGACCCACTTCGTCGTCGCCGGTTACCTGCTGTTCTGGGTGCTCATCGGGGTGGACCCCGGGCGACCCCGGCTCGACCCGGCGTTGCTGGTGATCATCCACTTCGCGGCGATGATGGCGCACGGCTTCTTCGGGCTGATCCTGATGCAGACCACCGCGGTGATCGCCCCCGACTGGTACACCGCCGTGCACCCGACCTGGGCGTCGACGCTGCTGGCCGACCAGAAGCTCGGCGCCGGCATCGCCTGGGCCTTCGGTGAACTGCCCGCGGCCGTCGTCATGATCGTCCTGGTCCGGCAGTGGATCCGCGCCGATCAACGCGAGCAGGCCCGCCTCGACCGGGCCGCCGACCGGGCCGACGCCAGCGGCGAGGAGGACGAGTTGGCCCGCTACAACGCGTTCCTGCGGGCCGCCGCCGAGTCCGACCGGCAGGGGGCCTGAGCAGGGCGTTCGGCCCGGACGGTCCGGCGGCGCGCGATTCGGTCGCGCCGGTCGGGGGTACCAGGACCGGATGTCCACCACCGGGAACCACGACAGCACCGCCGCCGGCCGACCTGCCGCGCCGCCACCGGCACCGCGCCGACGGCGACGCAACCGGGTGCTCGGCGCCCTGGCCGTGCTCACCCTGCTGCTCGGCATCGGCCTGATGGCGGGGACCTACTACGTCGACAGCGTGCCGACGCCCACCGACCTGACCCTGCCGGAGTCGACCACGGTCTACTACGCCGACGGGAAGACCCCGATGGCGAAGCTGGGCGCGGAGAACCGGACCATCGTGCCGTACGACCAGATGAACGACTCGGCGAAGCAGGCCATCGTGGCCGCCGAGGACCGGACGTTCTGGACCAACAAGGGCATCGACTTCGGCGGGGTGCTGCGGGCCGCCTGGTCGAACGTGACCGGTGGGCAGCGGCAGGGCGCCTCCACGATCACGCAGCAGTACGCCCGGGTGGCGGCCGAGCTCAAGGGCGTGACGTACTCCCGGAAGCTGCGCGAGGCGGTGATCGCGTGGAAGCTGGACGACAAGTACAGCAAGGAGAACATCCTCGGCTTCTATTTGAACACCGTGCCGTTCGGCCGGGGCGCGTACGGCATCGAGGCGGCCGCGCAGGCGTACTTCGGCAAGACCGTCCGGCGTGACGCGCCGGCGGACAAGCAGTTGACCAAGGCGGAGGCGATGGTGCTCTGCGCCATGGTCAAGCAGCCGGAGGCCGACCCGGACGATCCGGAGGGCTCGCCCGGCTACGACCCGCGCCGCAACGCCAAGGCCCGGCAGAACTCGATCGAACGGTGGGCCTACATCCGCGACGGCATGGTGAAGCTGAACTACCTGTCACCGCAGGAGGCGGCGAACCTGGCGTACCCGGACACGGTGCGGCCGAACGACCCGGCCGCCCGGGTGTCGGGCCTGGACCGGCCGACCGGGCAGGTGGTCAACCACGTCCTCAGCGAGCTGCGGCAGACCGACCCGTTCAAGGGCAAACCGGCGGAGTACCTCCGCGACGGCGGGTTCAGCATCGTCACGACCGTCGACAAGCGGGTCCAGGACGCGGCCGAGGCGGCCGCCGACATCCGCCGCGACAGTGCCCCCGAGGCGGTCCGCGGGCAGCCGAGGAACTGGCAGGCCGCGCTGGTCGCGGTGGAGCCCGGCACCGGCCGGGTGCTCGGCTACTACGGCGGCAACGCGGCGACCGGCGCCGACTACGCCGGCTGGTACTACGACGACGAGGGCGACGCGCGCGGCTACGGCCAGCACCCGCCGGGGTCCTCGTTCAAGGTGTACGACCTGGCCGCGGCGGTGCAGCAGAAGATCTCCGTGAAGCAGCGCTTCGACTCGCCGGACACCAAGGAGTTCCCCGCCTCCGGCCGGACCAAGGCCAGCCCGAACGGGCCGATCCGCAACGCCGAACACGCCGCCTGCCAGCCGAACTGTGCACTGTGGGAGGCCACCGTCGCCTCGTTGAACGTCACCTACTTCGAGCTGACCGAGAAACTCGGTCTGAACAAGGTGCTCGACCTCGCCACCCGGGCCGGGATCGACTCGATGTGGGCGAACGAGCCCGGCAACCCGCAACCGAGGCGGATCGAACTGCGCGGCCACCCCGGTGCCGAGACCGCGCCGCACTTCTCCACCGAGGCCGGCATCGGCCAGTACGGCATCACCGTGGCCGACCACGCCAACGGGATGGCCACCCTCGCGGCCGGCGGCAAGCGCGCCGAGCAGCACTTCGTCCGGTCGGTGACCAAGGGCGAGGACACCGTGTACTCCGAGCGGCTGGTGCAGACCGACCTCGGGCTGGACGCCGAGGCACTCAACCAGGTCAACTGGACGCTGCGCCGGGTCAAGGCGGCCGAGCTGGACAACGGCTGGGACTCGGCCGGCAAGACCGGCACCTGGCAGGCCGGGCAGAGCACCACCCAGAACGTGCACACCTGGATGGTCGGCTACACCGGCGCGCTGGCCGCGGCGGTCTGGCTCGGCAGCACCGACGGCAAGCCGCTGAGGAACAAGAACGGCAGCTACGAGGTGTACGGGTCGAACGCGCCGGGACCGATCTGGCGGCAGTTCATGGAACGGGCCACCGCGGCGCTCAAGCTGGACCCGGACAAGTACCGCTTCGACGCGCCGAAGTTCCCGGACGACAAGCCGTCGCCCACCGCACCGGCGCCGTCAGCGCCCCCGACGACGACCCGGCCCAGCTCGGCGGCGCCCCCGCCGAGCTGCGAACCGGCGCCGTGCGCCAGCGCGAGCCCGACCGGGCGGCCCTCGCCGACCCGGTCGCCGCGTCCCAGCCCGACCCGCAGCTCCGGCCCACCGCGCACTCCGCCCCCGCCGGGCTGACCCGGTCGGGCCGCCGGCCCGGGTGGGTGGCGGCGTGTCCGCTGGGAGCGTGAACGCGTCCGGCTGGCAGAGGCGGGCCGGGCGGGTGCCGCCGGAGGATCGGACCATCCGATTCCGCGGCCGTCGGCCGCCTCACCCGGGAGGTCCCCATGTTCATCGCGATCCTCGACGTCACGACCGCCGCCGCCGACCGGCCCGCCGCCCTCGCCCGGTTCGACGAGGAGAGCGACCGGGTACGCGCCATGCCGGGCAACGTCGCGTTCCGGGTCTACGCCGAGCGGGCGGACGACACCGCGATCACCGTGGTCCACGAGTGGGACGACGAGGCCTCGTTCGCCGGCTACCTGCGGTCGGACTCCTTCGCCCGACTCGGCGAGCGGATCCGGCCGATGATGACCGGTGCCCCGGTGAGCCGGCGTTTCCACGCCGACCTGGTGGAGACGGCGGCCTGACCGGCCGGGGACGGGCGGCCTGACCGGCGGCGCGACGGACTTCTAGGATCGTGGCTGTGCGAGACCGTCGATGACCAGCGGGGCGTACAGCTTCGTCCGCACGTTCGCGCCGCAGGCCGCCCGCGACCTGTGCGTCGACCGGCACTACCTGCTCTGCGCCTCCGCCGGGACGCTCCGGCTGGAGGCGCACGGTCAGGCGTGGTTGCTGCCGCCGGCGCGGGCCGCGCTGATCGAGGCGGGCCGGCCGATCCGGGTGAGCATCCCGCGGCCGGTCACGACCGCGTCGGTCCTGTTCGACACCGGATTCACGCCGGCCCCGCCGGCACCGCTCACCGTGTTCGACCTCAACCCGCTGGCCCGCGCGCTGCTGACCGAGTGCGGCACGTGGGGCGAGCGCGACGAACCCCTGACGGCGTACGCGCAGACGCTGTTCGCCGCGCTCGCCGCGGTGACCTGGCGGCTCGCCCGGCAGCCGAGCCCGGTCGTCGTGCCGGCGGGGCGGTCACCGGAACTGCGTCGGGCCGTCGAGCTGACCGGGCAACGGCTCGGCGGTGAGGTCCGCTTCGAGGACGTGGCCGCCGAGGTGGGCCTCGCGCCGCGGTCGCTGGCCCGGCGGTTCGCGGAGGAGACCGGCATGACCTGGCGGGCGGTGCTGCGCCGGATGCGGGTGTTGGCCGCGATCGAGGAACTCGCCGCGGGCGACACCCCGGTGACCACGATCGCGTTCATGGTCGGCTACACCTCACTGTCGGCGTTCAACGCCGCGTTCCTGGAGCTGACCGGCCGCACGCCGACGGAGTACCGGGCCAGCTTCCGGCCCTGAGGCGGCCAGGCCGGACACGTCAGGCCGTGGGTGCCGGCTCGGTGGGCCGCGGCGTGAAGAAGCGGACGATGTCCTCGGCCGCCGTCGGGGACAGCATCATCGCCTGCACCCGGGCGGACATCTCGGCGATCGGCTGGATCCGGGTGAACATCGCCTGCTCGTACGCCCGGATCGCCGCGTCCGCGTCGCCACGGTTGCCGGCGAGTTCGGCGGCGAGTTCGGCGGCGTCGAGCATGGCCTGGTTGGCGCCCTCGCCGACCGGCGGCATGAGGTGCGCGGCGTCACCGACGAGGGTGATGCCTGGCTGATGGGTCCAGCGGGTGCCGGTGGGCATCGCCTCGATCCTGCGTACGGTCGGTGGGCCGCCGGCTTCGATGAGCGCGGTGAGGCTGGGATGCCAGCCGGCGAACAGGTCGAGCAGGGCACGCCTGTCGCGGTAGGTGTCCAGGGGGCGGTCGTCCGCGGGGAGCGAGATCCCGACCCGGACGGCGCCGTCGCCGAGGCGTTGCGCCGCCAGGATCCGGTTCTCGCCGACGCACCAGAGGTTCCCGGGGCCGACCAGCTCGGCGAGCTCGGGGTGGCGCCGGGCGGCGTCGTCGATGCCCAACTCCACCAGGGTGGCCACGGCGGACAGCGGCGCGTCGATCAGCAGCGACCGGACGACCGAACGTGCCCCGTCGGCGCCGACCAGGACGTCGCACTCGGCCCGGTGGCCGCCGTCGAACGTGAGCCCGAAGCCTCCGCCGGGTCGGGGCGTCGCCGCGACGAGCCGGTGCCGCCAGGCCACCCCGTCGCCGGGGAGCGATTCGAGCAGCAGGTCACGCAGCGCGCCGCGGTCGATCTCGGGGCGTCCGGAGAACGAACCGGGCTCCGGCCGGTGGTGCACGAGGACGCGTCCGGCCGGGTCGAGGATGCGATGTTCCTCGCCCTCCGGTCGGGCCGCGGACCGGAATCGGCCGGCCAGGCCCGCCTCTGCCAGCGCCCGTTGCCCGGACTCCGGGTGCAGGTCGAGCGATCCGCCCTGGGCTCGCGCGGACCGGCCCGCCTCGCGTTCGTACACCACCGCGCCGATGCCGTGCCGGTGCAGGATCCGGGCCAGCGTCAGGCCGCCGAGGCCACCGCCGGCGATCGCGATGCGCATTGTCACCCTCCTTACCGTACGCTGTACGTCATGGATACACCGTACGGTAGCGTACCGTTGCCCGTCTGGGAACGGCCCGAGCCGGCGCCACGGGCGGCACCGGTGTCACTGAGTCGCGCGAAGATCGCCGCCGCGGCGATCCGACTCGCCGACGCCCACGGCCTCGACGGACTGTCGGTACGCAAGATCGCCCAAGAGCTCGGCGTCGGTCCGATGCGGCTCTACGACTACGTGCTCAACCGATCCGAACTGCTCGACCTGATGGTCGACGCCGTCTACGCCCAGATCGCCGACACCGCCCAGCCCGGTCACACCACGCAGCCCGGTGACGCCGGCCAGGCCGGTGACACCGGGTGGCGGGCGGCGGTGCTGGCCATCGTGCACCGGACCCGCGACGCCGCCCTCGACCACGAGTGGTTCGCCGACCTGCTCGGCGCGCGACCGCACCTGGGACCGCACGCGCTCGCCGTGGGCGAATCGACCGCTGCGGCGTTGCGTCAGGCCCCCGGCGTGAACGGTGTCGACGCTCTCCAACGGGCCCTGGGCGCCCTCAACGCGTTCATCGTCGGAGCACTCCGCAGGGAGATCACCGAGCGCCGTACCGCCCGTTCGACGGGAACGGAACTGTCCGCCTGGCAAGCGACCCTCGGGCCCTACCTGACCCGCATGCTCGAAACGGGTCGCTACCCCACCATCGCCCAGCTCGTCACCGACGGCGCCCACCTCGACGCCGAGGAGACGTTCCACCACAACCTGATCACCATCCTGGACGGCATCACCAGCCGTCCCCGCCCGTGAACGGTGACGTCAAGATCGCGTACGAGACCTTCGGCGCGCCGGCGAGCCGCTGCTTCTGGTGCTGGGGCTGGACTACCAGATGGTCTGGTGGCCCGACGCGTTCTGCGAGCGCCTGGTCGAGGCGGGCTACCGGGTGGCCCGTTACGACAACCGGTACACCGGCTCCTACGGACGTTCCGAGGGTGGCCGGCAGCGCTGACCTCCCGCTCGCCGGCACCCGTCGGTTCAGTTCGTCGGGCGGGTCGCCTGCACGAAGGTGACCCGGCCGAACCTGTGGTCGGTGTGCGCGACCTCCCGGGCATCGCCGAACCCGGCCCCGGCCAGGAGCGCGACGATGGCATCGCCGTGGTTGCGGGCCACGACCGGGCTGCTCGCCACCCGGGAACGCATCGGGCGGACCAGGCGCCGGATGGCGTGGACGGGGTTGTGGCCAGGTGCGTGTGTCTGGTGCCCGGCCTGCTCGACGTCGGGTGCCGGGCCGCCGAAGTCGACGACCGTGACCCGTCCGCCCGGCCGAAGGGCCCGCAGCGCGTCGCGCGCGAACGCGGTCCGACCGTCGTCGTCGACGTGGTGCAGGGCCAACGACGAGACCACGTGGTCGAGCGCGGCGTCCGCGGCGGGGATCCGGTCGGCATAGCCCCGCACGAGGGTCAGGGCGACGCCGCGGCGGCGCGCCTTGCGGGCCGCCCGGCGCAGGGCGTCCGCGTCGGGGTCGAGGCCGGTCACCCGTGCCCTGGGCTGGGCCGCGAGCACGGCGAAGGACAGGTTGCCCGTGCCACAACCGACGTCGACCACGCTGTGGCCCGGCTCGATGCCGGCGAGTTCGACCGCGCGTACGTGCAGTGCGCGGACCCCGGCCACCCGGCTGAAGGTGTCGTAGAGCGGCAGGAGCCAGGTCTTCCCCGCACCCGGCAGGAACGGGCGGTCCCGATCCTCCGGGGTCCGCCGGTCGATGATGCGTACGTCGGTCGAAGCTGCCATCGGTGCCTCCTGTGCACGTGGTGCGATTCTCGCGCCGGCGGTCCGGGACGGACCGGCGACCCACCGCCAAGTCTTGGACGTTCTGCGGTCGACGCACAGGATTTACCGTGGGAGCCATGGGACATTTTTCGGTCGGTGACTCGCCGGAGGTCTTGTCGAGGCTGCGCACGGTACGACCCGACGGGACGCCGGTCTACCGCTACCACCAGCGCCCCGGCCGGCCCGCCGTCTCGGTGACCCGCTTCGACGCCGAAGCCGCCCACCCCACCCTGCCGCCGGATCATCGGCACGCCCACGACTTCCTCGTCCTGATCTATGTCGAGGAGGGCATGGGCTCGTTCGCCGTCGACGGTGCCGAACGGTCGCTGCGCGCCGGCGAGGTGCACGCCGTGTCGCCCGGGCAGGTCGTCGGCGTATCGGCGGTGGCCGAACTCGTCCGCGGCCGCGCCTGGACTGTCGCGTTCACCCCGGACGCCGTCCCCGCCCTGTCCTCGGTCTCCGCGCTGGCCTGGGCGCGGCATCCGCTGCTCGCCCTGTTCGCCTCCGGCGCGGGGCACGGCCGGGTGGCCGAATCCGATCGGGCGAACTGGTCGGCGTGGCTGGCGGACCTGGCCGGGGAACTCGCCGACCCGGGCCGGCTCGGCGCCCGCGAGGCCGTCGCCGCGTTGCTCACCCGGCTTCTGGTCGCGTCCGCGCGACTGGCACCGGACGCCCCGGCCACGCCGGACCCCCTCGTCGAGCGGGTCTTCGCCGAGATCGAGTCGACGTTCCGCGAACCGGTCTCCGCCGCCGACGTCGCCCGCGCGCTCGGCTACACCCCGGGGCACCTGACGACCGTGCTGCGTCGGCGCACCGGCCGGCCGCTGCTCGACTGGATCACCGAACGGCGCATGATCGAGGTCCGACGGATGCTGCGGGAGACCGACCTGCCGCTCGACGCCGTGGCCGCCCGGGCCGGCCTGCGCGACGCCACCTATCTCGTCCGCCGCTTCCGCGCCCGCTACGGCATCACTCCGCAGCGCTGGCGCCGCACCCAGCGTGCCTGGTCGTGACGGCCGCTGGCGGGGTCGGCGCCCGAACGGTTCCGTCGCCCGGGACGCCGTACAGTCGTAGCTTCGCCGAGCCGAGGAGCGCCGATGCCGGACCGTACCGTCGGGGACGCGACCGTCGTCCTGACCGCCGCGGGCGTGACCGTGGTGATCGACGCGAGCGCCGGTCGGCTGCCGGCCGTCGCGCACTGGGGGCCCGAACTGCCGGGCCTGGACGCCGCGCGGACGGCGGACCTGGTCGCGGCGGGCGTTCCGGTCGCCGCGCCGAACAACGTCGACCGGCCGCCCCGGGTGGCCGTGCTGCCGGAGCACCACACCGGGTGGAGCGGGCGGCCCGGGCTGCGCGGTTCGGCCGCCGGCCGCGGCTGGTCGCCGGCGTTCGTCACCCAGGAGGTACGGCTCGACGGGCGGGCCGTGTCCGGGCACCGGTCCTCGGGTGCCGGCGTGGTCGAGACCGTCGCCGTCGACGACACCGGCCGGCTGCGCCTGGGGCTCACCGTCGAACTGCTGCCCAGCGGGCTGCTGCGGGCCCGGGCCGCGCTGACGAACCTGGGCGACGAGGCGTACGCGGTGGAGGAGTTGGCGCTGGCGTTCCCCGTACCGGCGGAGGCGACCGAACTGCTGGACTTCACCGGACGGTGGGCCCTGGAACGGGTACCGCAACGCGGGCCGTTCCCGTTCGGCGCCCACGTCCGGGAGAACCGCAAGGGACGGACCGGCGCCGACAGCGCGTACCTGCTGCACGCCGGCACGGCCGGGTTCGGGTTCGGCGGCGGCGACGTCTGGGCGGTACACACCGCCTGGAGCGGCAACCACCTGCACTACGCCGAGCGGGTGCACACCGGGGAGCGGCTGCTCGGCGGCGGTGAACTGCTGCTGCCCGGTGAGCTGCGACTGGCGCCGGAGCAGACCTACCGGGGTCCGTGGCTCTACGGGTCGTACGGCGTGGGGCTGGACGCCGTGGCCCGGCGGTTCCACCGGCACCTGCGGGACCGCCGGCCGGCGGTGTCGACCGACCGGCCGGTGACGCTCAACGTGTGGGAGGCGGTCTACTTCGACCACGACCTGACCCGGCTGCTCGCCCTGGCCGACCGCGCGGCCGAGGTCGGTGTCGAGCGGTACGTGCTCGACGACGGCTGGTTCGGCGCCCGCCGGCACGACCGCGCCGGCCTCGGTGACTGGACGGTCTCCCCCGACGTCTGGCCGGACGGCCTGCACCCCCTGGTCGACCGGGTACGCGCGGCGGGGATGCAGTTCGGGCTCTGGTTCGAGCCGGAGATGGTCAACCCGGACTCGGACCTGGCCCGCGCCCACCCCGAATGGATCATGGCGGCCCGGGCCGACCCGCCCGTGGAGTCCCGCCACCAGCAGGTGCTCAACCTCGGCATCCCCGCCGCGTACGAACACGTCAAGGGGCAGATCCTCGCGGTGCTGGCGGAGTACCCGATCGACTACCTGAAGTGGGACCACAACCGCGACCTGGTCGAGGCCGGCACCCGCGACGACGGCGGCCGGCCCGGCGTGCACGCCCAGACGACGGCCGTCTACCGGTTGCTGGACGAGATCCGCGCCGCGCACCCCGGCCTGGAGATCGAGTCCTGTTCGTCCGGTGGCGCCCGGGTCGACCTCGGCATCCTGGAGCGCACCGACCGGGTCTGGGTGTCGGACAACATCGACCCGCACGACCGGCAGGGCATGCTGCGCTGGACCACCCAGCTGGTCCCGCCGGAGTTCCTGGGTTCGCACATCGCGTCCGGGCGCTCGCACATCACCGGCCGCCGGCACGACCTGGACTTCCGGGCCGCCACCGCCGTCTTCGGCCACCTCGGCGTCGAGTGGGACCTCACCGGCGCCACCGCCGCCGAGCTGGCCGGCCTGCGCGCCTGGATCGAGTTCTACCGGGCCGAACGGCACCTGCTGCTCGGCGGCGACCTGGTTCGGATGGACGGCGCCGACCCGTCGGTGACCGTGCACGGCGTGGTGACCCCGGACCGGTCGCGGGCGATCTTCGCGGCCGGCCCGGCGGACGGCCCGTACCCGGACCCGCCGGGCCGGATCCGGTTCCGCGGCCTCGACCCGGAGCGGACCTACCGGGTACGACCGGTCCTGGTCGACGCCGGCCCGCCGGGCCTCACCCCACCGGCCTGGTGGAGCGGCCCGGCCGGGGCATCCGCCGCCCCGGCCGGGGTTTCCCCCGTCCCGGGTGGCCGACCCGAGTACCCGGGGCTGCTGCTCACCGGCGGCACCCTCGAACACGTCGGCGTGGCCAGCCCTCGCCTCCCGCCCGACCAGATGGTCCTCTACCGCGCCGACCCAGCGCGCTGACGGCACATCAGGCGGTCACTCGGCCTCGGCGATCCGGTCGAGGGCGGGCATGAACCGGCGGTACGGTCCGACGTCGTCCCGGTAACGGCGGGCCAGCACCTCGCCCACCTGGGCGAGGTGGGTCAGGTCGTGCGCCAGGGGCGGCCGGCGGGCATGGCTACCTGACGGGTTCTGGACTGGGTGTTTGTCGGCCATCCAGATCCGTTGATAGACAGGTACCGACGGTCGCACGTACCGGAGGTCGCCCGTCCCGGGCGGCCCGCTGCCATGGCACCGGGAGGTTCGTTGTGTGTGGAATTGTGGGCTGGGTCGACTTCACCCGGGATCTGCGGCTGGAGGGCGCGACCGTCCGGGCGATGACCGCGACGATGGCGTTGCGCGGCCCGGACGCCGAGGGGATCTGGCTGCGCGAGCACGTCGGCTTCGGTCATCGCCGGCTCGCGGTCATCGACCTGGCCACCGGCGACCAGCCGATGACCGTCGAGCGGGACGGCCGGACGCTGGCCGCCATCACCTACAGCGGCGAGGTCTACAACTACCGCGAGCTGCGCGACGAGTTGCGCGGTCGGGGGCACGAGTTCCGTACCGAGAGCGACACCGAGGTGGTGCTGCGCGCCTACCTGGAGTGGGGCGAGGGCTTCGTCGACCGGCTCAACGGCATGTACGCCTTCGGCCTGTGGGACACGCGCGAGCAGCGGCTGCTGCTGGTCCGCGACCGGATGGGCATCAAGCCGCTGTTCTTCTTCACCGGGCTCGCCGAGGGGGTGCTGTTCGGCTCCGAGCCGAAGGCCGTCTTCGCCCACCCGGAGACCGAACCGGTGGTGGACACCGACGGCCTGCGGGAACTGCTGTCCTTCGCCCGGACCCCGGGCCACGGCGTCTACCGCGACCTGCACGAGGTGCGCCCCGGCGAGCTGATCCGGGTGGACCGCGACGGCGTGCACCGCCGGCGGTACTGGCAGCCGGGCTACCAGGAACACCGCGACGACCTGGACACCACCATCCGCACCGTACGGGAGCTGCTGGACGACATCGTCCGGCGGCAGATCATCGCGGACGTACCGCTGTGCACGCTGCTCTCCGGCGGCCTGGACTCGTCGGTGATCACCGCCCTGGCGGCGGCCGGGCTGGCGGAGGGCGGCGGCGGGCCGCTGCGGTCGTTCGCGGTCGACTTCGTCGGGCAGGCCGAGAACTTCCGGCCGGACAGCATGCGCGACACCCCGGACGCGCCGTACGTGCACGACGTGGTCAAGCACGTGCACACCGCGCACGAGGACATCGTGCTGGACACCGCCACCCTGATGGATCCGCTGACCCGGTCGGCCGTGCTGACCGCCACCGATCTGCCGACCGGGATGGGTGACCTCTTCACGTCGCTGTACCTGCTGTTCCGGTCGGTGCGGGAGCGGTCCACCGTCGCGCTGTCCGGGGAGGCCGCCGACGAGGTCTTCGGCGGCTACCGCTGGTTCCACGACCCGCGCGTCGTCAACGCCGACACGTTCCCCTGGGTGGCGATGCTGCCGCAGTCCCAGCGGACCGTGCTGGACCTGGACCTGCTGCGTTCGCTGCGGCTGACCGAGTACCGCGCGGACGCGTACCGGGACGCCCTCGCGGAGGTGGACCACGGCCCGGACACCGACCCGCACAACCGGCGGATGCGGGAGTTCTCCTACCTGCACCTGACCCGGTTCGTGCAGATCCTGCTGGACCGCAAGGACCGGATGAGCATGGCCCACGGCCTGGAGGTACGGGTGCCGTTCTGCGACCACCGGTTGGTGCAGTACGTCTACAACACGCCATGGGCGATGAAGACCTACGACGGGCGGGAGAAGAGCCTGCTGCGTGGCGCGACCGCGGACGTCCTGCCGGCCTCGGTGGTGGCCCGGATGAAGAGCCCGTACCCGTCCACCCAGGACGCCCGCTACGAGCAGGCGCTGCGCGACCAGCTCGGGCGGGTGCTCGACGACTCGCCGGCCCGGGTGCTGCTGGACGAGCGGGAGGTCCGGGCGCTGCGCGAGTCGGCCTTCGAGCACGACGGGTTCGGCGCGTCGCGTCGGTCGATCGAGCAGGTGCTCAGCCTGGACCTGTGGCTGCGCCGGACCCCGACCCGGATCGTCGGCTGACCACGTCGCCCGGCGGGCCGGCCACGGCCCGGCGGGCCCCGCGCCCGGCCGACTGCCCGGCGGACGGGCGGATCGGTGCGTAACGTTGCGGACGTACGCCGAGACGACGAGGAGGTTCCATGTCGAAGCCACCGCTGCCCGAACCCGCAGTCGCCCTGCTGGGCAAGCCGAACCCGGCCGTGATCACCACGCTCCGCAAGGACGGTCAGCCGGTCTCCGTGGCCACCTGGTACCTGTGGGACGACGGTCGGATCCTGGTGAACATGGACGAGGGGCGGCGCCGGCTGGAGCACATCCGCAACGACCCGCGGGTCACCCTCACCGTGCTGGACGAGGCGGGCTGGTACACCCACGTCAGCATCATCGGCCGGGTCGTCGAGCTGCGCCCGGACGAGGGGCTCGCCGACAGCGACCGGCTGGCCCGGCACTACACCGGCCAGCCGTACCCGGTCCGGGACCGGGCCCGGGTCAGCGCCTGGGTCGAGATCGACCGCTGGCACGGCTGGGGCGCGCTCAAGGAAGGCAGCTGAGGCGGCGGCCCGCCGGGTACGGAACCCGGCGGGCCGCCGACCGGTTGTCAGTTCTTCGTCGGCGTGGGCGTCGGGCCGGCGCCGGCGGCGGTGTCCTTCGCCACCCAGGTCGGGTTCTGCGCGACGAAGGCGGCCACGGTGTCGTTCTTGACCGCGCGCAGCAACTGCATGCTGGTCTCGTTGAGCACCTCGGCCTCGCCGATGCCGGGGACGGATCGGCTGTTGAAGGCGCCGTTGTTGGTCTTGATGGTGACCAACGAGTCCGGGTCGATCGCGCGCATGGCGAACACCCAGTCCTCCAGCGGGATCCCGCCGTCGTCCACGGTCATCGTCTTGCCGATCGCGGTCAGCAGGCCGGGCAGCTTGGTGGGTGAGTTGAACCCGTCGTTGACGGCCTGCTTGAGCACGGCCTTGAGGAACTGCTGCTGGTGACGCTGCCGCCCGTAGTCGTAGTCGTTGTTGGCCAGCAGGTCCCGCTGCCGGACGAAGTCCAGCGCCTCGCTCGGGGTGAAGCAGTGCTGGCCCTTGGCGTAGAAGTTGGCCGTCACGCCGGGGATCTTGTGGTTCAGCGTGCCGTCCGGGTTGATCTTGTACGGCCTCGCGAACTTCCCGGTCTTGTTGTCCTTGCCGATGTGGATCGAGGTGGTGTCCTCGTCGACGTACATGCAGACCTTGCCGAGCACCTGGACGACCTGCTTGAAGCCCTGGAAATCGATGATCGCCCCGGCGTCCGGGGTGATACCGGTGAGGTTCTTGATCGTCAGGGCCAGCAGTTCGAACCCGTGTGACATCGCCGCCGATCCGGTCAGCCCCTGGCTGCCGAACGCGAACGCCGCGTTGATCTTCGCCTCACCCTTCTGGTGCTTGGCCACGCCGTTGTCGTAGGCGGGGATGGTGACCAGGCTGTCCCGGGGCAGCGAGACCAGGTACGCCTTGCTGTGGTCCGCCGGGATGTGCATCAGGATGATCGAGTCGGACCGGATGAGCTGGCTCGGATCCTGCCCCGGGCGGGTGTCCAGGCCCACCAGCAGGATGTTCTTCGCCCCGGTGACGCTGACGTGCTTGCGCTCCGGCGCGGCCGCGCCGAGCAGGTTCTGCTGGTCGACCTTGCTGGTGGCGGCGTGCAGCAGCCACTGACTGCCGGCCAGGGCGATCCCGCTGGCCAGCACGGTCGCCGCGCCGAAGGCCACGCACCAGCGCGCCCAGCGGGGCCCGCGGGGGCGCCCGGAGCGGCGACGGGCGGACGCGTCCCGCCCGGTGGTGGCGGCACCGGGGTCCCGGCGCTGCGCTGGTTTCGGCATTACTTTCCCTTCCCGGCCTGCACGGATGAACAAGGGTCGCGGCAAGGGTATGCGCTTGCGGCCTCGAATACGGAACGTGATGGCTGTGCGTTTACTGAGAGTCACGTAGGGTCGGGATCGCCCGCGCGGGACTCCCTTCGCGGAAGCCGCCATAACCCTCGGTGATTACGAACACAATCCCCTACACCGGGCGGCCGGAAACGGTCGCCGTGACCAGCCACACCGCGGCCTCCACCCAGACGCCGTCCGCCCGTTGCCGGGCGGCGAGTTCCCGCGCCAGGGTGGCGATCGCCCGGTCGACCGTTCGTTGATCATCGAGCCGCTGCAGCAGGTCGCGGAACCGGGAGGTCTCCCGCAGGTAGCCCAGTACGTCGGCGACATCGGAGCCGAGCCGGGCCGGTTCGCGGCGCCCCCGCACCCGGACGTTCCCGAATCCGGCCCGGACGAGAAGATCGCCGATCCGCCACGGGTCGGCGAAGAGGTCCAGGTCGTCCCCGCCGACCACCGCCGCGTGCGCCGCGACGGCCCGCGGCGCGAGCCCGAGGACCTCGTTGTGCCGTTCGTCCTGCCAGCACAGGAACGCCAGCCGGCCGCCCGGTCGCAGCACGGACCCCAGATGGGCGAATGCCGCGTCCGGGTCCTCGAAGAACATCACCCCGAAGCTGCTGACCACGACGTCGAAGGTGGCCGGAGACAGCGGAGGCGTCTGGGCGTCGCCCCGCACGAACCGGATGCCCGGCACCCCGGCGTCGGCGGCCAACCCCCGGGCGACGTCCAGCGCCGGACCGGACAGGTCGAGCCCGTACACCTCGCCGCCCGGCCGGACGGACCGCGCCATCTCGATCGTGACCTCCCCGCACCCGCAGCCCACGTCGAGCACCCGGTCGCCCGACCCGAGCGCGGCGGCGCGCAGCAGATGCGGGGTCAGCAACCGGCGCACCGCGTGGTGCCGCTCGCGTTGGGCGATCCACCGGCGACCGGTCTCACCGTTCCAACGCCGCGCCTGCTCCAGGTTCGCCACGGGATACCTCGGTCCTCGCGTACGAAGGGAGGCCGATCGTCGGCCCGGCCTCCGTCCCAGACGGTAGCCCCGACCGTCCACCGGGTCGAGGCTCGCGATCGGCCCGTCGAACCCGGTCGTCCGCTCGCGGGTATGCCCACCGACCGAGGAGCAGCAGCGATGAGCGTGGACGTCGGGACGTCTGCGCCTGGCCGTCGCGTGGTTCAGGCTGACGAGATCCACCGGCCACACGGCCCGGCCGGCACCACAGCGGGTGCGGCCGGGCCGCGGGGTCGCGCCGGTCAGAGGCCGGTGATGGTCCACTGGTTGTTGGTGCTGCTGTTCGGCGCCCACATGGCCGCGACGGAGCCGACCGTGGTGCTGCCCATGCCGTCCAGGGCGGTGCCGGTGCCCCGGTTGACGATCTGATAACGACCATTGCCGACGTTGGTCAACCGCCACTGCTGGTTGACGCTGCCGTTCCAGGCCGCCTCCCGTACGGCGGCGCCGTTGGCGGTGTTGCCCCAACTGTCGGCCACCATGCCGTTCGTGCGGTTGACGATGCGGTAGTAGCCGCCGCCGGCGTCGACCAGTTGCCACTGCAGGTTGTTGCTGCCGTCCCAGTTCCACTGCTTCAGGTTGGACCCGGAGGCGACGTTGCCGCCGCTGTCCAGCACCAGGCCGGTGGTGACGTTGTTGATCCGGGCCCAGCCGGTGGGAATCCCGCCGCCGTTGGAGTTCACCGCGTAGCCGGCGGCGGTGATGTTGGCCTGCACCGCGTCCTCGGTGGCGTTGCTGGGATAGCCCGAGGTCATCACGCCCTCGTAGAAGGTGCCGGCGGCGCCGTGGCTGTTGTCGCCGCCGATGCCGAGG
>NZ_JBHSBN010000016.1:0-159048 GCF_042650605.1 Micromonospora zhanjiangensis | reverse complement strand
GTGGAGCGCAGGTAAGACCGGACCCCGTGCCGGCACCGCGCCGAGAAGCAGGAATCCACCCGGACGCCGCGTGTTCCACGCGCAGCGTGGAGGGAATCTCCGTCCTTTAGGGCGGAGAGATCGTCAAGGCACGATGCAGGCGATGTGGCGGCATCGGGGCGCGCTGCGCGACCGCGGCCCGGGTGGCCGGCTCGGCCGGCGCGGACTGCCGTACCTGACGGTGTTCCAGGTCGTGCTGCCGCTCACCGCGCCGGCCGTCGACGTCTTCGCCCTCTACGGCCTGCTGTTCCTGCCGTGGTCCCACCTGGCGCTGGCCTGGTTCGGCCTGCTCGGGTTGCAGGCGCTGACCGCCGCGTACGCGCTGCGGTTGGACCGGGAGCGGTACGGCCCGCTGTGGAGCCTGCCGTTGCAGCAGGTGGTCTACCGGCAGGTGATGTACCTGGTGGTCGTGCAGTCGGTGGTGACCGTCCTGCTGGGCAGCCGGCTGGGCTGGCACCGGATGGTCCGTACCGGTGCGGTGGCGGCGCTGGCCGAGACCGGCCGCCCCGCCGCCGGCTGACCGGGTCCCCGGCGGCCGTGGGTCAGGACCGCAGCCAGACCCGCAGCGGTCCGATCGGACGGAAGCCGGCCCGTTCGGCCGCCGCCAGATCGTCACCGGACTCGTAGCCGACCAGCGGGACGCCCGGCAGGTGCGCCAGCACCGCCCGCCAGACCCGATCCGGCGGGCCCACGGTGGTGAACACGTTGGAGAGCCCGGCGACCTCGGTGCCCCGACTGACCACCGCGCCGCCGAGAAGCGTCCCGGCGCTGTCCCGGACCGCCAGGACCGTCACCGCCGGATCGGTCAGCAGGGCCGGCCGGAACACGTCGCCGCCGCCGTGCGCGGCGGCCCAGGTGGCCAGTTCCGGCGGGGTGCCAACCTCGGTCGCGGTCACCGCGTCGCCCGGTCCCCGGCCGGCGCCCGGCGGCCGGTGCGCCGACGGTGCCCGGTGGATCCAGGCGGCCTCGAACAGCACCTGGAACCCGTGCCCGGTCAGGTCGAGTGTGGCGAAGCTGTCCTTCACGGTCGCGCCGGCCGTCGCGTCGATCCGGGACAGCAACCGGTCGTCGGCGTCGGGGCGCAGGGTGACGGCGTCCGGGTGGTACCGCGGCGGGCGGCGCGGCACCGTCCATCCGTCTGGTCGCCAGTCGCCGACCAGGCCGTGCGCGCGGCACACGGTGTCGCACCATCTGGCGTTGTCGCGGACCGCCGCCAGGAGCGGACGAGGGACGCTCACCGGGAGCCCGGGCCGGTGAGCCAGTCGGTGCCGATCACGTCGCCAGACTACGACCAGGCGACGGTGGGGGACGGTCCGCCACCCGCGACGCACGCGCCGGTACCGTCGGCCACCCCGGCGACGCACGCGCCGGCGGGCCGGCCCGCCACCCGAGAGTGCCGGACCGGCCCACCGTCCCCCGTGCGGACCGGGCCCCGGCCGGGCACCCCCGTGCCGTCCGGCCGGGACCCGCCCGGCCGTCGAGGACCTGGCCGTCGCCGGCGAAGACGATGGTGACGTCGGGGTGCAGCAGCGCGGCGAAACCGGCCAGGTCGCGGCGGTGGGTGGTGTCGACGTACTGGTCGACGGCCGCGTCGAACCGGCGGGCGCGTGACCGGTCCGCCTGTCGGCACGATCACACCGCCGGGGCCGGCCGCCCGCCGGGCAGGTCCCCTACCGTCGCGGGTATGAGCGCACATTTCGACGTGGTGGTGCTGGGCGCGGGCCCCGGCGGCTACACCGCGGCCGTCCGGGCCACCCAGCTGGGCCTGCGCACGGCCGTCATCGAGGAACGGTACTGGGGCGGCGTCTGTCTGAACGTGGGCTGCATCCCGTCCAAGGCGCTGCTGCGCAACGCGGAACTGGCGCACATCGTCACCAGCGAGGCGAAGACCTTCGGCATCGAAATCGACGGCAGCGTGCGGTTCGACTACGGGGCCGCCCACCGGCGCAGCCGCAAGGTCGCCGACGGGCGGGTCAAGGGCGTCCACTACCTGATGAAGAAGAACGGCGTCACCCAGTACGACGGGCGCGGCACCTTCCTCGACGCGCACACCCTCCAGGTCGCCACCGCGGCCGGCGGGACCGAGACGGTCACCTTCGACCACTGTGTCATCGCCGCCGGCGCCACCACCCGGCTGCTGCCCGGCAGCACGCTGTCCGACCGGGTGGTGACGTACGAGGAGCAGATCCTCAGCGCCGACCTGCCGGAGCGCATCGTGATCGTGGGCGCCGGCGCCATCGGCGTCGAGTTCGCGTACGTGCTGCGCAACTACGGGGTCGCGGTGACCCTGGTCGAGTTCCTCGACCGGATCGTGCCGACCGAGGACGAGGAGATCTCCGCCGAACTGGCCAAACGCTACCGGCGGCTCGGCATCGACGTGCACACCTCGACCCGGGTGGAGGGGATCGAGGAGACCGGCGACCGGGTCCGGGTCACCGTGTCGAAGGACGGCCGGCAGCGGGTGCTGGAGGCGGACAAGGTCCTGCAGGCGATCGGCTTCCAGCCCCGGGTGCAGGGGTACGGCCTGGACCGCACCGGGGTCCGGCTGACCGACCGGGGCGCCATCGACGTGGACGCCCGGTGCCGCACCAGCGTCGACCACATCTTCGCCATCGGCGACGTGACGGCGAAGCTGATGCTGGCGCACGCCGCCGAGTCGATGGGCATCGTCGCCGTGGAGACCATCGCCGGGGCCGAGACGATGGAACTCGACTACGTGATGATCCCGCGGGCCACCTACTGCCAGCCGCAGATCGCCAGCTTCGGCTGGACCGAGGCGCAGGCCCGGGAACGGGGCTTCGACGTACGGGTGGCGAAGTTCCCGTTCACCGCGAACGGCAAGGCGCACGGGCTCGGCGACAGCACCGGCCTGGTCAAGGTGCTCAGCGACGCGACGCACGGCGAACTGCTCGGCGCGCACCTGATCGGCCCGGAGGTCACCGAACTGCTGCCCGAGCTGACCCTGGCCCAGCAGTGGGACCTGACCGTGCACGAGGTGGCCCGCAACGTGCACGCCCACCCGACCCTCGGCGAGGCGGTCAAGGAGGCGATCCACGGCCTGGCCGGTCATATGATCAACATGTGACGACCCGGCCCGGCCCGGCGTGCGCCGCGACCACCGACGGCGCACGTCACGGCCGGTGGGCGGCGACGAACGGCTGCTTCAGGTGCGCGGTGGCCAGCACCGCGCTGTGTTCACCGGCCTCGGCCAGCAGCGCCCGCCGGCTGCGCCGGGCCACCTCCTGGTCGTCCTCGTACCGGTAGCCGACGTCCGGGTTGACCAGTTGCACCGCGTGCACCAGCAGGTCGCCGGTGACCACGAGCTGCCGCCGGTCGTGCGCGACAAGCACCGACTGGTGCCCGGGGGTGTGGCCCGGGGTGGGCAGCACGGTGACCTGTCCGCCGTACCGGCCGGCGGGGCCGGCGCCGAACAGCGCGGTCCGTCCGGTGACCTCGTGCAGCTGGCCGGTCCGGCGCAGCGGTTCGATCAGGTACGCCACCAGCCCGCTGCCGGCGGCCTCCAGCGCGGCGATCTCGGCGTGCTGCACGACGTACCGGGCGTTGCCGAAGACCGGCACCCCGGCCGGCGTCACCGACCAGCCGATGTGGTCGCCGTGCACGTGGGTCAACACCACCGTGTCGATGTCGGCCGGGTCGATGCCCGCCTCGGCCAACCGCTCGGGCAGGTGCCCGGGCACCGGGGCCCAGCTCGACGCGGGGGAGCCGGCCGGGCCGACCCCGGTGTCGACCAGGACGTACCGGCCGGTCGGCCGGCGGACGGCGTAGCAGCGGAAGTCCAGGTTCCAGCCGTCGTCCGGCCCGAACGCCCCGGGGTCGAGCCGTCGCGCGCGCTGCCAGTCGGCGTCGGTCGCGGCGGGGAACGCGTCCTGCCGGGTGGTGAAGAACGGACCGGTCGCGTCGTACAGGGCGATCACGTCGTACGGGCCGACGGAGCGGCTGGCCGTCGCGGTCGGACGACGCCCGGCTCCGACCGCCCACGCGGCGTCGCCACGACCGATCTGTGTCACGCCTGCTCCCAGGGCGGCGGCGCCCATCAGCAGCTTCCGCCGTCCGATGGGGTGCTGACCGAAACTCATCTCTTCTCCTTGGTCGGGGCCGTCGCCGGGGCGGTACGGTGTCGACACGCCGGGTGGCGATCGGAACGGGCCGATCCGTGCGGGCGTCAGTCGACCAGCCGGACCCGACGCGGTGCGAGCGATTCGAGGGTTTTCGAAAGGCGGCCAGTGATCACATTCGCCGTGGACGCCGAGCGGCTGACCCGGTCGAGGTTCGCCATCTCCCGGGTCGCGGAGCTGACCACCGGCCTGGAGGTGCTGACCCACCCGGAGCGGGCGCCGTTCGCCGCCGGCTGGGTGGCACAGACCCGGCACCGGCTGGCCGGACCGGACCTCGCGGTGCTGGTGGCGCTGGCCGAGTGCGCCACCTGGTACGTGCCCGACTTCCTGGTGCCGGTGCCCGCCGAGTACGAGCCCACGCTGGCCGCCGAACTCGACGCGGTGGCCGCCATGCCGCCGGACCTGGTACGCGAGCAGCTGCGCTTGGCGTTCCGGATCGGTCCGCCGCCACCGGAGGCGTTGCGCCGCACCAACTCCGCACCGGGCCGGGACCCGCGGGCGCCCCTGCCCACCGTGGTGGCGGACGTCCTGGCCGCCGGCGAGTCGGCGCTGACCGCGTGCGTGGCCGAACAGCTCGACCGCTGCTGGACGCTGGTGCTCGCCGACTCCTGGCCCGCCCTGCGCCGGATCCTCGACGAGGACGTACGGGAACGCGCCGCGCTGGCCGGCCGGACCGGCCTCGCCGAGATCTTCGGCAGCCTGCATCCGACGCTGAGCTGGGACGGCGCCCGGGTGATGCTGGACCGGCCGTGGCGCATCCACGTGGACGTCACCCCGGGACTGGTGCTCACCCCGTCGATCTTCCTGCCGTCGCCGGCCGTCTGGACCGGACGCCCGGGTCAGGGGATGCTCGGCTACCCTGCGCTCGGCCGGGGCCGGGTGTGGGCCGCCCCGGAGCGGGCCGCCGACCGTACCGGCCTGTTGGGGCTGCGCCGGACCGCGCTGCTGGCCGACCTGCGTACCCCGCGGTCGACCACCGACCTGGCGGCCCGGCACCAGCTCAGCCCGGCGACCGTCTCGTACCACCTGGGCCGGCTGCACCAGGCCGGCCTGGTGGCCCGCCGACAGTCCGGGCACAGCGTGCTGTACCAGCGCACCGACCAGGCCGCCGCGCTGCTGACCGCGGTCGGCGCCCCGGCCACCGGCGCGGACGACTGAGCGGGGAGCGGGATGTCATGTCGCGACCGGTGACGGCCGACTTCTGGTGCGACCCGAGTTGCCCCTACACCTGGGTCACCGCGCCTCGCCCGCCGCCGGCATCGACCTGGTCGGCCGGCACGTCGGTACGCCGATCATCGCCGTCGGCGCGGCGGACGGCAGCGGCGCTGCTGGTGGCCGGGGTGCCTTCGACGCCACACCTCGGGCCAGGACAGTCGCGGCAGCACAGCGGAACTATCGATCATCGAATCTGTCTCCGGGGGTGTTCGTCGGGCTTCCTGTGGTGATGCGCGGGTTGCGCGGTCTCGCTGGCCCGGACCGCGGTCCGGGCCAGCGAGACGACCGCCTGTCCGGTCACCGTCAGCGGAACGGGCGGAAGAACGCCCGGACATCGTCGGCCAGGAGGTCCGGTGCTTCCAGGGCGGCGAAGTGGCCGCCGCGGTCGAACTCGGTCCAGCTCACCAGGTTGTGGTCGCGTTCGGCGAGCGGCCGCAGGGTGATGTCGTTGGGGAACACGGCCACCCCGGTCGGCACCGGTGACCGGGGTTTTGTCCGGCCCCAGGTGCGGGCGTCCTCGTAGTAGATACGGGCGGCGGATCCGGCGGTGCCGGTCAGCCAGTAGATCGAGACGTCGGTGAGGATGAGGTCGCGGTCGATTGCGTCCTCCGGCAGGCCGCCGCTCGGGTCGGTCCATTCCTTGAACTTCTCGACGATCCAGGCGAGCTGGCCGACCGGCGAGTCGGTGAGGGCGTAGGCGATGGTCTGCGGCCGGGTGGCCTGGACGATCGCGTACCCGGACATGTCCGTACCCCAGGTGCCCATGAGCGCGAGGCGGGCCTGGTCGGTCTCGCTGAGGCCGACCAGTTCCCCCGGGTCGCCGGAGGGAAAGGTGCCCAGGTTGTTGACGTGCACGCCGACCACGTGCTCGGGGTCGATGCGGCCCAGCTGGGGGGAGACGATCGCACCGGTGTCGCCGCCCTGTGCGCCGTAGCGGTGGTAGCCGAGGCGGCTCATCAGCTTCGCCCAGGCGTCAGCCACCCGGTCGGTGGTCCATCCCGAGGTGGTGAGCGGGCTGGAGAAGCCGAAGCCGGGCAGCGACGGGGCCACGATGTGGAAGGCGTCGGCGCGATCGCCACCATAACTGGCCGGATCGGTCAGCGGGCCGATGATGTTCATGAACTCGACCACCGAGCCGGGCCAGCCGTGGGTGAGGATCAACGGCAGCGCGTGCGGCTCGGGCGAACGGACGTGCAGGAAGTGCACGTTCTGCCCGTGAATCTCGGTGGTGAACTGGGGGAATTCGTTGAGCCGCGCCTCGTGGGAGCGCCAGTCGTAGCTGGTGCGCCAGTACTCGACCAGGTCTTTCAGGTAGTCCAGCGGCACCCCGGCCGCCCAACCGTTGGTGGGGACGTGGCTCGGCCAGCGGGTCCGGGCGAGCCGCTCACGCAGGTCGTCGAGGCGGTCCTGGGATATGTCGATCCGAAACGGGGTGATCTCTTCGCTCATGGAAACGACACTATGAGACACCTAGGACAGCTTCGGCCCTAGGCGGCTGACAGAATCGCGGACATGCTGGAAACCTCGGCCCGACTGTTGCGGCTGCTCGGACTGCTGCAGACCCCGCGCGAATGGGCCGGCACGGAGCTTGCGCGGCAGCTCAAGGTCGACGTGCGGACGGTGCGCCGCGACATCCAGAAGCTGCGTGATCTCGGCTATCCGGTGCACGCCACTCCCGGCGCGGCAGGCTACCGGCTCGGAGCCGGAACGAGGCTCCCGCCGCTGCTGCTCGACGAAGAGGAAGCCGTCGCCGTCGCCATCGCCCTGCGCACCGCCGCCAGCGGCACGGTCACCGGTATAGCGGAAACCTCGCTGCGCGCACTGGCCAAGCTCGAACAGGTGCTGCCGTCGCGCGTACGACACCGGGTGAACCTGCTGCACTCGGTCACCGTCACCGTTCCCGCGGCCGGGCCCACCGTGCCTCCGGATGTGCTGACCGCCGCCGCCGGCGCCTGCCGCCGGCACGAGCGGATCCGGTTCGACTACCGCAGCCACGACGGCACCGACTCCGTTCGTGACGTCGAACCGCACCGGTTGGTCCACACCGGCCGACGCTGGTACCTGGTCGGCTGGGACACCGACAGGCGCGACTGGCGCACCTACCGGGTCGACCGAATCCGCCCCCACCTCCCGACCGGCCCACGCTTCACACCCCGCCAGGCTCCCGACGTCGACCTTGTCCGCTACCTCACCCGCGGGGTCTCCTCCGCCCCCTACCGCTATCAGGCCCGGATCATCATGTACGCGCCAGCCGAGACCGCCGCCGAGCGGATCCCGCCCACCGTCGGCGTCATCGAGGCCGTCGACCCGCACACCTGCCTGCTGCACGCCGGATCGAACTCTCTCGACGAGATCGCCGTCTACGTCGCGCTGTTCGGCTTCCGCTTCCGGATAGAACAGCCACCCGAACTGATCACACACATGCGACGCCTCACCGCCCGCCTCGCCGACGCCACCGACGACTAGGACCGCGTGAGCACACCCGTCCAGCCAACCCGGGCAGCCGCCGGGGTGCCGCGGAAGGGCACGCCCGGTAGCGGCCCGGGTCAGGCTGCCGGGTCAGGCTGCCGGGTCAGTTTGCCGGGTCAGGCTGCCCGGGTCAGCTCGGCGTTGGCACGGGCGGTCACGGTGGCCAGCACCCGTCCGGCGGTGGACAGGTCCGCGGCGGGCAGGTCGCCGTAGAGCCGGGCGGTGACCTCGTCGAGGGCCGCGCGGATGTCGGCGTACCGGGCCCGTCCCGCGTCGGTGAGGGCCACCGTCCCGGCGCCGACGGTCAGCAGGCCGGCGTCGGTCAGACCGTCGATCGTCGCGAGCGCAATCCCGTCATCGATCTTCAGGGCACCGGCCATCCGGTCCGCCAGGCGTGTCCGGCCCAGCGGCGCGTCGGCGGTGGCGGTGAGGTTCAGCGCCACCCAGTCGTGGAAGTCGACGCCGGCGCCGGCCAGCAGGCGGTCCAGGACCGCCCGGGTGGCGTGTTCGGCCTGGCCGATGACCTGGCCGTTGAGGGACGGGGGGTGGGACATGGTCACTCCTTGGTCGGATTGTCGAGCGGTACGTCCAGCAGGGCCCGCAGCTCGTCGGTGAACGCCGCGGTGCGTCGGCCGTCCAGACCGCCGAGCGGCGACAGCAGCCGGTCGGCGAGCTGGTGGACGATCGTGACGGCGCGTCGCGTGACGTCGGTGCCGCGGTCGGTGAGAGCCAGCCGGACCGCCCGGGTGTCGGTGGGATCCTCGGCACGGGTGACGAGGCCGGCGCTCTCCAGCGCCCGGGCCAGCTTCGACACGTAGAGCGGTTCGAGGCCGGTGTGGTCGGCCAGCTGCCGCTGGCTGGGCCGCAGTCCCGTCCGGCCCATGCCGGACAGCGATGCGAGCAGCGAGTACTGCGCGTGGGTGAGCCCCAGCGGTGCCACGGCCCGATCGACGGCCACCCGCCACTTCATGGACAGTCGCCAGATCAGAAAGCCCGGTGTGGGACCCGTCGTGCTCACGACAGATAGAGTACATGGACATCATGTACATGGCTAGTATCGGGTCGCGACGTCCGGTCCTGCCCTACGATCCGCCGATGGACGGTGTGACGCCAGCTGACAGGAATCCGTTGAGGACCACGACCCACCGGATCGGCGGCAGGGCGTACCAGGGGGTGGCCGGGCGTACCGGGGAGGTCTTCGACCCGGCGACGGGCCGGGTCGCCGGCCGGGTCGACCTGGCCGACGCGACGGTGGTGGACGCGGCCGTGGCCGCGGCGGCCGAGGCGTTCCCCCGGTGGCGCGACACCTCGCTGGCCCGCCGGTCGGCGGTGCTGTTCGCCTTCCGGGAGGCGCTGTTCGCCCGGCAGGACGAACTGGCCGCGCTGGTCACCGCCGAGCACGGCAAGGTGCTCTCCGACGCGGTCGGTGAGGTGCGGCGCGGCCTGGAGTCGGTCGAGTTCGCCTGCGGGGTTCCCTACCTGCTGCGCGGGGGGTTCACCGAGAACGCCTCGACCGGGGTGGACGTCCACTCGATCCGGCAGCCGCTCGGCGTGGTCGGGGTGATCTCGCCGTTCAACTTCCCGGCGATGGTGCCGCTGTGGTTCGTGCCGAACGCGATCGCCTGCGGCAACACGGTGGTGCTCAAGCCGAGCGAGAAGGACCCGTCGGCGGCGAACCTGCTGGCGGACTGGTTCGCCGAGGCCGGTCTGCCGGCCGGCGTGCTGAACGTGGTGCACGGTGACCGGGAGGCGGTCGACCGGATCCTGGTACACCCGACGGTGAAGGCGGTGTCGTTCGTCGGTTCCACCCCGGTCGCCCGGCACGTGTACGAGACGGGCACCCGGGCCGGCAAGCGGGTGCAGGCGCTGGGCGGCGCCAAGAACCATATGGTGGTGCTGCCCGACGCCGATCTCGACCTGGCCGCCGACGCGGCGGTGTCGGCCGGCTACGGCTCGGCCGGCGAGCGGTGCATGGCGGTGTCGGTGGTGGTGGCCGTCGACCCGGTCGGCGACGACCTGGTCACCCGGATCGCCGACCGGATCGGCCGGCTGACCGTCGGCGACGGGCGGCGGCCGGGCGTCGAGATGGGCCCGCTGGTGACCGGGGCGCACCGGGACCGGGTGGCGTCCTACCTGGACGCCGGGCGGGCCGCCGGAGCCGAACTCGTGGTCGACGGGCGGGACCACCCGGTCGACGGCGACGGGGGCGGCTTCTGGCTCGGTCCGACGCTGTTCGACCGGGTCACGTCGGCGATGTCCGTCTACACCGACGAGATCTTCGGCCCGGTGCTGTCGGTGGTCCGGGTGCCGACCTACGCCGCCGCGGTGGAACTGGTCAACAGCAACCCGTACGGCAACGGGACGGCGATCTTCACCACCGACGGGGGCGCGGCCCGCCGTTACCAGAACGAGGTCGAGGTCGGCATGGTCGGCGTGAACGTGCCGATCCCGGTGCCGGTGGCGTACTACTCGTTCGGCGGGTGGAAGGACTCCCTGTTCGGCCACGCGCACGCCTACGGCCCGGAGGGCGTCGACTTCTATCTCCGTTCCAAGGTCGTCACCACCCGCTGGCCCACCCCCTCCCACCCCTCCGCCCCCACCCTCAACTTCCCCCAGAACACCTGACCCCGGTTTGCCTCGTTGATCATGAAGTTGTTGTCACCCCACCCGGCGTGTCGTGACAACAACTTCATGATCAACGGAGCAGGTGGGGGCGGAAGTTGTTGAGGGTGGTGATCAGGGCTTGGACCATGCTCTGGGTGGTGGCGCCGTGGGCGGTGTCGTCCAGCAGGGTCAGCGTCGAGCCGGGCCACGCCTGATGCAGGTGCCAGGGGATGTCGGCGGGGCTGCTGATGTCGAGTCGGCCGTGGATCAGCGCGCCGGGGATGCCGGCCAAGGTGCCGGCCCCGCGCAGCAGGACGTCCTCGTCCAGCCAGGCGGCGTTGGCCCAGTAGTGGGTCACCAGGCGGGCGACGCACAGCCGCAGCGCCGGGTCGGCGAACCGGGGGTCGGGCCTGGGCGGCCGACCGGCGGTGGCCACGTGGGTGTCCTCCCAGGCGCACCAGGCCCGGGCGGCCCGGTCGCGGACCGCCGGATCCGGGTCGTGCAGCAACCGGGAGTACGCGGCGGCGAGGTTGCCGTCCCGCTCGGCCACCGGTACGCCGTCGCGGAACCGGGCCCACTCCTCGGGGAAGACCCGGCCCATCGACCGGGTGATCCAGTCCACCTCCTGCCGGGTGGTGGTGGCGACGCTGAACAGGACCAGCTCGCTGACCCGGTCCGGGTGCCGCTGCGCGTACGCCAGGCCCAGCGTCGAGCCCCACGAGCCACCGAACACCAGCCACCGGTCGATACCCAGCAGCCCGCGCAGCCGTTCGATGTCGGCGATCAGGTGGTGGGTGGTGTTGGCGGACAGGTCCACGGTGGGCTCGCCCGCGTGCGGCGTGCTGCGGCCGCAGTTGCGCTGGTCGAACAGCACGATCCGGTAGGCGACCGGGTCGAAGTAGCGGCGCCAGCCGGGGGTGCAGCCCGAGCCCGGCCCGCCGTGCAGCACCACGGCCGGCTTGCCGTCCGGGTTGCCGCAGGTCTCCCAGTGGACGAAGTGGCCGTCGCCGACGTCCAGCAGGCCGCGGTCGTACGGCTCGATCTCCGGGTGCCGGCCGGTCATCGGGCGCCTCCTCGGCAGAGATATGACAGTGCTGTTATATTTCTACCATGGCTACCCCGCCGGACCGCGTCCTCGTCGGCACGCTGCTGCGACACGTGCTGGAACTGCTCGACGGCGACGTGGCGAAGGTCTACCTCGAACAGGGCCTGCCGGACTACCGCCCGCGCTACTCACCGCTGGTGCGGGTGCTGGTCGCCACCGGCCCGATGTCGATCCGGGAGATCGCCGACGCGGTCGGGGTGACCCACTCCGCGGCCAGCCAGACGGTGGCCCAGATGGGCCGGGCGGGCCTGGTGACCCTCGAACCCGGGACGGACGCCCGCCGCCGGATCGTCCACCTCACCGCCCGCTGCCGGGACCTGCTGCCGGTGATCGAGGCCGAGTGGGCGGCCACCACCGCCGCGATGGACGAACTCGACCGCGAGCTGCCGGTCCCGCTGGCCGACGTGCTGATCCGGACCGCGCAGGCGCTGCGGGACCGCCCGTTCCGCGAGCGGATCGCCGACGCGCACGCTCGTGCCTGTCCGCCCACCGGCGCCGAGGTCACGGTTTCCTGACCGACGCCCCCGCGGGCGAGGCTTCGAAGAGTACGACTCATCGCGCGCCGGCGGACGGCGTGGTTGCGACGCAACCCAGTGACTGCTATCAATGAGTGGTTTGGTGTTGCGTACCGTCTGGCCCCGGGCTGCCAGATGGATCGCATTCTTCCGGTCGGGCGGTCGGACCTCCGCCAGCCGACCCGCCCCGAGGCATCCGGCTGATCCGCATCCGCACATCGAGGGAGTGTCATGAGAGCGAATCGTCGTCGGCTCCTGCTCGCGGCCGGGACGGCCGTCGCGGTCGGCGCCTACGGGCTCGTCGCGGCCGGGTCCGCGCACGCCGCGACCGGCTGCCAGGTCGCCTACACGGTCAGCTCGCAGTGGCCGGGTGGCTTCGGCGCCAACGTCACCATCACCAATCTCGGTGATCCGGTCACCAGTTGGCGGCTGACCTGGAACTTCGCCGCCGGGCAAACCGTCGGCCAGTACTGGAACGCGACCATCACCCAGACCGGTGGCGCGGTCACCGCGACCAATGTGTCCTACAACGGCGGCATCGCCACCGGAGGGAACACGAGTTTCGGGTTCAACGGCTCGTGGAACGGCAGCAACCCCGTACCGAGCGGTTTTGCCCTCAACGGCGTGACCTGCACCGGCGGCGTCACCCCGACCACGCCGGTTCCGACCACGCCGGCTCCGACCACGCCGGGGCCCACTACGCCACCCCCGACGACACCGGCACCGACCACGCCGGCACCGACCACGCCGCCGCCGGCGGGCGGCCTGCCGTGTGATCTCTACGCCGCTGGCGGCACACCCTGCGCGACCGCGCACAGCACCACCCGGGCGATGTTCGCGTCCTACAACGGCCCGCTCTACCAGGTGCAGCGCGCCTCCGACAAGGCGTACCGGGACGTCGGGCTGCTGTCGGCGGGTGGCTACGCCAACGCCGCGATCCAGGACTCGTTCTGCGCCAACACCTCGTGCACGATCACCAAGATCTACGACCAGACCTCGTACCACAATGACATGCCGGTCTCCTGGGGTGGACTCTGGAAGGGCAGCGGGCCCAACGGGTCGGACAGCCCGGCGAACGCCAAGGCGCTGCCGCTGACCGCGGGCGGGCACCCGGTGTACGGGATCAAGATCGACCCGGGCATGGGGTACCGGGTCGACAACGCCAAGGGCGTGCCGACCGGCTCGCAGCCGGAGGGCGTCTACATGGTGACCTCGTCCAACTACACCAGCGGTGACTGCTGCTTCGACTACGGCTCGGGCGTGAACAACCACACCGACGCCGGCAACGGCACCATGGCCGCCATCTACTGGGGCACCGCCTGCTGGTTCGGGACCTGGGGTAACAACCCCTGCGTGGGCACCGGTCCCTGGGTGGAGGCGGACCTGGAGAACGGCATGTTCCACACCGGCAGCGGGTCGAACAAGGACCCGAACAACCAGGGCGTGCACCTGCCCTTCGTGAGCGCCTGGTTGAAGGAGAACGGCACCAGCAATTTCACCCTCAAGTACGGCAACGCCAACAGCGGTGGCCTCACCACCCCGTACTCCGGGCCGCTGCCGCCGGGCGGTTACTCGCCGATGCGGATCGGCAACTCGATCCTGCTCGGCACCGGCGGTGACAACAGCCCGTACGGCAAGGGCTACTTCTTCGAGGGCGCGGTGACCATCGGCTATCCCACCGATGCCACCGAGAACGCCGTGCAGGCCAACATCACCTCGGTCGGGTACCGGTTCTGACCGCGGGGACGCGTTCTGACCGCGGGGACGCGCCGGGGAATTGATCGGCCGGGATCGCCGCCCGGGAGCGGGGGCGGCGATCCCGGCCCTGCCGGCGTCGTGTCGGCAGAAACCTTAATCCGAATTATCTTGCTAATTGACGTGCTTTTTACCCGCACATTGACGTTTCTCAGAATTGCACCTTATGGTCCGATCGGCCGGCTGGGGTTTGTCCGCCCGTCCTCAGTTACCACCTGGGCTTCTGGTTCAACTCGCCGGCCGACGCGGTCAAGGCGGGTTGCCCGGGCGGGGTGACCCCGTTCAACGGTGACCACACCGCCGGGGTCCAGGCGATGAGTACGCGCAGCTTCCCCGACCAGTTCGGTCCGCTGCGCCGGCTGCGGTCCTGACCGCGTCCGCCGGGATGCGGCGTCCCACGGAGGACGCCGCATCCGGGTGTCCATCCGGGTGCGGCGGGAGAATCCACCCGTGCGGGGTGTTTCGCACCCCGGGTCCGAGGGGATGACGTCAGATCGGTGACGGCCCCACGGACGGGACCGCCCCACAGCCGCCGGCCGCCGGGCCGGTTCGACGCGTCGAGAGGACGGGCGGATGCCAACGAAGGACGGGCGCAGGGTGGTGGTGGTGACGGGAGCGAGCGGCGGCATCGGCCGGGCGACGGCCCGGCAGTTCGCCCGGGGCGGGGACGCGGTCGCGCTACTCGCCCGGGGTGAGGCCGGTCTGGAGGCCGCCGCCGAGGACGTCCGGGCGGCCGGCGGGGTCGCGCTGCCGCTGCGGGTGGATGTCGCGGACCACGCGGCGGTCGACCGCGCGGCGACCGAGGTGGAGGAGGAACTCGGCCCGATCGACGTCTGGGTCAACGACGCCTTCTCGTCGGTCTTCGCCCCGTTCCTGGAGGTCAGCCCCGAGGAGTTCGAACGGGCCACCGCCGTCACCTACCTCGGTTACGTCAACGGCACCCGGTCCGCCCTGACCCGGATGACCAAGCGGAACCAGGGCGCCGTGGTCCAGGTCGGGTCCGCGCTGGCCTACCGCGGGATACCGCTGCAGAGCGTCTACTGCGGTGCCAAGCACGCCATCCAGGGCTTCAACGAGTCCGTACGGTGCGAGCTGCTGCACGACAAGAGCAACGTCCGGGTCACCATGGTGCAGATGCCGGCGGTCAACACCCCGCAGTTCGGCTGGGTGCTCAACCGGCTGCCGAAGCACCCGCAGCCGGTCCCGCCGATCTACCAGCCCGAGGTGGCCGCCCGCGCGGTCGTCTACGCCGCCGAACACCCCCGCCGCCGTGAGTACTGGGTCGGTGCCTCCACCGCGGCCACCCTGATCGCCAACGCCGTGGCGCCCGGTGTGCTGGACCGCTACCTCGGCCGTACCGGCTTCGGCTCGCAGCAGACCGATCGACCGGCCGACGTCGAGCCGCCCAACCTGTGGCAGCCCGCCGACCAGAAGCCGGGCCAGGACCAGGGCGCGCACGGCTCCTTCGACGACCAGTCCCACCCGCGCAGCGCCCAACTCTGGGCCTCGCAGCACCACGGGCTGCTCGCCGTCGGCGCCGCGGCGCTGGTCGCCGGCGCCGGGATCCTGGTCGGCAACCGCCGTCGGGCCCGTGCCGGCTGGGCCGGCCGGCTCGGCCTCGGCCGATCGTGAACCGCCGGTCGACCGGCCACTGGTCCGCCCGGTTCGCCCCGGCCGCGGCGCGGCTGACCACCGGCCTGTCCGGCGCCCCGTTCCGCCTGGCCGGGTCCGGTCCCAGCCGCTCCGGCTCGTTCGGGCGCTGGCGGTCGGGCCCGGTCCGGCCCGCCCGGGTACGGACGATGGAGGCCGGCCGCGCCGTCTGGGGCGTACTGCTGATCGTCGCCCCCGGGGCGGTGCTGCGCGCCGCCGGATCGGCCGACCGGCGGGTGGCCCGCAACACGATGCGGGTCCTCGGTGCCCGGCACGTCGCGCAGGCGGCGCTGTCCGGCCTGCGTCCCCGCCGGACCACCGTCGCCGTCGGGGCGTTGGTCGACGCGCTGCACGCCGCCAGCGACGTGGCGATCGCCGCGGTCGATCCGCGCTACCGGCGGATCGCGACCATCGACGCCGTCGTCACCGCCGCATGGTCCGGACTGGGCGGACGGGAAGCCACCCGCCGCCCCTGAGCTGGGTGTCAGTTCCCCCGGATCACCGCGACCGGGCAGTGGCCGTGGTGCAGCAGTTGCTGGCTGACCGAGCCGAGCAGCAGGCCACGGAAGCCGCCGTGGGTTGCCCAGCACCATCAGGGCGGCGTGCCGGGACTGCTCCCAGAGCGCCACCGAGGCCGGGCCGGCCAGCAGCGTGCCGGTGACGGTGACCCCGGGGTGCGCCTCGGCCGCCGCCTTCGCGGCGTCCTGCACCACCGTCTCGGCCTTCTGCTTGGCGACCATGTCCGGCCAGGTCGGGGCCGTGGCCAGGGTCGCCGGGACGACCGGCCACTCGAAGGCGTACGCGAGCACGACCGGGAGGTGGGTACGGGCGGCCTCGGTCATCGCCCAGTCCACCGCGGCACTGGCGGATCCGTCTTGACATCCTCTCCGCCCTGAAGGACGGAGATTCCCTCCACGCTGCGCGTGGAACACGCGGCGTCCGGGTGGGTTACCGCTTCCCTGCGCGCCGCCGGGACGAGGCCAGGTCTTACGTGCGCTCCACGGTCGTTGAAGTCCGCCTGTCCGGCGGCCTTGATATTCCTGGCGGCGTTGACGTCCCGGTCGTGGGCTGACCCGCACGGGCAGGTCCACGACCGGACATCGAGGGTCATCTTGTCGTTGATCCGGCCGCAGTCCGAGCACATTCGGGTGGACGGGAACCAGCGGTCCACCCGGCCGAACGTGCGCCCGCACCTCGCGGCTTTGTACTCCAACATGGCGGTGAAGCTCGCCCAGCCGGCATCGTGCACGGACCTGGCGAGCCTCGTCCGGCCGAGACCGACAACGCAGAGATCCTCGACGTACACCGCTTGGTTGTCGCGGATGATCGCCGTGGACAGCTTGTGCTGCCAGTCTCGCCGGGTGTCGGCCACCCGCGCGTGAGCGCGAGCGACCTTCTTGACTGCCTTCTTGCGGTTGGCCGAGCCCTTCTGCTTGCGGGAAAGGTCCTGTTGTAGCCGCTTGAGCTTGTGGGCCGCGCGGCGCAGGAACTTCGGCGCGGTGACTATCGTGCCGTCCGACATGACCGCGAAGTGGGTCAACCCGAGGTCGATCCCGACCTCCGAGTCCGTCTTGGGCAGGGGCTCGTCCGTGGTCTGGACGACGAACGAGGCGAAGTACCGGCCCGACGCGTCTCGGATGATTGCCACGCTCGACGGATCCGAGGGCAGCGGCCGGGACCAGCGGACCTGCACGTCGCCGATCTTCGGCAGCCGCAGGCTGCCGTTGTCGAGGATCTTGAACCGGGAGTTCTTGGTGAACCGGATGGCCTGCCGATTGTCCTTGCGGGACCGGAACCGGGGCGGTGCCACCTTGCGGCCCTTGCGCTTGCCGATGATCGAGGCGAAGAAGTTGCGGTAGGCGGTGTTCAGGTCGGCGAGGGCCTGCTGCAACACCACGGCCGACACCTCGCCCAACCACGCCCGCTCCGCAGTGGCCTTGGCCTGCGTGATGACCAACTTGGACAGCTCGGCGTCCGAGACGTACGGCAAGCCCTGCTCGCGGGCCTCCTGCCGCGCACGCAGTCCGTCGTTGAACACCACCCGCGCGCACCCGAACGCCTTCGCCAGCTCGATCTGCTGGCGGGGCGTCGGGTAGACACGGAAGTTGTACCGGAGCTGCATGTAAGCATTCTACCATCGTTTGTATTTAATATACCATGTTTGTCATGTCAGAAAAGCCCACTACGGTGCGGTTCACGCCCGAGATCAACGCCGCCATCCGCGCCTTCGCAGCCGAGATGGGTATCAGTTTCAACGCGGCCCTGAGCGTCCTCGTCTCTGAAGCCCTCATTGCCCGAGGCAAGCGCACCGCCGGCCGGCCCGGTTAGAGCACGCTCGGGCCTGGCGGCCCTCCCGCGCGGGCCTTCACCCCCACCCTGAAAGGCGGAGCACTGGCCCACAAATCGGTAGCCGACCACGATCGGGTTGGTTGTCATCAGACTTCTCCCTTCGGGGTGACGGGGACAGGGGACGTCAGCGCGCGCGGCGCAGCTGGCGCAGGGTCGGGTCGGGCTCCGTGCCGATCGGGGCGAGCCGCAGCTTCGCGTCGACGGTGATCGCGCCGTCCGGCCCGACCAGCACCGGGTTGAGGTCCAGCTCGGCCACCTCGGGCAGGTCCTCGGCGAGCCGGCCGAGCCGCAGCAGCAGGTCCTCGACCGCGTCGGTGTCCACCGGCGGCGCGCCGCGGTAACCGGTCAGCAGCGGCGCGGAGCGCAGCGACCGCCACATCCGGCCGGCGTCCCGGTCGGTCATCGGCACCAGCCGGAACGCCCGGTCGCCCAGCACGTCGGTGAGCACGCCGCCGAGGCCGGTCATCACCAGCGAACCGAACAGCGGGTCGTGCACGATGCCGGCCACCAGCTCGACCTGGCCGCGGACCATCGGCTGGACCAGCGCCCCACGGTCGGGCCGGCCCGCGGCGGTCACCGCCCGGTAGCCGTCCCGCACGGCCGCCTCGTCGGTCAGCCCGACCCGTACGCCGCCGACGTCGCTCTTGTGCACCAGGTCCGGGTCGGCCGACTTGAGCACCACCGGGTGGCCCAACCGCGCCGCCGCGGCGACCGCCTCCTGCTCGGAGTGCACCTCGACCGAGGGAACCAGCGGGATGCCGTACCCGGCGAGGATCGCGGCGGTCCGACCGTACGGCTGCCAGCCGCCACCCCCGGCGAGCCCCTCCCGGACCGCGGCGCGGGCGCCGGCCGGGTCGAGACCGGGCAGGTCGGCGCGGGTGCCGAGCGGTTCCCGGCGCCAGGCGGCGTACCGGGCGGCCCGCCCCAGCGCCTGCACGGCCCGTTCGGGCAGGTCGAACACGGGCGCCCGGCGCGCGCCGAACACCGGTGGCGCGTCGGGGCGGCCGACCACCACGGCGGCCGTGGTCAACGCCGGGTTGCCGTCCGCCACCGGCCCCAGGGCGGCCAGGATCTCCGGTACGTCGTTGGTGCGGGTGGCGGCGACCATCACCAGCAGCGCGTCCACCTCGCCGCTGGCGGCCACCGCGGCGGCCACCTCGCGGAACGCCGCAGTGCTGGCGCCGGCGCCGAGGTCGATCGGGTTGTCGTGACCGGCGGCCTCCGGTGCGAGGTCGGCCAGCCGTCGCCGCAGGTCGTCGCTCAGCGCCGGCAGGCGCAGCCCGGCGGTCTCGGCGGCGTCGGCGGCCAGCACGTTGATCCCGCCCGCGTTGCCGAGCACGGCCAGCCGGTCGCCGGCCGGCAACGGTTGGTCGGTGAGCATCCGGGCGGCGTCCAGCAGTTCGCCGAGGTTGTCCACCCGGACCACGCCGGCCTGAGCGAACAGCGCGTCCACGGTGACCGCGGGGGCCGCCGCGGCGGCGGTGTGCGAGGCGCCGGCCCGGGCGCCGGCCGCGGTCCGGCCGCTTCTGACCGTCAGCACCGGCTTGCGTCGGGCCAGTGCCCGGACCGTCCGGGCGAACTTGCGGGGATTGCCGAACGACTCCAGGTAGAGGGCGACGGCCCGGGTGGCCGGGTCGTCGAACCAGTACGCGATCAGGTCGTTGCCGCTGACGTCGGCCTTGTTGCCGAGCGAGACGAAGCTGGACACGCCGCACCCGGTGCGGGTGGCGTGGTCGAGCAGCGCGATGCCGACCGCCCCGGACTGCGAGGCCACCGCCAGCCCACCGGCCGCCGGCGCGGTCGGGGTGAAGCTGGCGTTCAGCCGGACCGCCGGGTCGGTGTTGACGATCCCGAGGCAGTTCGGCCCGACCAGGCGGACGCCGTACTCCCGGGCGATCCGGACCAGTTCGGCCTGCCGGGCCCGGCCCGCGTCGCCGGCCTCGCCGAAGCCCGAACCGAGCACCACGGCGGCGGGCACGCCGGCCGCCCCGGCCTCGGCGACCACCCCGGTGACCGCCTCCGCCGGCACGGCGACCACGACCAGGTCGACGGGCCCGGGCAGGGCGGCCATCGACGGGTACGCCCGCACCCCGGCCACCTCGGCGGCGTGCGGGTTCACCGCGTACAGGTCGCCGGAGAAGCCGTACTCGCGCAGCGCCCGCAGCGTCTCGTGGCCGATGCCGCCGGGGTGCCGCCCGGCACCGACCACGGCGACCGAGCGGGGCGCCAGCATCGGCCGCAGCGACGCGCGTTCGGCGACCCGGTCCCGCTCGTCCGCGGCCGACTGGGCGCCGTCGTCCGCGCCGGTGGTCAGGTCCACCTCGACGACCCCATCGGCGTAGTGCGGACTCCCACCCGTGGCCAGATCCCGGGCCACCCGCAACATCCGGCCGTTGCCCGGGAGCACGTCGCCGACCAGCTTCGCGACGCCGTGCGCGCGGGCGGACGCGGACAGGTGCTCCAGCAGCAGGGTGCCGATGCCGCGGCCGTGCTGCCGCTCGTCGACGAAGACCGCGAACTCGGCCCGTGGGTCGTCGGCGCCGGTCCGCTCGTACGACGCGACGCCGACGACGGCGCCGCCCAGCTCGGCGACCAGGGCCGCGTGCCCGGGCGAGCCGGTCCGGCACAGCCGGTCGACCTCGGTCCCGATGGTGGTGGGCCCGGGAACCGCGAAGAACCGCATGCGCAGACTCTCGATGCCGGCCCGCTCGTGGAGGGCGACCAGGTCGGCCCGGTCGGCCGGGTCGACCGGCCTGATCCGGATGATCCCGCCGTCGGCGGTGAGCGCGTCGACGCCGGGATCGACGGGTACGGCAGCGGCGGTGACGGTCACGGTCGTCTCCTGGGGGATCGGCTCTGTCGATCTCAGTCAACGCGCTCCGGCCGGCGTCGGGCAGGGTCCTTGGGCCCGTCGCCGGCCGGCCGCAGGTCCCGTGGACGCCGGTCGTCCGACCCTGACCGACCGGCTCCCGGGCTCCGTACGCTGATTTCGAGGCGACGAGGAGGCCGTGATGAGAACCTGGCAGGTACGCGACGTGATGACCCCGGACGTCGCCACGGTGCGGGCGGACACCCCGTACCGGGAGATCGTGGACGTGTTGACCGGCCGGCGGGTCAGCGCGGTGCCGGTGGTCGACGAGTTCCGGCACGTGCTCGGCGTGGTCTCCGAGTCCGACCTGCTGCACAAGGTGGAGCTGGCCGGCGAACCGCACGAGCGGCGGGTCTTCGAGGGCCGCCGGCGGCGCGCGGCGCGCACCAAGGCCGACGCGGCGGTGGCCGCCGACCTGATGACGGCGCCGGCGATGACCGCCATGCCGCACACCTGGCTGGTCTCGGCCGCCCGGACGATGAACCGGGAGCAGGTCAAGCGGCTGCCGGTGACCGACGACCTGGGCCGGCTGGTCGGCATCGTCACCCGCGGTGACCTGCTGAAGGTGCACCTGCGGCCGGACGCCGACATCCGCCGGGACGTGGTGCGGGAGGTGCTGAACCGGGTCCTCGCCGTCGAGGAGGGCGCCGTCCAGGTCACCGTCGTCGACGGCGTGGTGCGGCTGGCCGGGCAACTGGACCGGCGTACCTCGGTGGAGATCGCCGGCCGGCTTGCCGCGCAGGTCAGCGGCGTGGTCGAGGTGGTCAACGACCTCGGCTACGACTTCGACGACAGCCCGCTGACCGGGGTGGCCGCCGGCCGTACCACCTTCGCCGGCATCCTCTGAGGCGGAGGCGGCGCGATGAAGGCGATCTACGTGGCGGGTCCGGAACCGCGCGACCGGGCCGGGCGACTGGCCGCCCGCCCGGTCACCGAGGTGATGAGCAGCCCGGTGCTGGCCGTCGCCGCGGACGTGCCGTTCGTCGAGGCGTTGCAGACCCTGGTCCGCAGCGGGCGCCGGCACCTGGCCGTGGTGGACCCGGCGGGGCGGTGCGTCGGCGTGCTCGCCGACCGGGCGGTGGCCGCGGCCTGGGCGCACGATCCCGGGGCGCTGGCCCGGACACCGGTCGCCGCGGGCCTGGATCCGGAGCCGGCGCTGGTGGACACCGGCGCCCGGGTCGGCGACGCGGCGAAGCTGATGCGGTCGGCCGGCGTCGACGCGGTCGTGGTGGTGGACGCGGCGGCCCTGCCGGTCGGCATCGTCACCGGCAGCGACCTGATCGCCCTGCTGGCCCGCTGACGGTCACCGCAGCCCGTCGGGCGTCACCACCGGCACCGGGCCGCCGGGTCCGCGCGATCCGAACAGGCCGGGCATGCGGCGGACCGGCGGGGAGCCGGGTGCAGTTGTCGCGTTACCCGGCGTCACCCGCCCGGTCCGCCTACAGTCGGCGGATGGATGCCCGGGCCAGGACGATCGAGGCGCTCAACGCGGATCCGGCAACGGCGGGACTGTGCCGCTCGTTGGCGTTCTACTACGGCGACCCGGCCCGCGAGGCGGCGATGGACCGGTTCCACGCCGACTTCGTCGGCCCCGGTGACCTGGCCTTCGATCTGGGTGCTCACGTCGGCGACCACGTCGGCAGCTTCCGCCGGTTGGGGGCGCGGGTGGTGGCCGTGGAACCGCAGCCCGCCTGTGCCCGCGCGATCCGTGCCATCTACGGCACGGACGAGAACGTCGCACTGGTCGAGGCGGCGTGCGGTGCCGAGCCCGGTCGGATCCGGCTGTACGTCAACTCGGACAACCCGACGGTTTCCACCACCTCCACCCGGTTCCTGCGCGCCGCGGACGGCGCGCCGGGTTGGGCGCAGGAGCGGTGGGACCGCGAGCTGGACGTTCCGATCGTCACCCTTGACGGGCTGATCGACGCGTACGGCGTGCCGGCCTTCGTCAAGATCGATGTGGAGGGTTTCGAGGACGCGGTGCTGGCCGGGCTGGGTCGTCCGCTGGCGGCGCTGTCGTTCGAGTTCACCACCATCGAACGTCCGGTCGCACTGCGCTGCCTCACCCGGCTGGCGGAACTCGGTTTCCGGCGCTTCAACCTCGCGCTGGGCGACACGATGGCGTTGGCCCTGCCCGGCTGGTTGTCGGCGGACGAACTGGCGCGGCACCTGCTGGCTCTGCCGCGGGACGCCAACTCCGGTGACGTCTACTGCCGGAGCTGACCGGACGCCCCCCGGGCGATCGCAGGTGAATGGTTGCCGCCCTGCCGCCGGGCCCTCCCACCGAGCCGACCTAAAATTGCGCAGGGCGCATCTTTGCGTAGCGCGCAACTTTCTGTAGAGTCGATGGCGTGAGTACGGCGGACGGCGAGCACCTCGGGCTGCGGGAGCGCAAGAAGCGCGCCACCCGGGCGACGTTGAGCTGGGCGGCCATCCGACTCACCGTCGAACGCGGCTTCGACAACGTACGCATCGAGGACATCGCCGAGGCGGCGGGGGTGTCCCCACGGACCTTCAACAACTACTACTCCAGCAAGGGTGAGGCGATCGTCGCCCGCCACCTGGACCGGTGCCTGCTGATGGCGCGGGAGCTGCGTCGCCGGCCGGCCGACGAGCCGATCTGGACGGCCATCCGGCACGCCGTGCTCGGCCAGTTCGTGGCCGGCCCGGAGGTGGTCGCCGACCCGGTGCCGGCGGATTCCCGGCAGTGGCTCGCCGGGGTGCGGCTGATGGTGGCCACACCGGCGCTGCAGGGCGAGTTCCTGCGGGCCGGCGCGACCGCCGAGGCCGAGATCGCCGCGGCGGTCGCCGAGCGGACCGGCACCGACGCCGACCGCGACCTGTACCCGCGCCTGGTCGCCGCCGCCGTGATGGCGGCCACCAACGTCGCCATGACGCACCGCCTGCGCACCGACCCGCCCGTCGAGATGGAAACGCTGCTGCTCGACGCCCTCGATCAGTTCGCTGCCGGACTGCCCACGCCGTAACGGCGGAACACCGGCCCGATCCCCACCGGCTCGACCACATCCCGCCCGGCCGCCATCCGGCCCGATCCACCCGTACGGCGTCCGCACCGCCCGGTCGCCCGGCCGCCGCCGGGCCGGTCCACCCTGCGCACCCACGACCCTCGGAGGTTCTGCCATGTCCACCGACGTCCTCATCGCCGGCGCCGGCCCCAACGGCCTCATGTTGGCCTGCGAACTGGCCCTGGCCGGCGTCCGACCGACCGTCCTGGAACGGCTCACCGCCCCGACCGGTGAGCAGCGGGCGAACGGGCTCGTCGGTCAGGTCGTCCGGATGCTCGACCGCCGAGGCCTGTACGAGCGGCTCAGCGGCGACCCGAACCCGCCCCGGCCGGCGCCGCACTTCATGTTCGGCGCGTTCCCGCTGCCGCTGGCCGACCTGCCGGACAACCCGGTGTACCTGCTGATGGTGCCGCAGCGGCGGATCGAGCAGCTGCTCGCCGAACGCGCCCTCGAACTCGGCGTGGAGATCCGCCACGGACACGAGGTGATCGGGCTGATCCCGGACGCCGACGGGGTCACCGTCGAGGTCAGCGGTCCGGACGGCCAGTACCTGCTGCCGAGCCGCTACCTGGTCGGCGCGGACGGCGGTCGCAGCCTGGTCCGCAAGCTCGCCGGCATCGGCTTCCCCGGCGTCACCGCCGACCGTACGGTCTCCCGCAGCGCGCACGTGAGCGTGCCGGCGGAGCTGGTCGACCCGGTGACCGGCGGGCTGGTGGTGCCCGGGTACGGGACCGTCCCGCCGTTGTTGCACCACCGCACTGAGCGGGGACTGGTGGCGTTCGCGGCGTTCCCGGGCCGTCCGCCGTTGATCAGCACGATGGAACTGCGCGAGCCCGGCGACGACGGGCCGGACCCCGACCGGCCGATGACCATCGACGAGCTGCGCGGCAGCCTCCGGCGGGTGCTCGGCGCGGACGTACCGCTCGGGCCGCCCGAGGGCGACGGACCGCACCTGCTGCGCCGGCTGACCGGCGGCAACACCCGGCTCGCCGACCGGTACCACGACGGGCGGGTGCTGCTGCTCGGCGACGCCGCCCACGTGCACTCGGCGATCGGCGGGCCCGGCCTGAACCTCGGCCTGCAGGACGCGGTCAACCTGGGCTGGAAGCTCGCCGCGCAGGTGCGCGGCTGGGCGCCGACCGGCCTGCTGGACAGCTACCAGGCCGAGCGCCGGCCGGTCGCCGAGCGGGTGAACATGCACACCCAGGCGCAGTCGGTCCTGATCGGACCGGGCCCGGCGGTGACCGCGCTGCGTGAGCTGTTCGGCGAGCTGCTGGCCCAGCCGGACACCGTACGGCACCTCGCCCACCTGATCGCCGGCGCCGACGTCCGGTACGACATGGGCGCCGACACCGGGAACCCACTGGTCGGCCGCTGGGCACCGGACCTGACGGTGCACACCGGAACCGGGCCGGTACGGCTGGCCGAACTCACCCGTACCGGCCGGCCGTTGCTGCTGGACCTCACCGAGGGCGGGACGCTCGCCGCCGAGGCCGTGCCCTGGGCCGGCCGGGTGGACGCGGTGGCCGCCCGTTCCGACCGGTCCGACGTCACCGCGCTGCTGCTGCGCCCGGACTGCTACGTCGCCTGGGCGTCCGCGTCGACCCGGCCGGACGACGCGGACCGGACGGCCCTGCGGGACGCCCTGCACCGCTGGTTCGGCGAGCCGTCACCGGTCGACCGACCGGCGGTCACGACCGCAGCACCGGTGCCTGTGCCGGGGCCGTGACCGGCACCGGCACCGGCACCACCACGACCGGGCAGGTCGCCTTGCGGACGCACTCCTCGCTGACCGAGCCCAGCACGGTGTGCCGTACCCGGCTGTGCCCGTGGCTGCCGAGCACCAGCACGTCCGCGGTCCGGGCGGCGTGGCTCAGCGCGTCGGCGGGCCGGCCCTCGACCACCTCGCCCGCGACTGGGACGGTGACGTCCACGCGGGCGCGCAGGGCCCGCAGTTCGCGGTCCAGCAGGGCGGTGGCGCGGTCCTTCGCCTCGGCCGGGTTGCCGGGGGTGATCGGGCCGGCCTCGATCCCGTCCCAGCGCCAGGCGGTCACGGCCTGGACGGTGCCGCCACGGGTGGCCGCCTCGCGCGCGGCCCAGTCCAGGGCCCGCCGGCCGCCGTCCGAACCGTCCACCCCGACCACGATCAGATAGTTGCTGGTCATCGGGCTCACCTCTTTCCACAGCTTCTGCCCCCATCGCAGCCGGTCGCGGGCCGGCCCGGTAGGCGCGAGGGACCCGACGGTCCGGGTCCTTCGACCCGTCGTCGGGGCGGTCACCGGCGTCGACCTCGCCGGCCGGCTCTTCACCCGGGCCGCCGAAGCAACCTGAACGGACGGGTCTTCCGGCCCTGGCCGCCCGGCCCGTCGCCGCGCGACCCTGGGCGACGGACGGATCCGGCGCCGGAATCCACGAGCCGGAGATACGCGGGACCCGTAACCGTGAGGGAGCGGACCGATGCACGCCGTCGCCACCGCCTTCGACGCGCGGCTCGTCCCCGCCGACGAGCCGCCCGTCTTCACCGAGGCCGAACTGGCCGGGCTGCCGGACCCGGTTCGCCGCTATCTGCGCGCCGCGATCGCCCCCGGCACTCCGCTCGCCGAGGCGGCCCGGCTGCGCATGCGCGGCCAGCTCCGGCTCGGTCGTTGGCTGCCGTTCCGGGCCACCGAACTGCTCGCGCCGACCCGGGGGTTCCGCTGGTCGGCCCGGGTGGCCGGGGTGATCAGCGGGGCGGACCGCTGCGTCGACGGGACGGCGGAGATGGACTGGCGACTGTTCGGCGCGGTGCCGGTGCTGCGGGCGGTCGGCCCGGACCTGGCGCGCAGCGCCGCCGGCCGGGCGGCGGGGGAGGGCTGCTGGCTGCCGACCGCACTGCTACCCCGGTACGGCACCCGATGGACCGCGGTCGACCGGCGGCACCTGCGGGCGGAGTTGGCCGTCGGCGGGATCGGCTGCGCGGTCGACTTTGTGCTCGACGACCGGGACCGGGTGGCCCGGACCGTCTTCGACCGGTGGGGCGACCCGGAGCGGACCGGACACTGGGACTGGTACCCGTTCGGCTTCGAGGTCACCGGTTACGCCGGGTTCGGCGGGCTGACCGTGCCGGCCGCGGGCCGGGCCGGCTGGTTCCCCGGCACCGACCGCTGGCGCGACGGCGAGTTCTTCCGCTGCGTCGTCTCCGACCTGACGCCCGCGTACGCGGTTCCCGGATCGGGTGTTTCCGGTGCCCGGCCCGGCCTCGGTTGAGAGGCTGGAGGCGGGTGGCGATGGGCACGACGGTGGCCGGCGCGCGGCGCCGCCGGACGAGGGACGGCGAACGGATGCGACAGCACGCGGAGCACGCCGACTCGGCGCGGCGCCGGGTGCTGACCCAGTGGTGGCCGCTCGGGACGTTGACCGGGCTGGTGCTGGCCGGCGGGGGGTGCCGGCTGGCCGGGCGTACCGGCGTTGCCGACCTGCTCTGGGCGGCGGCCACCGTGGCGGCGCTGCTGCCGGCCACCTGGTGGCTGCTGAAGGACCTGTGGCACCGCCGGTTCGGCGTGGACGTGATCGCGGTGCTCGCCCTGGTGGGCGCACTGGTGTCCGGGGAGTACCTGGCCGGCGCGGTGATCGCGGTCATGCTGGCCACCGGGCAGACCCTGGAGTCGTACGCCCAGCGCCGGGCCAGCCGCGACCTGCGGGAGTTGCTGGCCCGGGCGCCCCGGTCGGCCCGGCGTCGGCGTCCGGACGGCACGGTGGAGGTGGTCGACCTCGACTCGGTCCGGCCCGACGACCGGCTGGTGGTCGGGCCGGGTGACGTGGTGCCGGTGGACGGTCGGGTCGAGGAACCGGCCACCCTGGACGAGTCGGTGGTCACCGGCGAGGCGCAGGTGGTCCAGCGCCGTCCCGGGGACCAGGTGGGCAGCGGCGTCGTCAACGCCGGACCGGCGTTCGGGATGGTCTCCACGGCGGTGGCGGCGGAGAGCACGTACGCGGGGATCGTCCGGCTGGCCCGGGAGGCCACCGCGCAGCGGGCGCCCACGGTCCGGCTGGCCGACCGGTACGCGGCCTGGTTCGTCCCGGTCACCCTGGTCCTGTCCGGCCTGGCCTGGCTGGTGTCCGGGCAGTTCGTCCGGGCGGTGGCGGTGCTGGTGGTCGCCACCCCCTGCCCGCTGCTGCTCGCCACCCCGATCGCGATCGTGTCCGGACTGTCCCGGGCGGCCCGGCGCGGGGTGCTGGTCCGCGACGGCGGTTCGCTGGAACTGCTCGGCCGGGCCCGGACCCTGCTGCTGGACAAGACCGGCACGTTGACCATGGGCCGGCCGGAGTCGACGGAGACGGTGGCCGGGCCCGGCGCCGATGCGGCGGAGCTGCTCCGGCTGGCCGCCTCGGTCGAGCAGGTGTCCCCGCACGTGCTGGCCACCGCCGTGGTCCGCGCGGCGACCGACCGGGGGCTGCGGTTGGCGCAGCCGCAGGAGGTGACCGAGCAGGCCGGTTCCGGCGTCACCGGCCTGGTCGACGGCCGGCGGGTCCGGGTGGGACAGGCGGCCGGTCCGCTGCCGGACTGGGCCGAGGAACACCGCCGGTACGCCGAGACGACCGGCCTGTCGACGGTGTGGGTGGAGGTGGACGGCGCGCTCTCCGGGGTGCTGCTGCTGCGCGACCCGGTCCGGCCGGACGCGCGGCGGACCGTGGCGCGGCTGCGCGACTCGGGCTTCGACCGGCTGGTGATGCTCACCGGCGACCGGTCCCGGGCGGCCGACGAGGTGGCCCGGGCGGTGGGGGTGGACGACGTGGTGGCCCGCTGCACGCCCGAACAGAAGGTGGACCGGGTCCGGACCGAGTCGGACCGGGCGGTGACCGTGATGGTCGGCGACGGGGTGAACGACGCGCCGGCGTTGGCCGCCGCCTCGGTGGGCGTGGCGATGGGCGCCACCGGCGCCACCGCCTCGGCCGACGTGGCCGACGCGGTGCTGACCGTGGACCGACTGGACCGGCTGGCCGACGTGGTGGAGATCGCCCGGCACGCCCGCCGGATCGCCGTGCAGAGCGCCACCGTCGGGATGGGACTGGCCTTCGCGGCGATGGGGGTGGCGGCGTTCGGCTACCTGCCGCCGGTGGCGGGCGCGTTCCTCCAGGAGGGCATCGACGTGGTGGTCATCCTGAACGCCCTGCGCGCCTTGCGGACGCCGGCGGGAATCGAGGGGTCGGGCGGGTCCGGTCCCGGCGGTTAACATCGGTTGGTGGCCGAGACCGAAGACCGCGACCCGACAACCGCCAGCGACCACCCGTCCCTGGGCCTGACCCCGTTGTCCCGGGTACGCCTGGACGAACTGCTGCAGGAGATGCTCGACCGGGTCGGCGAGGTGGTGACCAGCCGGGAGCGGCTGCGCGCCCTGCTCGACGCGGTCGTCGGGATCGCCGCCGACCTGGATCTGCGCAGCACCCTGCAACGGATCGTGCGGGCCGCCTGCGACCTGGTCGGCGCCCGGTACGGCGCGCTGGGCGTGGTGGGGCCGGACAACCTGCTGGCCGAGTTCATCACGCACGGCATCGACCCGGCGACGCACGCCGCGATCGGTGACCTGCCCCGCGGCCGCGGTGTCCTGGGCCTGCTGATCGCCGAGCCGCGACCGGTCCGGATGCCCGAGATCACCGACCACCCGCGGTCGTACGGCTTCCCGGCCAACCATCCGCCGATGCACAGCTTCCTCGGCGTGCCGGTGCGCATCCGGGACCAGATCTTCGGCAATCTCTATCTGGCCGAGAAGCGGGGCGCCGCCGAGTTCACCGAGGACGACGAGCAGATCGTCGTCGCGTTGGCCGCCGCGGCCGGCGTGGCGATCGAGAACGCCCGGCTGTACGCGGTGGCCAGCCGGCGGGAGCGCTGGCTGGCGGCCGCCGCCGAGATCACCGGTGTGCTGCTCGGCGAGGTACGCCGTACCGACGCGCTGGCGCTGGTCGCCCGCCGGGCCCGGGAGGTCGCCGAGGCCGAACTGGTGCTGGTGCTGCTCTACGACGAGGACGCCGACCGGTTCACCGTCGAGGTGGTCGACAGCGCGCACGACGGTCTCGCCGAGCTGACCGGCACGGTGCTGCCGGCCACCGACACCAGCTTCGCCCCGGCGGTGACCGACCGCCGGCACGCGGTGGTGGAGTGCCTGGCCAAGGCCGCGCCCTGGCCGGTCGAGCTCACCGCCGGTCCGGCGGTGGTGTCGCCGCTGGCCGCCGCCGGAACCCTGCACGGTGTCCTCGTCGTCGGCTACCCGGTGGGCCGGCGGACCGGACGCACCGAGGAGGACGTGCCGCTGCTGGCGAGCTTCGCCGGACAGGCGGCGTTGGCCATGGAACGCGCCCGCGCCCAGGAGGAACGGGAACTGCTGGTGGTGCTGGAGGACCGCGAGCGGATCGCCCGCGACCTGCACGACGTGGTGATCCAGCGGCTGTTCGCCACCGGGCTGCAACTGCAGAGCACCGTGCCGTTGGCCGTCCGGTCCGACGTGGCCGGCCGGATCAACGCGGCGGTCGACGATCTCGACTCCACCATCCGGGACATCCGCCGGGCCATCTTCGAGCTGCGTACCCCGATGACCGCCGCGCTGCGGACCGAGATCCGGGACGCCGTCGACCTGGCCGCCGAATCGCTGGGGTTCCGGCCGGAACTGTCGATCTCCGGGCCGGTGGACAGCGCGGTGCCGGACGCGGTCCGCCCGGACCTGCTCGCCGTGCTGCGCGAGGCGCTGTCCAACGCGGTACGGCACGCCCGGGCCAGCCGGGTCGGCGTGGACATCCGGGTCGACGCCGGTGACCTGACGGTGACGGTCACCGACGACGGGGTGGGCACCGACCCGGCCGCCGCCCGGGGTGGCCTGGTCAACCTGGCCGAACGGGCCGAGCGGCACGGCGGCGTCTTCGAGGTGACGGCCGGCGACCCGGGTGGCACGGTGCTGCGCTGGCAGGTCCCGCTGCGCGACTGAGACCCGGTCCGCGTCTGGACCGGGTCGGACGGGTCGGGCTCAGTGGCGCTGGCCGAGCAGCCGGGTGGCCAGCACCGCGGCCTGGGTACGCCGTTCCAGGCCGAGCTTGGCCAGCAGGCTGGAGACGTAGTTCTTGACCGTCTTCTCGGCCAGGAACATCCGGCCGGCGATCTCCCGGTTGGTCAGCCCCTCGGCGACGTACTCCAGGATTCGCCGTTCCTGCTCGGTCAGCGCCTTCAGCTCGCTCGGCTGCTCCACGCCGGAGCGGATCCGTTCCAGCACCCGCTGGGTGACCGCCGGGTCGAGCAGCGACTGCCCGGCCGCGACCCGGCGTACCGCGTCCACCAGGTCGTTGCCGCGGATCTGCTTGAGCACGTACCCGGAGGCGCCGGCCATGATGGCCGCGAACAACGCCTCGTCGTCCTCGTACGAGGTGAGGATGAGGCCCTTGATGGTGGAGTCGACGGCCCGCACGTCGCGGCACACGTCGATGCCGTTGCCGTCCGGCAGCCGCGCGTCCAGGATCGCCACGTCCGGCCGCAGCGCCGGGATCCGGCGGGCCGCCTCCGGGGCCGAGCCGGACTCGCCGACCACCTCGATCTCGCCGGAACTCTGCAGCAGGTCGGCCAGGCCACGGCGGACGACCTCGTGGTCGTCGAGGAGAAAGACGCGGATCATCCGTTCTTTCTACCCGAGGAACCCGGCCGGGGCACCAGGGCCGAAAGTCCCCTCCGGGACCGTCGGAGCGGGGTGGGCAGGGCCGGCGGTCCCGGCGGGGAGGGGACCTCCGGCCCTGTCCGTGCCCGCCCCCGCCGGGACAGCCTGGGAGCTGACACCGGCAAGGAGGCAATCCATGACCAGTACGTCCGTGACACCCTCGCCCGCCCGTACCGGCCAGATCCTGGCCGAGGCGGCCCGGCGGGCGCTGCGCGCCCCGTCCGTGTTCAACACCCAGCCGTGGCGCTGGCGGATCGGCCCGGACGGCCTGGAGCTGCACGCCGACCGGGACCGGCAACTGGCCGCCACCGACCCGGACGGCCGGCTGCTCGTCGTCAGCTGCGGCGCGGCGCTGCACCATGCCCGGGTGGCGCTGGCCGCCGAGGGCTACCGGGCCGAGGTCACCCGGTTTCCCGAGCCCGGACAGCCCGACCTGCTGGCCCGGATCCGGGTGACCGGCCGGGGTGAGCCGACCGACGACGACGTACGGCTGGGGGCCGCCATCGACCGGCGGCGGACCGACCGGCGCGGGTTCGGCGACCCGCCGGTGCCGGCCGCGGCGGTCGACCGGTTGCGCGCGGCCGCCGAGCGCAACGGCGGTTACCTGCACGTGGTGCGCAAGGACCAGCTGCCGATGCTGGCGGTGGCGACCGCGCACGCCGCGGCGTGCGAGCTGGCCGACCCGGCCTACCGGGCCGAACTCGCCCGGTGGACCAACCGGCCGCCGACCAGCGGGGACGGGGTGCCGGCCAGCACCGCGGTACGGCAGGCGCCGCGCCGGGTACCGGTGCGCGACTACGCGGTCGGCACCGAGCCGGGGCTGGAGGTCGGCGCCGGGCGGGACCGCGGCGCGACGTACGGCGTGCTCTTCGGCGCCACCGACGAGCCGGCCGGCTGGCTGCGGGGCGGCGAGGCGCTGTCCGCGGTGCTGCTCACCGCCGTGGTCGCCGGGCTGGCGGCCGCGCCGATCAGCGACCCGATCGAGGTGGACTGGCCGCGCCGGCTGATGCGCGACCTGCTGGCCGGGCTCGGTGAGCCCTACCTGGTGGTCAGGGTCGGGGTGCCGACCGGTCAGGACGACCCGCCGCCGGTGCCCCGCCGGGACGCCGACCAGGTCATCGAGTTCCCGACTGATTCGGCCGGGACGGACTGACCCGCAGCGCGGCGGGGGCACCCGGCCGGGCTCGGGTGAGAGGGGGAGACGATGTCGACCGACGCGTTCACCATGGACGACCTGCGCGCCGGCGTGGCCGCCGCGATCCGGGCACCGTCGTTGCACAACAGCCAGCCGTGGCGGTTCCGGCTCCGGTACGGCGCCATCGAGGTCCTGGTCGACCCGCGGCGACGGTTGCCGGTGGCCGATCCGACCGGTTGGGCGGCCCGGCTCAGTTGCGGCGCCGCCGTGTTCAACCTGCGGCTCGCGCTGGCCGCCGCCGGCACGCCCGCGCAGGTGCGGCTGCGGCCCGATCCGGCCGAGCCGGACCTGGTGGCCCGGCTGACCGCGGCCGGGCCCCGGCCGCCCACCCCGACCGAGCGCGGCCTGTACGCGGCGATCCCGCGCCGGCACAGCAACCGGTCGCCGTTCTGGCCGACGCCGGTGCCGCCGGAGGCGCGCTGGCGGCTGCTGGAGGCGGCCCGCGCCGAGGGCGCCTGGCTGGAGCTGGTCATCGGCCCCGCTCCGGTGGCCGCGCTGGCCGAGATCGCGCACGGCGCCAACCGGGTGCTGGACCGCGATCCCCGGTACCGGGCTGAGGTGGCCCGGTGGACCCGCCGGGTCGAGGCCCCGGACGGGGTGCCGGTGGGTTCCGGCGGGCCGGTCCCCGAGCCGCAGGACCTGTTCCCGCAGCGCCCCTTCGGGGTACGGACCCGGGCGCCCGGGCGGGACCTCGAACCCGAACCGCTGGTGGCGGTGCTCGGCTGCGCCGGCGACACCGCCGCCGACCAGATCCGGGCCGGTCAGGCGTTGCAGCGGGTGCTGCTCACCGCCACCGACGCCCGGCTCGCCGTGTCGCTGCTGTCCCAACCGATCGAGGTGCCCGCCGCCCGGGAACAGCTACGGCTGGCCCTGGGCCGGTACGGCACCCCGCAGATCGTGTTGCGCGTCGGCTACGGCCAGCCGGGTTGGCCCACCCCGCGCCGGGACGTCGCCGAGGTCCTCGAGGAGCGGGACCAAAGTCCCGGCGTACCACGGACCGCCGGCCCTGCCGGTGTCACCGCGCCCGGCGTCCAATAGAGGTGGCCCCGGCGAACGGGGAAGAAAGCGATGAAGGGACGGCAGACCATGACCGCGATGCTTGAGCGGCCCACCCCCGCGACGACCGCTCCGGCGGTCTCCCGGCCCACCGAGAGCACCCGGCAGAAGGCGGCCCGGTACGTCTGGGCCGGCACCCGGCTGGCCCTGGGTTGGATCTTCCTGTGGGCGTTCCTGGACAAGACGTTCGGCCTCGGGCACGAGACCGCCAGCAAGGCCGCCTGGATCAACGGCGGGCACCCGACGCAGGGCTTCCTCAAGTTCGGCGCCGAAGGCCCGTTCAAGGGCTTCTACCACGCCATCGCCGGCAGCGCCTGGGCGGACTGGCTGTTCATGCTCGGCCTGCTCGCCATCGGTGTCGCCCTGCTGCTCGGCATCGGGCTGCGGGTCGCGGCGGTCGCCGGTGGGCTGCTGCTGGTGATGATGTGGTCGGCCGTGCTGCCCCCGGAGAACAACGTCTTCATGGACGACCACCTGGTCTACGCCGCCGTGCTCGCCGGGTTGGCGCTGGTCGGCGCGGGCGACACCCTGGGACTGGGACGCTTCTGGGCCCGGCTTCCGCTGGTGCGGCGGATGCCCTGGCTCCGGTAGCGCCCGGATCGTCGGCGGGCCGGACACCTCCCGGGGGTGTCCGGCCCGCCGCGCGGGCGCTGGTCGACTACCACGAGGCCGTCGCGGCCCGGACCCGGAAGTTCCTGCGTGGTCTGCGGCCGGCGGACCTCGACCGGGTGGTCGACGAGCGGTGGGATCCGCCGGTGACCCTCGACGTCCGGCTGGTCAGTGTCGTCGACGACGACCTCCAGCACGCCGGGCAGGCCGGCTACGTGCGCGGTCTGCTGCCCACCGGCTGAGCGCACCCGCTGTACAAGTCGCACCGGCGCTCGATCCGCGCCGCCGGACGGGGTCGGCGCCCGGTCCCGCGCGGGACGGCCGCTCAGCGCTCGTCGGGCGGGCCGAGTACCGGCTTCACGTCCAGCACCGGCGTGCCGTCCAGCGCCTCCAGATCCCGCACCCGCAGGCGCGTACCGTCGACGGACAGCACCGTCACCCGGTGCAGCCCGATCGGGTTGGGCCGGTCGGGCGACCTGGTGGTGAACACGCCCTGCTCCGGCCGGTCGCGGTCGCCCCGCGGGTGGACCACCAGCACGTCCCGGTCGGCCCGGTCCAGCCAGGTCAGGACGAGCAGTTCCGCGCCGACCGCGATCCCGGCCAGGCCCGGTGCGACGTCCGCGGTGAACACCAGGGTGGACTCCGGTGCACCCTCGTCGCCCTGTCGGGGAGCGAGGTCGCGGTCGGTCAGCGGCGACCGGACCCGACCGATCGGGTGCACTGTGTACGGCGGATCGACCACCACGGCTCGCCACCTTCCGGCCGCCCGGTGCGGCCCCGGGCGCCCAGCGTACCGGCCGGCCGCGGTTCCCGCCGCGGCCCGTCCGCCGGGTCGCCGATCCCGGGGTCGACGGAACGCGCGCGGAGAAAATCTTCAACGAACCACTTGAATATTTCTTTCCATCTGTGCCCTAATGGCTGGCAGATCTTTTCTCACAGGTCGATCTCCGTCAATGCCGCTGATGCGGCTCACCCCCTCTCGGAGGCAACCATGAACCAACTCGGAAGGTCGGTGGCGAGGACCCGGGCGCGGCTACTGGCCCTGCTGTCGGCGCTGTGCGTCACCGCCGGGACGGCGCTGGTGGCCGCCCCGGCCAGCGCCGCACCGGCGGGCCTGCCCGGCATGGACGTGTCCAACTACCAGGGCAACGTCAACTGGTCGGCCGCCTACAGCAACGGCGCCCGGTTCGCCTACGTCAAGGCGACCGAGGGCACCTACTACACCAACCCGTCCTTCGCCCAGCAGTACAACGGGTCGTACAACGTGGGCATGATCCGGGGGGCGTACCACTTCGCCCGGCCGGACACCACCACCGGCGCCGCCCAGGCCGACTACTTCATCAGCCACGGTGGTGGCTGGTCGAAGGACGGCAAAACGCTGCCCGGGGCCCTGGACATCGAGTACAACCCGTACGGGTCGACCTGCTACGGCCTCTCGCAGGCCTCGATGCGCAGCTGGATCGCGTCCTTCGTGAACCAGTACTACTCGCGCACCGGCCGGTGGGCCACCATCTACACCACCACCGACTGGTGGAGCACCTGCACCGGAAACACCTCGCAGTTCGCGACGAACAACCCGCTGTGGATCGCCCGCTACTCCAGCAGCGTGGGCACCCTGCCGGCCGGCTGGGGGACGTACTCGTTCTGGCAGTACGCCTCGTCCGGCACGTTCCCGGGGGACCAGAACGTATGGAACGGCACCCTGGACCGGCTCAAGGTGTTGGCCTGCAACGGAACCTGCTGACCGAGGGGAATGGCGGTGGGGCGTGGCGGGGGGCCACGCCCCACCGCCGCGCCGTCATCCTTCCGCGGGCCGGTCCCGGACCGCGCCGGGGAACAGGTCGGCGTAGCCGGCGATGCCCTCGACCCCCGTGGCGGCCAACATCGCGTGTGCCACCGCCCGACTGACCGTGTCGCCGGCCGCGGCCAGCAGCGCGTTGAAGGCCAGCGGATCCGTACCCCCGTCGGCCCCGGTGGACAGCGCGAACACCGTGTCCCCGTCGAACATCGAGTGCACCGGCCGGATCGCCCGGGCCAGCCCGTCGTGCCCGATCCCGGCGAGCTTCTGGCACTGTGCCTTGGTCAGCGGGGCGTCCGTGCCCACCACCGCGAGCGTGGTGTTCAACGGCGTGCCACCTACCCGACCGGTCGTCGCGGTGGCCAGGGATTCCCGCACCGCGGTCAGGTCGGCCGGATCCGGCGCCCGCAGCCCGTCGAACTCGCCGGCCAGGCCGTACCGGGCGCCGTACAGCTCCCCGGTGGTCGGGTCGACGGGTGATCCGACGGCGTTGACCGCGACCAGCGCCGCCACCGTCGTCCCGCCGTCCAGCACGGTGCTGGCCGAGCCGATCCCGCCCTTCATCCCGCCCGCCCGCGCGCCGGTGCCCGCCCCGACCGACCCGAGCAGCACCGGTCCGTCGCTCGCCGCGTCGTACGCCGCGGCCCCGAATCCCGCATCCGGCGTGGCCCGGAACCGGCCGCCCCGACCCAGGTCGAACAGGATCGCGGCCGGAACGATCGGGACGACCTCGCCCGGGCCGGCGCCGACCGGGAACCCGACACCGGCGTCGGCGAGTCGACCGACCACCCCGGCCGCCGCGTCCAGCCCGAAGACGCTGCCACCGGCCAGCAGCACCGCGTGTACCCGGTCGACCAGGTTGCGCGGGTCGAGCACGTCGGTCTCCCGGGTGCCCGGCCCGCCGCCGCGCACGTCCACCCCGCCGATCGCGCCGCCGGGCGGCGCGAGCACCACCGTGCAGCCGGTCAGCCACCCGTCGCCGGTCCGCCCGTGATGTCCGACCCGCAGGCCGGTCACGTCGGTCAGGGTGTTCGTCGGTCCGGGCCGCCACGCCGCCGCGCTCACCGCGCACCGACCCGGTGGTACGCCGGCCTCGTCGCCATCAGCATCGCCCCAGCATGGCCGACGCCGACCCGACCGCGCACCCGCTCCGACCCGTCGTGCGGTTGTTCCGTCACGGAAAACGGTGCGTGCCGGCCCAGGGTGGGCCGGCACACGCCGGGCGGTTCGGGCCGGGGTCAGGTCCCCGGCGGCTCGGACGGCAAACGGATCAATGGAGCAGGTGGCGCCGCCGGCTCACTCGGGGCGGGCCAACTGGTCGTACAGCCCGACCACCCGCAGTTGCCGTTCGACGAACGGCGCCATCGACCGGACCGAGTACTCGATGCCGGCCTCCTCCGCGGCGTTGAACCCGGCGACGAGCGCACCGATGCCGGTCGAGTCGACGAAGCTGACGTGCAACATGTCGATCACGATGCGCGCGGGTGCCGCCTTGGTCACGGTCTCCACCAGCAGCACCCGGAGCGCGTCGTTGATGGCCAGGTCCAGTTCGCCACGGAGCTCGATGACGGCCGTGCCGTCGTCGAGAAACTGCTGCCGGACGACAGCGTCACCCACGTCATTCTCCTCCACCCGTGCGTCTTGCGGGCGTCGACCGTTCCCGCAGGTGGTGGCAACGTTAACCGAGGTTCGTCGGGGTCGCAGGGCGAGCGGCCCGGCTCCGGAGGGCCGGTGCCACGCGGTCGGTCACCGGCCGTGACGACGGGCCGGGTCAGGAATTCCCGTCCGGCGGATCCGTCGGCCCGACACCGTTCGCGACCGGGTCGACCAACGGCCGCAGGACGGCGGTGAGCCGGTCCGCGCTCTGCGCCGAGACGGTGTTGTTCCGGCGGTACCGGGCGATCTCGTCGGCCAGTCGGTCGGCGGTCCGGCGTACCTGGTCCGGTTTGCCCCGGGCGGCCTGGTCACGGAGCTGCGCGAGCGACTTGGCCAGCTTGTCCGACTCCTTCTGCTGCACCCGGCCGGCCGCGGTCTCCTCGGTCAGCACCTGGGCGAACTCGTCCGCCACCTCGGTCGCGGGAGCGGCCTGGGTCCCGAGCGTCGAGGCCGACTCGGCCGGCGATCCGGTCGGACCGGTGCCGACCGTCGCCGCGCAGTACGCCCGCACCGGCTTGTCGCCGGCCGCCCGCACCAGCGGCGCGTACTCCGGGCGGCGCAGCGCCCCGGCGGCCCGGTCGGCGGGCAGGGCGAGGTAGGCGCGGCACAGGTCGACGAGCGGTCGCGGTGCCGGTCCACCGGTGCCGGGGATGACCTGGTCGGGGGAGCGGGTGGGCGCGGGTGCCGGCGCGACCGAGCCCGGCTGGGACGGGACCACCGACGGTGTGGTCGGATCGGGTCCGCCCGGCAGCCAGTCACCGGGCGCCGTGGCGGCGACGAGGACCACCCCACCGGCGGTGGTGGCCAGCGCCACGGCCAGCACCTTGGCCGGAACCAGCCGGCCGAGCACCGGCCGCGACCGGGCCTGCCGGTCCGGCGTCGGTCCGGACCGCGCCGTGGCCGGGGCGTCCCGGGCGGCGCGGAAGGCGGCGACGGCGGCCTCCTCGCCGGCGTGTTCGTCCAGCCAGGCGGGCCCCCGTGCCCGGGCGAGCAGGTCCGCCACGGCGGCGGCCGGGGTCGCGTCCCCGGCGAACCCGGCCGCGCCGTTCGCGTCCGGTGTCGCGGCGAGATGGCCGGACAGCAACGCCTCGGCCGCCTCCCGGCTCAGCCGATCAGGATCGGACCGATCCACTCCCCACCTCGTCATCCTGACGCCTGCCCGGTCCCGGACGGGCCGTCCTGCGCCGATCGGTCCAACTGCGCGGCGAGGCGGCGCAGCCCGCGGTGCGCCGCGGTGCGCACCGCGCCCGGTCGCTTGCCGAGCACCTCGCCGGCCGACCTGGCGTCGAGCCCCATGATGGCCCGCAGCAGCACCGCCTCGGCCTGGTCCCGGGGCAGCGAGGCCACCAGCTCCAACGCGGCCGCCGTGCTCATCGCGCCGACCGCGAGGCTGGCGGTGTCGGCGTTGTCGGCGAGCCGTTCGAGCGACTCGACCGGCACCGAGACGCTCGGTCGTCGGCGCATCCGCCGCGCGTGGTCCATCGCCCGGTTGCGGGCGATGGTGGCGGCCCACCGCCGGAAGCCGGTGTAGTCGCCCCGGAAGCCGCCGAGGTCGCGGGCGATCTGCAGCCACGCCTCGGCCGCGACGTCCTCGGCGTCGTCGCCGACCAGCCCGTACAGGTAGCGCAGCAGCGGCGGTTGGACGGCCCGGTACAACCGCCGGAACGCCTGCTCGTCCCCGCCCTGCGCGGCCTCGACGTCGGCGGACAACCGGTCGTCGGCGGTCGCGTCGGCGCGCCAGCCGTCGGGCGGGTTCTGCGGCGCGGGGGAGTCGACTATCACCCGCGCCGCCCACCGGGCCGGGGACCGGCCGCGCCGATCGCCGACCGACCGGTCGCGCCGGCGGGGCGCCGGGTGTCGGCGACCGGGAGGGGCGGCATCCGGACAGCGTACCGATCCGGGCGCCCGGGCGGGTCCGTCGGCGGATCCCGGGACGTCGGCCCGGCGAGCCGTGCCGCCTCGGCCTCGGCGAGCCGGCCGGTCAGACCACCAGGTTCAGCGCCAGGATGAGGACCAGGCGGCCGCGGACGACCGGCAACCGGAGCGCACCGACATCCCTTGACGGTGTACGGCGTACGCTCATATCCTCCCTGTAGGAGTACAACGTACGCTAACGGGGGAGGACGATCCATGTCGACGACTCGACGACACGGCACGCGCTGGGCGGTCGGCCGGACGGTCACCGGTCGGGAGCTGGACACGGTCGGCGGTGGCCGGGTGCCCGTGCCGGATCCGGGCCGGCTGGTGCACCTGCAGTTCCGGCGGTTCGCCGGCTGCCCGATCTGCAACCTGCACCTGCGCTCGATCGTCCGCCGGCACGACGAGATCGAGGCGGCCGGTGTCCGGGAGGTGGTGGTGTTCCACTCCGACGCCGCGGAGCTGCGCGAGCACACCGACGACCTGCCGTTCGCCGTCGTCGCCGACCCGGCCAGGCGGCTCTACCGGGAGTTCGGCGTCGAGGCACACCGCCGGGCCCTGCTCGACCCCCGGGTCTGGGCGACCGTCCTGCGCGCGATCGTGCTCGACCTGCCGGCCGTGCTGCGCCGCCGCAAACCACTGCCGTCGCTGCGGCAGGAGAACGGTCGGCTCGGCCTGCCGGCCGACTTCCTGATCGACGGCGACGGCCGGGTGCTGGCGGTGAGGTACGGCGAACACGCCTACGACCAGTGGTCGGTCGACGAACTGCTCGACCTGGCCCGGTCCGACCGGCCCGGCCATCCGGCCCCGGCCTGACCGCGTCGGTCCCCCTGCGGTGGGAGACGGGAGCCTGGCGAGGCGGTTGTCCGGTCGGTGCCAGCCCGGCGGGCCGGGGTCGGCGGGTGCCGGTCGGGGTCGGGCGGCCAGCCCGGCGGGTCGGGGTCAGGCGGCGCAGACGAAGCGGGCGTCCGCCCAGATCGCCGAGGCGGTGCCCCGGGCGCTGACGCTGATCAGGTCGACCGTGCTCGCGCCGGGCAGTTCCACGTCGACGTTCGCGGGCGCGTCGGTGGTCCGCAGCGGACCGGAGTCGTACACGGTCACGCCGTCCACCCGGACCGCGAAGGTCACCCGGATCCGTTCGCTGTCGGTGTCGCCGATCCCGGCCACCGCCCGCAGCCGGTCGCAGCCGGCCGGCGGGTGGACGCGCAGCCGGTTGGGGGTGGGCGCCACCACGGCGTGCGGATAGCTCTCGCCGTTCACGCTCACCGTGCCCGGCTCGATCGCGGTGCTCCGGTCGGGCAGGCCGGGCGCGGACGCGTCGTCCAGGACCAGCAGCAGGTCCGAGACGTAGTGGGCCACCTCGTGTTGCGGTTGACGGCCCTGGCTCTGGGTCGTCGCCGAGCTGGGCGACACGTGCACCGCCGTGTACGCCAGGCTGAACGCCAGGGTCACCACCAACGTGACCATTCCCAGGTGCCACCGGTTCACCGGCCGTCGGAGGGTCGGTGCCACCTCCCCGACGGTGGTGGACCCGGCCACCGGCCCGGCGGCGCGCTTCGCCGCGACGCGGGGCGGTTCGGCGGACGGGGGCAGCAGGGCGGGTGTCCGGCGGGCGGCCAGGTCCTCCACCCAGCCGAACAGGGCCACCGCCGCCGCGGTGAGCAGCCACACCCCGGTGAGCCGGATGGCCACCTGGGCGGTGAACGAATTGATGGTGACCGGGGCGAGCAACGACGAGAGGATCATGGCGAGCGGCAGGTGCCACAGGTAGACGGTGACCGCGCGGGCGTTGAGCAGCTCGATGATCCGGGCCAGCGGGCGAACCCGGCCGATCCAGTCGAGCCGGGGCCGGAACCGCAGCACGGTCGCCACGAAGGCCGCCGACCACAGGGTGTTGCCGACCGGGATCCGGTTCAGGTCGTAGCTGCCGTGGGCGAGCGCGGAGATGACCACCCAGACGGCCCCGGTCACCGCGAGCGCGCCGACCATGCCGGCGTACCGCCGGGCCGGGATCCGCCGCAGCAGGCCGTCGTGGTGCGCGAAGCCCAGCATCCACAGACCCACGTACGTGGAGACGTTGGTGGCCTGCTCGTTGAAGTAGCCGCCGACCTGCACCACCTGGAACAGGAACAGGGCCGGCAGGGCGAGCCCGGCGATCAGGGTCGGCCACGGCCAGCGCCGGAACAGCGCCAACAGGGCCGGCGACAGCACCACCAGCCAGAGGTAGGTGACGATGTACCACAGGACCGAGTTGTAGGCCCAGGCCCAGTGCTGGCTGCCCACCGGGGGCGTCCGGGCGGGGAAGGCCCACCAGGCCAGTTCGCCCCAGCCGAGCCGGGCCGACGGGGCCGGTCCCCAGCCGGTCACGAACAGCACGGTCAACGCCACCGCGCCGAACGCCCACAGCGGCGGAAGCAGCCGGCGCAGCCGACGCCCGACCGAGCGTGACCCGGCCCGGTCCAACGAACTGGCCATCAGTGAGCCGGCGAGGGCGAACATCAGCCCCATCGCGGGGAACAGGACGGTGAGCCAGATCCAGCCGAACACGTGGTAGGCGACCACCCTTACCAGGGCCAGCGCGCGCCACATGTCCAGGTAACGGTCGCGGTCGCGGGGCTTGGTGGCGACGCCGGCGGTGGCGGTGGCCGGCGTGGCGGGGTCGACCGGCGGGACGGAATCGGTGGACGCGACGACGGGCGAACCCGGTGCGACGACGCTCATCAACGCCTCCTGCTGGGCCGGTGCCGAGGGTCACCCACCGGGCCGGACATCATCGACGGTACGGGGTTTCGGGGACGCCGAAGCCGGGCACCGGTTGCCCGGGAAGTCCGGATTCGATCGACCGTTCGTGGTGTGTCGCGGGGGAGGTCACGGTACGGGAAGGCGAATGCTGGACCCTTCGTGCCCGTTCCCCGACGTTGGCAAACGCCGGCCACGGCCGGACCGGTGAGCGGGTCGTGATCCGGCGTGCCCACCGGGAAAACATACCCGACCGAACCGCCATGATCAGTGGTCGACGGCCGGCGTTCACCCTGCCGAGAGGCCGAAAAGTGAGCGATCTCCCACCCGAGCCGCCCGCTCGGGTGGTGGGCCGCGCTCGCTCGCCCAGATCAGCAGGCCGTAGGTCGGGCCCGCCCAGGGTCGCCGGCGCACCGGCCGGGGCAGCGTGCCGAAGACGACCCCACCCGCGATGCCGTACGCGTTGTGCACCAGCTCGATCGGACGCCGCTCCGGCGGGACCCGGCGGAGCAGGCGGGGAGCGGCTCCGCGCAGCACGGCCTCCGGCGGGGTCGCCTCGATCAGCCCGAGCGGCTTGGTGATCTGCCGCAGGCCGGACATCGCCATCGCGATACCCGACGTTCCACCGGACAAACGCCCGTCCGGTCGCATGGCGGGCGCCGGTGCGGGTAGGGCCAACCCATGCGAATAGTGGTCACCGGGGCGACCGGAAACGTCGGCACGGCCCTGCTGCGACGGTTGCGGAACGAACCCGACCTCGACGTGGTCGGTCCGACCGTCCGACCGGCTGACCGCGCCGCCGGTCAGCTCGACCCGGTCAGGGCGTGCGGTGCGGTGACCGGTTTCGACTCGGGCGACCCGTGCTGGCGCAGCACGATGCTCAGCACGATCAGCGCGCCGACGGCGAGGAACTCGCTCTGCCAGTTCTGCATCGACTGGAACCAGAAGTCGTTGGTGCCGAGGAACTCCCAGGCACTGATCGGCGGGGCCCCGCTGGACAGCATCTGCTCCTCGTTGTAGGCGGCCGTGCCGCCGAGCAGGTGCCCGACGAACGAACCGGCGAAGATCAACAGCAGCGCGATGGCCAGGCTGTTGCGGTAGAGCACCAGCGCCGGGCCGCCGACCCGCGCCGGCCAGGGCGAGTCCGGGGTCGCCTGCTCGGCCCGGTCGTCCGGCCGGTCCTCCTGGTCCACCGGCTTGGACTCGGCCGACCCGCGCTGCACCAGGTACGCGGTGAGCAGGACGTACCCGCCCATCTGCAGGAACTCCGACTCCCAGTTCTCGAAGACCGCCTCGAAGAAATGCCCGCTGTGCAGGTACGTCAGCAGCGACTGGGCCGGCCGGCCGTACTCGGCGAGTTCCTCGTTGTGCGTCCGCCAGCCGAAGAACGCCTGCAACCCGAGGAAGATCACGAACGCGCCGAGCATGGCCACCGTCAGCCCGTGATCCCGCAACCATCGCCGCATCATGTGCCTCCCTGTGCCGGCCTGGTCCCCGTCGGGTGTTTCCGATCCGCGAGGTTTTCGTAACCCGTCCGCTTTCTCCAACGACCGACGGCCGCAAACGCCGACGGGCGGGTCAGGACGCCCCGCCGGCCAGTGCGGCGGCGGTCTCGACGGCCACCTGCAACTCCTCGCGCGGCTCGACGACCAGCACCGGCACCCGGGCGCCGGGGGCCGACACGACCGCGTCGGTGTCCCGATTGCCCCCGCCGGGCGGCACCACGCCGAGCAGACCCAGCCCGGCGCACACCCCGTCGCGCACCTCCGGCTGGTCCCAGCCGATCTCACCGGTGAACACGATGCCGTCCAGCCGGTCCAGGCTGGTCGCGGCGGCGGCCAGCTCGCGGCGTACCCGATGGATGTAGACCGCCATGGCCAGCGCGGCGGCCGGGTCGTCGGGCGCGGCGGCGACCAGGTCGCGGGTGTCGTCGGACCGGCCGCCGGAGAGGCCGAGCAGCCCGGACCGGTGGTTGAGCCCGTCGTCGAGCTCGTCCCGGTCGAGCCGGCCGTCCAGCAGCCAGAGCAGCAGGCCGGGGTCGACCGCGCCGGAGCGCCTGGTCATCGGCACGCCGTCCAGCGGGGTGAACCCCATCGAGGTGTCCACGCTGCGGCCGTCCCGGACCGCGCACACCGACGCGCCGCCGCCCAGGTGCGCCAGCACCAGGGACAGCTCGGCCGCGGGCCGGCCGAGCAGGTCGGCGGCCCGACCCAGGGCGTACGCGTAGGACAGCCCGTGGAAGCCGTACCGGCGCAGTCCCCACCGCTCGCGCCACGGTGCCGGCAGCGGGTAGGTGGCGGCCTGCTCGGGCAGGTCGGCGTGGAAGGCGGTGTCCGGACAGAGCACCTGCGGCACGTCGGGCAGTTGGCCGCGGATCGCGTCCAGCAGGTGCAACGCGGGCGGCAGGTGCAGCGGGGCGAGCGTGGTCAGCCCGTCCAACGCGGTCCGCAGCCGGTCGTCCACGGGCGTCGGTGCGGTGACCAGATCCCCACCGTGCACCAGCCGGTGACCGACCGCCCGGGGCGGCTCGTGCCCGGCGATGAACTCCCGCGTCGGCTCGTCGGCACCGGCCGTGCCGGGCGGTTCGGACCGGTCCAGCCGGTCGGTGACCCGGCCGTCGCGCACGTAGGCCAGGTGCAGGCTGGACGATCCGGCGACCACGGTGAGGATCGTCATGCCGGCCACCCGCCGCGGTGCCGGCCGGTTCGCTCGCTCATGTCCTCCATCCTCGCCGACCGTCGTTCCGTCCGCTGGCCGTCCCGCTTCACGACGGCATCCGGACGCCGGTGGACCGCCCGCCCGGCCGGTCGACTCGTCCGGTTTGCCGGGCGCGTTCGCTGGGCAGGAACGAGTCGAGGACTACCGGAAGGAGCACGAGATGCCGGCGCGTAAGGAGATGCCCAGCACCCTGCAGCGGTCGCCGAAGAAGGCGCAGGACACCTGGGCGGAGGCGCACGACTCCGCGGTCGACTCCTACGGCGAGGGGGAGCGCGCGCACCGCACCGCCTTCGCCGCGGTGAAGCACTCGTTCGAGAAGGTCGGCGACCACTGGGAACCGAAGGCGAACGGTCGCAAGGGCCCGAGCGACAAGCAGGCGGCCCGCAAGCGCCCGACCAACTCGGGGAAGACCGCCGAGGGCGTCGACACGAACGCCAGCAAGCAGCACCTGATGGACGTGGCCAAGAAGCTCGACATCACCGGCCGGTCCCGGATGACCAAGTCGGAGCTGGTCGAGGCGATCCGCAAGGCCAACGCCCGCGACACCCGCAAGGCGCGCGCCTGAAGGCGGTGACCGGAACGGACCTTGGCGTGCGGCGGCCCCTCGAAGGGCCGAAACGCGCCAAGGTTCCGCTCGTCAGTCCTCCGTCACCAGGGACTCCAGTGCGGGGAGGGCGGCCAGCAGGGCCGCCCGCTCGTCCGGGGTGAGGCGGGCCAGGCGGGCGTCCAGCAGGGCGGTGCGCTGCGAGCGGATCTCGCGTAACGCCCGCGTCCCGGCCGCCGAGATCGCCACCAGCGTCGACCGGGCGTCGGCCGGATCCGGCGTACGCAGGACCAGCCCCCGCTCGTCGAGGGCGGCCAGGATCCGGCTCATGGTCGGTGCGCTGACCGCCTCCCGCTGGGCCAGCTCGCCCTGTCGCAACGGGCCGTGCTGCTCGACGGTCACCAGCGTGGACAACTGCAGCGGTGGCACGTCGTTGCTGGCCAGGCGGATCCGCCGGTTCAACCGGCCGACCGCCAGCCGCAGCCGGCTGGCGAGCTGTGGATCGGCGAACACCGGTTCGTCGGTCGCCCGTTCGGTCATGCGCCTTCCGATTCGTCGTGGATGTAGATCCCGCCGCGGAACAGCGAGACCACCGCTCCGGCGGCGGCCAGCGCGGCGGCGAGGATGAAGACCACCACCAGCAACGAGAAGAACACCCCGATGGACAGCACCATGCCGCAATTCTGGAAGGCGGCCCGGATGCCGGACGCCACGCCACGCTGGTCGGCCGGCACCGCGTTCATCACCGCGGTGGTGTTGGGCGCGGAGAAAGCCGGAGACCTGCCCGGCGGCGTCGGGGCGATGGATGGTCGAGAATGGCCCGGGTCGGACGAGCGACAGGAGAACTGACGTGTACGACGCGATGCTGGCGGAGACCATTTCGATCCCCGGGGCCGGCGGTGACCGGATCGAGGCGTACCTGGCCCGGCCGCTCGGGCCCGGCCCGTACGGCGGGGTGGTGGTGATCCACCACATGCCCGGGTACGACGAGTCGACCAAGGAGATGGTCCGGCGGTTCGCCGCGAACGGCTTCGCCGCCGTCTGCCCCAACCTCTACAGCCGTGAGGCACCCGGGGCCAGCCCGGACGACGCCGCCGCCACGGTCCGGGCCGCCGGGGGAGTGCCGGACGACCGGATGGTCGGCGACGTCGAGGCCGCCGCCGCGTACCTGCGCGGGCTGACCTCCGCCACCGGCAGGGTCGGCGTCATCGGCCACTGCTCCGGCGGCCGGCACGCGTTCCTGGCGGCCTGCCGGTTGCCGCTGGACGCCGCCGTCGACTGCTACGGCGCCTTCGTGGTGGGCGACCCGCCGGACAACTTCCCGCTCGCGGTGACCCCGGTCGTCGGCGAGGCCGGCAAGCTGTCCTGCCCGTTGCTGGGCCTGTTCGGCGCCGAGGACCGCTACCCGTCGACCGAGCAGAACGCCGAACTCGAACGGGTGCTGACCGACCTCGGCAAGACCTTCGAGTTCCACACCTACCCGGACGCCGGGCACGCCTTCTTCTCCGTGGACCGGCCCAGCTACCGCCCGCAGGCCGCGGTGGACGGCTGGCGTCGCATCCTCGCCTTCTTCGACCGCCACCTGAACGCCTGACCCGTCGGGAGGAACGACACGTGTGCACCTATCTCACCGAGAAGATCGTCGTCGACGGCAGCGGCAAGGGACCCGACGGCTGGTTCACCCTGACCGACGGCACGGTCTACGTCGACCACCCGCAACACGCGCCGTACGGGCACACCGTCAACATCGACTTCCTGAACCCGGCGGCCGGTCCGGGCGCCCGGGTGGCCGTCGAACTGACCGAGGAGTCCGCCCGGGCGCTGGTTGCCGCGATCGAGGCCGCGCTGGCCGCCGCCCCGCCCGGCCTGGCCAGCGGTACGGCCGAGCCGGCACCGGGCCACTAGCCATTGGTTTCGGCGCCGCGGCCGTCAACGGGCGCAGGCCGGGGCCTGGGCCGGCGCCTGGGTCGGGGCCGGGTGCCAATTTTGGCGCTACATCAAGGAAGCAGTAGCTACTACTTCCTTGATGTAGCCCCGAAATCGCAACCACTCGGCCGGCGGTCGCGGCCCCGCAACGGGACCGCCAAACGAGTGGCATCGGGCCGTCCTCAGGTGGCAGGACTACAAGGCCTCGCACAGGCCGGGGTGTCCCGTTGGCCGGAAGCACTCCGGCCCTCCGGGCAGGACGCGGTCGCAGAAGACGCCGTGCAGGGTCTCGGTCGGGAGGTCCATCACCAGTTCGTCCCGCGCTCGGAGTTCGGGTATGTGCCGCAACGACCGGCCGAGGATCACGCCGAGATTCACGGCCTGGTCGAGACTGGCGGCCTCCATGGGGAGCAGGAGGACGAACCGCGGCGCCGTCCGATCCGGGCGGCCGGTGAAGGCGTCGGCTGAGGTTCGTAGCCTTCACTTCAGCCATATGGCCTTATGGCCACAAGGGCACATGGCTGTACCCATCAGCAAGGCTGCCGTCCATGTCGATCGACCGGCGCTCGCACACACCCGTGTACCGCCAGCTCGCGAACCTGATCCGCGAGGGGATCTACTCCGGGCAGTACGCCGCCGGAGCGCCGTTGCCGAGCGAGCTGGCACTGTCCCAGGAGTACGGCGTCGGCCGGGACGCCGTACGGCAGGCGCTGGCGCTGCTACGTACCGAAGGATTGGTCAGCACCGAACGTGGGGAGCGGTCCCGGGTGCGACCGGCACCTGAACGCGTGCCGGTGGAGCTGCCACCGGGCGGTCGGGCGATCGCCCGTATGCCCGCCGACCCCGAGCGAGCCGAGCATGGCCTTGACGAAGGGGTCCCGGTGATAGAACTGCACCATCTCGACGGGGCGATCGACGTGCATCCGGCCGACAGGACAGAGCTGATCCGTCCGACGTGATCACAGGTCGGATGGGCTGCTACGCCATCGATTGCCTCAGCTCGGACAACGGCAGTGGGCAGCGGCATGCGAAGTGCGCTTGGCGGCAGTCGTGCGGTCGTGAGTTTCGCTCATCGACGCCATCGGAACAATTCGGCCACCGCTCTGATGATGTTCGGTCGATCCTTCGGCTCAGTTCCTCGTAGAGCTAGAACCGTGATGACGATCTTGCCGGTCACCGTGATGCCAGCAATTAGCACAAGAGTCCAAGGGGCTGCGGCCAGTACAGGATCAAGCAATGCGAGCAAGGGACCCTCCGACAGGTCACCACATCGAGACTCGCCGCCTTGGGGCAGGCAAGTTCGTGCGCATCCGTGTGACTGTCGGAGGTCTCTCCCGCCACCGCCCACCATGGACAGTTACCCAGGTAGCCGGTGACCCACGAAGCCGGGCCGAACAACGGCCGTGTTGACGACTTGGTGGCGAGGGAATACTCCCCTCCTCAGAGTCCAGGCTTGCATGTTTTATCCCTGCCGGCAAGCACGGCGGCGGCACTGTCCCATCGACATCGTCAGCCGGTCAACCGGCCAGCCGTTCGACGGCCCGGAGCACCGCGCCCGCGCCGTCCTCGTCGGCGAGTTCGGCGGCCAGCGCCTTCGCCCGGCGGCCGTACGCCGGGTCGTGGACCGCCGCGCGGAGCGCGTCGGCCAGTCGGGCGGCGGTCAACCGCCGGGGCGGCACCGGGGCCGGGGCGGCGCCCAGGGCGGCCAGCCGGCCGGCCCAGAACGGCTGGTCGGCCAGCATCGGCACGGCGACCGCCGGTACGCCGGCGCGCAACCCGGCCGCGGTGGTGCCGCCGCCGGCGTGGTGCACCACCGCCGCCATCCGGGGAAAGATCCAGTCGTGCGGCGCCTCGCCGATGGTGATCAGGTCGTCGTTCTCGGCGTGGACGCCGGACAGGCCCGCCCAGCCGGCCTGCAGCACGCCGCGCAGTCCGGCCCGGCGCAGCGCCAAGGTGACCAGGTCGGCGAGCCGGTCCCGTTCGCTGACCATGCTGCCGAACCCGACATATACCGGTGGTGGTCCGGCGGCCAGGAAGTCGACCAGTTCCGGCGGTGGCCGCCAGGGCGTGGCCGGGTCCGGCCACCAGTATCCGACGACGCGCAGCTCGGCGGGCCAGTCCGCGGGCCGGGGGACCACGGCGGGGCTGAACCCGTGCAGCACCGGCCACCGGTCCGCGGCCGACCGGCGGGCCAGCTCGCGCAGGCCGACCGGGGGAAGGTTGGCGCGTTCGCGCAGGCGGCGGGACGCCGTCGCGTACACCTGCCGGCCGACGGCCTGGCCGAGGTGACCGGCCGCGCGGTTGAGCCGGGCGCCGAGGGTCCGGGTGCCCAGCATCATCGGCGGGAAGTCCGCCGTCGGTTGCACCGGTTGCAGGAACACACCCAGGCTCGGCACCCCGTGCAGCTCGGCGACCGAGTAACCCAGCGGCGCGGTGGTGGTCGACAGCAGCAGCGCGTCGACGCCCGGCTCGGCGGCGGCCAGCAGGCCGGCCCCGATCTGGTCGACGAACCGGCGGCCGATCCGGACGAACTCGCCGGCGCCGCGCAGCCCCGGACCGGATCGGCGCAGCCGCCGGGCCGCCGAGTCGGCCTGCAGGGTCCGCAGGTCGCCGGGCAGCGCCCGGAACTCCAGGCCGCAGCCGCCGACCAGGTCGGCGAACGAACTCTGCGCGGCGATCGCGACCTGGTGACCGGCCGCCCGCAGCCGGACACCGAGACCGGTGTACGGGGCGACGTCGCCCCGCGATCCGGCGGTGACGATCAGCAGCCGCACCCCATCCGCCCCCGTCCCGTCCACCTCGAATCCTAGGTCGGTCGGCAGAGGCGAGGCCGTTCCTTTCCTCGGAACGGTGAGGAATCTTCCGGTCGGAGGCGGGTAGAAGGCCGGATGACGTTCAACGACCGGGTCGTGATCGTCTCGGCGAGCGCCGGTGCCGGGCACGACGGTGCGAGCCGGGAACTGGCCCGTCGGCTACGCGAGCGGGGGCTGGCGGCCGACTGCCTCGATCTCGCCGACCTGTTCCCCTGGCGACTCGGCCGGTTGTTGCAGGGCACCTACCACGGCATGCTGAGCCGGCTGCCGTGGTTCTACGGGTTCCTCTTCTCCATCGGTGCCCGGTTCGGCGGTGCGGCGCCGAGCACCCGCGCGCTGCTGCGGCCCATCCGCCGCCGGGCCCTGGCGGTCCTGCCGCCGGACACCCGGGCTGTCGTGTCGACCTATCCGGTGGTCAGCCAGGTCTTCGGACCGCTGCGCCGCGACGGGCGGTTGGCGGTCCCCGTGATCACCTACCTGACGGACTTCGCGGTCAACCCGATCTGGGTGTCGCCCGGCGTCGACCTGCACTGCGCCGCCCACCGGACCACCCGTTCCGAGGCGCGCCGACTCGGCGCCGGGGGCGTACGGGTGGTGGGTCGGATGGTCGGGCCGGATTTCCGGCCCGGCTCGGAGGCGGAAAAACGCCGCGCCCGGGAACGGTTCGGACTGCCGGCGCAGGGACGGCTGGCGTTGCTCGTCGCCGGCTCGTGGGGGGTGGGCGAGGTGGCCAGGACGGCCGCCGAGATCGCCCGGACCGGGGTGGCGACGCCGGTGGTGGTCTGCGGCCGCAACGGCGCGTTGTGCCGGCGGTTGACACGTCGTCCCGGCGTGCACGTGTTCGGCTGGGTGGACGACATGCCGGCGCTGCTGCGCGCGGCCGACGTGCTGGTGGAGAACGCCGGTGGGCTGACCGCCCTGGAGGCGATGGCGTCCGGACTGCCGGTCGCCACCTACCGGCCGATTCCCGGGCACGGCCGGGCCAACGCGGCCACCATGGACCGGGCCGCCGTGACCACCTGGGTACGGCGCCGCCGGGACCTCGGCCCGGTCCTGCTGGAACTCACCGACGGTGTGCGCGGCCGGCGCCAGCGCGCGATCGGGCTGGGCCTGTTCGAGTCGGACCCGACCGCTGAGATCGCCGCCGTCGTCCGGGGACGGGTCCCGGCGGCGGTCCGGCCGCCGATCCGTACCACCCGGTGGACCAGCCGGGCCGGTGCGGTGGCCGTCGTCGCGACGGCGGCCCTGCTGGCCTGGCACGGGTCGGCGAGCCTGCGGGCGGTGGCCGCCGGGCGGGCGCCGAGAGACGATCGTCCGGCCGCCGTGCTCGGCTGGGTCACGCCCCGACCGGCCGGCGACCGGTGCGGGCCGGTCCGTCCGACCGCGCCCCGGTGGTAGGCCGGGCGCCGGGCGGATCGCGTCGTGAGCCTGCTGGCCGTCGTGCTGGGGCTCGCGTCGGCGACGGTCTTCGCGCTCGGTTCGACGCTGGAGCAGCACGCGGCGAAGCGGGAGCCGGCCACCCGGACGTTCGACCCGCGCCTGCTGTTCCGGCTGCTGCACCGCCCGATGTGGCTGTTCGGCTGGATCCCGGACGTGGCGGCGACCGTGTTGCAGGCGATGGCGCTCAGCTTCGGCGCGCTCGCCCTGGTCGAGCCGCTGCTGCTGGCCGGGGTGTTCATCGCGATCCCGCTGGAGGCCGCCCTGGAACGGCGTCGGCCGCACCGGCGGGACCTGCTCGTCGTCGCGCTCGGCGTGGCCGGGCTGGCCGCCTTCCTCATCGCGGCGAACCCGCGGGCCGGCGTCGACCAGCCGTCGCCGCTGGCCTGGACCGGCGTGGGGCTGGTGATCGGCGCCCTGTTCGCGATCTGTCTGATCGGCGCCTGGCGGGTGCGTGAGGCGTCCCGTGGCGTGCTGCTCGGCATCGCCACCGGCCTGCTGTACGGCGCGGCCGCCGCCCTGCTCAAGACGCTGACCGCGGAGTTCACCGCCGATCCGGTGGGGGTGCTCAACGACTGGCAGCTCTACGTGCTGGTCGTGGTCGGGATCGGCGGCGTGGTGCTCAACCAGAACGCCTTCCAGGGCGGTCCGATCGCCGCCTCGTTGAGCGTGATCGCGTTGGTCGACCCGCTGGTCGGGGTGCTGGTCGGGGTCACCGCCTTCCACGAGCGGCTGTCCCTGGAGCCGGCCCGGGTGGTGATCCAGGTGGCCGCCGCGGTGGTCATGACGGTCGGCATCGTGCTGGCCGGTACGACCCGCTCGCGGTGACGGCGATCGGCGAATCCGGCCCCGACGTCGGGTAATTCGGTACGCTCGGTCTGATCACACAGAGCTATCAGTCGATTACGTGAAGAAGTCTTGCCGTACCGGCCCGGTGCGCTCCGGGCCGTCGAGGCGTACCCGGCGAAAGGCAGCGCCCCCGTGCTCGAGCTGACGAGAACCGGCCCCGGCCAGCCCTCGCCGGCGTCCGTGGCCGGTCGCCGGTCGCCGGAGAGCGCCCTGGCCGGCGAGAACTTCCCGGTCGCCCTGCGGGTGCTGCCCGAGCGCGTCCGCCGGCACCTGCTCGCCATCTACACGTACGCCCGGTTCGTGGACGACGTGGGCGACGAACCCGGCGCTGGCGGGACCGCCACCGACGACGCCGCCGCCCGCCTGTCCACGCTGCGTCGCATCGAGGTCGAGCTGCGCGGCCTGTACGCCGGCGTGCCGTCCAGCCACCCGGTGCTGATCCGGCTCGCGCCGACGGTGACCGAGTGCCGCCTGCCGATCGGACCGCTGCTGCGGCTGATCGAGGCCAACCGCCGCGACCAGGAGCAGGTCCGCTACGCCACCTTCGACGACCTGGTCGACTACTGCCGGCTCTCCGCCGACCCGGTGGGCGAGTTGGTGCTGCACGTCTTCGGCGCCGCGTCACCGGGGCGGATCGCGCTGTCCGACCGGATCTGTACCGCGCTGCAGGTCGTCGAGCACCTCCAGGACGTCGGCGAGGACTACCGCCGGGGTCGGATCTACCTGCCGGCCGACGAACTGGCCCGGTTCGGGGTCGCCGAGGAGCAGCTGGCCGCGCCGCACGCCGGCGGGCTGCTGCGGTACGTGATCCAACGCCAGGCCGACCGCGCCGCCGGCCTGCTGGCCGCCGGCACCCCGCTGGTCGGGCAGCTGCGGGGCTGGGCCCGGCTGGCCGTGGCCGGCTACGTCGCCGGTGGCCGGGCCACGCTCGCGGCGCTGCGCCGGGCCGACTACGACCCGCTGCCCGGACCGCCCCGACCGACCCGGTGGACCACCGCCGGCCACCTGGCCGGAACCCTGCTGCGACCGGGAGCGCCGGCATGAGGCCCGGTCCGGGCGTCGACGCCGACGCCCTCGACCTGGCCTACCGGGAGTGCGAACGGATCACCCGGACCGAGGCCCGCAACTTCTCGTACGGGATCCGGCTGCTGCGCCCGGACCGGCGCGGCGCCCTCTCCGCCGTGTACGCGGTGGCCCGCCGGATCGACGACATCGGCGACGGTGACCTGCCGCCGGCCGCCAAGCTCGCCCGGCTGGACCAGATCCGGGCCGCCCTGCGTCGGCTGCCGGCCGCCGGCGCGGACCCGGTGCTGCTGGCCCTGGCCGACGCGGCCGGCCGGCTGCCGATCCCGCTGGCCGCCCTGGACGAGCTGATCGACGGCTGCGTCGCCGACGTCCGCGGCACCCGCTACGACACCCTCGCCGACCTGGTCGGCTACTGCCGGTGCGTCGCCGGCTCGATCGGCCGGCTGTCGCTGGGCGTGTTCGACCTGCGGCCGGCGGCCTCCCGGGAGCGGGCCGCCGAACTGGCCGACACGCTCGGCATCGCGCTGCAACTGACGAACATCCTGCGGGACATCGTCGAGGACCGCGGCAACGGCCGGATCTACCTGCCGGCCGAGGACCTGGCCCGGTTCGGCTGCACCCTGGAACTCGGCCCCGACGGCGGGCTGCGGGACGCCCCCGACCGGCTGGTCGACCTGATCCGGTGGCAGGCGGTACGCGCCGAACGGTACTACCGGACCGGCCTGACCCTGCTGCCGATGCTGGACCGCCGCAGCGCCGCCTGCGTGGCGGCGATGGCCGGCATCTACCACCGGCTGCTCGGCCGGATGATCACCGACCCGGCCGCGGTGCTGCGCCGTCGGGTGTCGCTGCCCGGCTGGGAGAAGGCGTACGTGGCGGCCCGGGCGATGACCGTCGGCGCCCCCCGGACCCGTCCGGCGGAACCGGCGGCGGACCAGGGTGTCCGACCGTGACCGGCGACCGGGTCTGCGTGGTCGGCGGCGGGCTGGCCGGCATCGCCGCCGCGGTCCGGCTCTGCGACGCCGGCCACCGGGTCACCCTCTTCGAGGCCCGGCCGCACCTGGGCGGCGCCACCTACTCGTTCCCCCGCGGCGACCTCACCGTCGACACCGGGCAGCACGTCTTTCTGCGTTGCTACCGGCAGTACCGCGGCCTGCTCGACCGGCTCGGCTCGGCCGCCCGTACGTCCGTGCAGGACGCCTTCGCGGTGCCCGTGCTCCGCCCCGGTGCCCGGCCGCACGTGCTGGCCCGCAGCCGCGCGTTGCCGGCGCCGGCGCACCTGCTGCCCGGCCTGCTCGGCTACCGCCCGCTGACCCCGCGGCGGCGGATCGCCGCGATCCGGGCGGCGGCCGCGCTGCGCGCGGTCGACCCGGACGACCCGGTCACCGACCAGGTCGGCTTCGGCGACTGGCTGGCCGCGCACGGCCAGGACGACCGGACCGTACGCCGGCTGTGGGAGCTGATCTGCGTGGCGGCGCTGAACGTCCCGCCCCGGCACGCCTCGCTGGCGCTGGCCGCCCGGGTCTTGCGCACCGGACTGCTGGAGCGCGCCGACGCCGGGGACATCGGCCTGCCCGACGTGCCGCTGCTGGACCTGCACGGCCGCCCGGCCCGCGACCTGCTGCTCGACCGGGGCGGCGTGGTGCGTACCGGCAGCCGGGTCCGGCAGATCGTCGCCCGGGCCGCCGGGTTCGACGTGCACGCCGACGGGACCGGGGAACGGGCCGACGCGGTGGTGCTGGCCGTGCCGCACCAGCGGGCCGCCCGGCTGGTGCCGCCGGCGGCCGCGCCGGACCGGGGCCGCTGGGCGCGCCTCGGCGCGGCGGCGATCGTCAACGTGCACGTCCGCTACGCGCACCGGGTCACCGACCTGCGGTTCGCGGCCGCCCTGGACAGCCCGGTCCAGTGGCTCTTCGACCGCACCCCGCCCGGCCAGCCGGGCCAGTACCTGGTGATCTCGCTCTCGGCCGCCGACGCGCTCGTCGGTACGCCGACGGCGGAGCTGGCCCGTACCCAGCTCGCCGCGCTGGCGGAGCTGTTCCCGGCGGCCGGGCGGACGCAGGTGCGGGACGTGTTCGTGACCCGGGAACCGCGGGCCACCTTCCGGCAGGCCCCCGGCACCCGGGCGCTGCGACCGCCGGCCCGGACCGCGCTGCCCGGACTGGCCCTGGCCGGGGCGTGGACCGACACCGGGTGGCCGGACACGATGGAGGGCGCGGTACGCAGCGGCCAACAGGCGGCCGACGTCGTACTCGCCCACCTCGGGGCGAGATCGAGTGCGACGGAGGCGATGACATGACGACGACCCTGCCCGGCATCCTCACCGAGGTCGACGAGTTCGTCCAGCCCGTGATCCGGGCCCACCTGGACCGGATCGACGAACGCACCCGGCGGGTCGCCGGTTACCAGCTCGGCTACTGGGACGTCGAGGGAAACCCGACCGTCCGGGGCGGCGGCAAGGGGCTGCGGCCCGCGCTGGCGCTGCTGTCGGCCCGGGCCGCGGGCCGCGACGCCCGGGACGGCCTGACCGGCGCCGCGGCGGTCGAACTGGTACACAACTTCTCGCTGCTGCACGACGACGTGATCGACGGCGACCGGGAACGCCGGCACCGGCCCACCGCCTGGGCCGCCTTCGGGATCGGCCCGGCCATCCTGGCCGGCGACGCGTTGCTCGGCCTCGCGGCCGACCTGCTGTCCGAGTCGCCCCGGGGCAACGCCGCCTGGGCCTCGCGCTGCCTCAGCGCCGCGATCCGCCGGCTGATCGCCGGGCAGGCCGCCGACATCGCCTTCGAGACCCGCGCCGAGGTGACGCTGGACGAGTGCCTCACCATGGCCCGGGACAAGACCGCCGCGCTGTTGTCCTGCTCGGCCACGCTCGGCGCCATCCTGTGCGGCGCGCCGGAGGAACTCACCCTCGGCCTGGCTCTCTACGGCGACCGGCTCGGGCTGGCCTTCCAGCTCACCGACGACCTGCTGGGCATCTGGGGCGAGCCCGCGGTCACCGGCAAGCCGGTCCTGGCCGACCTGCGGGAGCGGAAGAAGTCGGTGCCGGTGGTGCGGGCGCTCACCGCGGGCGGGCCGGCCAGCGAGAAACTGCGCGACCTGTACGCCGCGCCCGGTGACCTGTCCGACACCGACCTGGCCACCGCGGCGGCGCTGATCGAGGAGACCGGCGCCCGGGACTGGACCACCAAGGAAGCCGACCGGCTGCTCACCGAGGCGCTGGCGGAGCTGGACCGGCTGACCGGCCCGGGTGGCGCGGCCGGGCCGGAGCTGACCGACGTGCACGGCGAGCTGGTGGCCGTCGCGCACTTCATCACCGGCCGGGACCACTGATGGCGCAGGACGCCGACCTGCGTACCCGGGCCCGGGAAACCCTGGACCGGGCCCGCGATCACCTGCTCGCCGCCCAGCACCCGGCCGGCTGGTGGCAGGGCGAGCTGGAGACCAACGTGACCATGGAGGCCGAGGACCTGCTGATGCGGCAGTTCCTCGGCATCCTCACCGCCGACGTGCTGGAACCGACGGCCCGGTGGATCCGACACCGGCAGCAGCCCGGCGGCGGCTGGGCCACCTTCCACGGCGGGCCGGCCGACCTGTCCACCACCGTCGAGGCGTACGCGGCACTGCGGCTGGCCGGTGACGCCCGGGACGCCGACCACATGCGCCGGGCCCGGGAGTTCGTCCTGGCCGAGGGCGGCCTCGAGAACACCCGCGTGTTCACCCGGTTCTGGCTGGCGCTGTTCGGCCAGTGGCCGTGGCAGCGGCTGCCCGCCGTACCGCCGGAGGTGGTGCTGCTGCCGCCGTGGTTCCCGCTCAACGTGTACGACTTCGCCTGCTGGGCCCGGCAGACCATCGTCCCGCTGGCGATCATCCGGTCCGTCCGGCCGGTCCGGCCGTTGGGCTTCACGCTCACCGAACTGCGGACCGGTCGGCGGTCCGCCCCGCCGCCGTCGCTGCGGCACCGGTCCGGCTGGCTGCACCGGCTGGACGTCGTGCTGCGCGGCTACGAGCGCCGGCCGCTGCGGCCGTTGCGGCGCAACGCGATGCGCCGCGCGGCCGAGTGGATCGTGGCCCGGCAGGAGGCGGACGGCTCGTGGGGCGGGATCCAGCCGCCCTGGGTCTACTCGCTGCTGGCCCTGCACCTGCTCGGCTACCCGTTGGAGCATCCGGTGCTGCGGACCGGCCTGGCCGGGTTCGAGCGGTTCACCGTCCGGGACCGGACGCCGGACGGCGAGGTGCGCCGGCTGGAGGCCTGCCAGTCCCCGGTCTGGGACACCGCTCTCGCCGTGGTGGCGCTGGCCGACGCCGGTCTCGGGCCCGAACATCCAGCCCTGGTCCGGGCCGGTGGGTGGCTGCTGGACGAGCAGATCCGGGTGCCCGGCGACTGGGCCGTACGCCGGCCCGGCCTGCCACCGGGCGGCTGGGCGTTCGAGTTCGACAACGACGGCTACCCGGACACCGACGACACCGCCGAGGTGCTGCTCGCGCTGCGGCGTACCGCCGCGGACGGGCGTACCGCCGACGCGCTGCGCCGCGGCGCGGCCTGGCTGCGCGGGATGCAGAGCCGGGACGGCGGCTGGGGCGCCTTCGACGCCGACAACACCCGGCGGATCGCCCGTGACCTGCCGTTCTGCGACTTCGGCGAGGTGATCGACCCGCCCAGCGCGGACGTCACGGCACACGTGCTGGAGGCCCTGTGCGCGGTGGACCGGGCCGACTCGACGGCCGCCCGGCGGGCCGTGCGGTGGCTGCTGCGGGCGCAGGAGCCGGACGGCTCGTGGTTCGGCCGGTGGGGCGCCAATCACGTGTACGGCACCGGCGCGGTGCTCCCGGCGCTGGTCGCCGCCGGCCTGCCGGTCCGCCATCCGGCGATCACCCGGGGCGTGCGGTGGCTGACCGACCGGCAGAACCCGGACGGCGGGTGGGGTGAGGACCTGCGGTCGTACCGCGATCCGGCCTGGCGCGGCCGGGGCGCGTCGACCGCCTCGCAGACCGCCTGGGCGCTGCTGGCCCTGCACGCGGCCGGCGCCGGCGACTCGCCCGCGGCCGCTGGCGGCATCGGCTGGCTGGTCGACCACCAGCGGGCGGACGGCGGGTGGGACGAGCCGCTGTACACCGGCACCGGCTTCCCCGGCTACTTCTACATCAACTACCACCTCTACCGACAGGTGTTCCCGGTCAGTGCGCTCGGCCGGCTGCTGGGCGCCGACCCGTCGCCCGCCCCGGTCCTGCGCACCACCGTCCCGGCCGAGTCGGTCCCCGCCCCGGCCGTACCGGTGTCGAGCGGACCGGGGTCGACCGCGGTCGTCGGTGGGTCGACCGCGGTCGTCGGTGGGACGGCCGAACCGGGCGGGCGACTGCCGGGCGTACCGGTTGAGCTGGTCGAACCGGGGCTGGCCGGACAACCGGAGGCGCCGGCATGACGGTCGACTGGACCCTGTTCGCGGCGATGCGTCCGGAGGTGCGGGCGTTGCGCCGAGGGCTGCCCGCCGGGGCACCGGTACGGCGTACCGGAATCGGCCCGGCCCGGGCGGCCCGGACCGCCCGTCGGGACGGCGGCGGTGGCCCGGTCGCGGTGGCCGGCATCGCCGGCGGGCTCGCCGCCGGCCTGCGCACCGGCGACGTCGTGGTGGCCACCGAGGTACGCGCCGACGGCGCCGCCGCGACCGCTCTGCCCTGCCCGGCGGCCCCGATGATCGCCGCCGCGCTGCGCCGCCGCGGACACACCGTGCACCTCGGGCCGGTGGCGACCACCCGGCGACCGGCCACCGGCCGGCACCGGGAACGGCTCGCCGGCACCGGGGCACTGGCGGTGGACACCGAGTCGGCGGCCGTCCTGGCCGCCGCGGCGGACCGGCCGACCGCCTGCGTACGCGTGGTCGCCGACCCGGCGTCCCGCCCGCTGTACCGGCCCGGGACGCTGCCCCGGGTGCTGGCCGCCGTCCGGGCGCTCGGCCCGGTCGGGCCGGCGCTGGTCGAGTGGGCCGCCGCGACCACGGTTCGCCGGGTGCTGCTGGCCGCGTCGGGGCCGGAGAACCCGGCCGGTGCCGGGCCGGCGACCCTGCGGCTGATCGCCGCGGAGGCCGACGTGCTGCTGGTGCTGGGTCCCGGCGACCCGGCCGACGCCCGACGGTTGGTCGAGGCGGCCGAACGCGCCGGCACCCCCGCCCACCTCGTCGGCGACGTCGGCGAGGTCGACCTGCGCTGGCTGGCCGGGGCGCGGGCCGTCGGCGTCACGGCCGGCGCGTCGGCGCCACCCCGGCTGGTCGCGCGGACCGTCGCCGCGCTGGCCGGTCTGGGCGCGGACGACGTGCGGGAACGCGCGGCCGACACCGAGGACGTCCGGTCCACCGTTCCGAGGGAAGTCCCGGTCCGGATGAACGCTCGATACGGGGGAGGGTTGTCATGAGCATGCCGTTGCGGCAGAGCCTGCGGGTGGGCCGTTATCTGCTCGGGCAGAAGCTGCGGCGCCGCGCGTACTACCCGCTGCTGGTGGAGTTGGAACCGCTGTTCGCGTGCAACCTGGCCTGCGCCGGCTGTGGCAAGATCCAGCACCCGGCGGACGTGCTGAAGCGGCGGATGCCGGTGGAACAGGCCCTCGCGGCGATCGACGAGTGCGGCGCGCCGATGGTCTCCATCGCCGGCGGCGAGCCGCTGATGCACCCGCAGATCGACGTCCTGGTCGACGAGTTGGTGAAGCGGCGCAAGTACGTCTTCCTGTGCACCAACGCGGCCCTGCTGACCAAGAAGATCGACAAGTTCACCCCGTCGCGGTACTTCTCCTTCGCCGTACACATCGACGGGTTACGGGAGCGGCACGACGCCTCGGTCTGCAAGGAGGGCGTCTTCGACCAGGCGGTGGCGGCGGTCCGCGAGGCGAAGCGCCGCGGCTTCCGGGTCACCAGCAACACCACGTTCTTCTCCACCGACACCCCGCAGACCGTGATCGAGGTGCTCGACTACCTCAACGACGACCTGCGCGTGGACCAGATGATGCTGTCCCCGGCGTACGCCTACGACAAGGCGCCGGACCAGGACCACTTCCTCGGCGTGCAGGAGACCCGGGCGCTGTTCCGCAAGGCGTTCGCCGACGGGCGGCGCAGCCGGTGGCGGCTGAACCACTCGCCGCTGTTCCTGGACTTCCTGGAGGGCAAGGTGGACTTCCCGTGCACCGCCTGGGCCATCCCGTCGTACTCGTTGTTCGGTTGGCAGCGGCCGTGCTACCTGCTGAACGACGGGTACGCGAAGACCTACCGGGAGCTGGTCGAGACCACCGACTGGTCGGCGTACGGGCGGGGGCGCGACAGCCGGTGCAACAACTGCATGGCGCACTGCGGCTACGAGCCGACCGCGGTGCTGGCCACCGTCGGGTCGTTGCGCGAGTCGCTGCGGGCCGCCCGGGCCAACTGAGCCCGCCGTCGGGTCGGGCCGCCGCCCGGATCGGGCCGGCGGTGGCCGCCGGGTTCGCGCCGCCGGCCGGGCTCAGCCGTACCGGCCGGCCAGCGCCCGGTACGCCCGGGGCAGCGCGCCGCGCAGCGCCACCGGCAGCCGCAGCCAGCCCGGCAGGTACGCCTCGTCCCGTCCCGCGAGCAGCGCGGCCAGCAGCACGTCGGCGGCCCGTTCGGCCGGCACCGGGCGGGGTGAGCGGCGCTGGTAGGGGCGGCCCCGGCGGTCGAAGAACCGGGTCGCCACCACCCCGGGGACGAGTTCGGTGACCACCACGCCACGGCCGGCGACCTCCTGCCGCAGGCTCTCCGCGAAGACGCCCAGGCCGGCCTTGGCCGCCGAGTAGGCGGCCTCCTCGCGGACGCCGAGCCGACCGGCGATGGAGCCGACGAAACCGAGGTGCCCGCGGCCGCGGGACAGCATGCCCGGCAGCGCGGCGCGGGTGAGCAGCATCGGGGCGGTCAGGTTGACCGTGACCAGGTCGACGATCTCGGCGTCGGTCATCCCGACCAGCGGGCCGGCCCAGCCCTGCCCGGCGTTGTTGACCAGGATGTCGATCCGACCGGCGGCGGACAGCACCCGGGCGGCCAGCTCCGCCGCCCGGTCCGGCCGGGTCAGGTCGTACGCCAGCGCCGTGCCGGCGGTCCGGCCGGCGACCTCGGCCAACCGGTCCGGGTCGCGGCCGGTGACGAAGACCCGGGCACCGACCGCCGCGAGTCGTCCGGCGGCGGCCGCCCCGATGCCCGAGGACGCGCCGGTGACCAGGGCGACGGCGCCGCTCAACCGGCCTGCTGTCATGCCGCCATTGTTCGCGCCCGGAGCCCGGCGGGCGGCTGGAACCGGAAACGACTGACGTTTCCCGACGAACGGCCGGCGCCCGGACCGGAGGTCCGCGCCCCGATCAGGTGACCTGGTGGCGATATGCGTCGTTGGCGAGAAAACCTCCCATTAGCGTCGGTTTCATGTTTCGCCCAGCCGGGCCGAACCTGGGAGAAGGGGCCCGACATGCGACTGCCCGGACATGACCTGTCCCGGTTCCCGGTCCGGCGGCGGGCCGCCCACCCGGTCACCACGCCCGACTGGGATCTCGACGACTTCCGCGCCGCCGTCACCGACCTGCAGGACGAGATCGCCGAGCGGGTCGCCGTGGAGGACCTCCGCCGGGCCGAGACGGTGCTGGTCGAGCGCCTGCACGAACCGCAGTTCGCCGCGGTCCTCTCGGCCACCCCCGACGGGCTCGCCGAGTCGGTCCAACGGCTGCTGCTGGAACTGCACAACTACCGTCCCAACGAGCGCAGCTCCGCGCACAACCTGCCCGCCCTGGTCCGGATCTACCTGCTGTCCCGGATCGAGTCGGCCTGGTGGCGGGACACCCCGCCGTACGTGACCAACGCCGACCTGCTGGCGGCGACCGACCTGGTCGACCTCGACCCGCTGCGCCGCGCGGGCCGGTTGAACTTCCGCTACCGCCGCCAGGCGACCACCCTGCCGGCCCGGGCCGTCCGGGCCGCCGAGCGGCTGTGCTGGCCGAACCGGGCCCCCCGGACCGCGGGGCTGCGTTTCACCCGGGCCCGGCCCGAGGTGGTCACGCTGATCAACGACCTCGCCACCCGGTACGCCCAGCGGTCGCCGCGGCGCACCCCGCCGCTCTGGGTGACCAGCCTGGCCCGCAGCGTCGAGCACCAGCACCGGCTACGCAGCCTCGGCTACGCCGCCGTGCTGCCCAGTTCGCACTGCACCGGGTACGGCATCGACCTGGAGATGACCTGGCTGCGCCGGCGGGGGGCCGGTGACCGGCTGGCCGCCGTCCTGCTGGAGCGGCAGCGGGCCGGCGACGTCAACCTGATCGACGAGGGGCAGGCCTGGCACCTGTGCCTGAGCCCGACCGCCGCCGCGGACCTGCGCCGCGACCTGCCCGCCGAACTGATCGGCTGAGCGTCGTGTGCGGCATCGCCCTCATCCTCGGCCCGGGCGCCGACCGTGCGGTCTTCCGGCAGATGCTCGCGGCGCTGACCCCGCGCGGCGAGATCGACGAGACCCTGCTCGACGACGCCGTGCTGGCCGGCACCCGCCGACTGCCCATCGTGGACCGCGACCGTGCGGTCCAGCCCTGGCTCTCCGCCGACGGGCGCTGGCTGCTCTGCTACAACGGCGAGGTTTTCAACCACCGTGAGCTGCGCCGCGAGCTGACCGGCCGGGGTCGGACGTTCCGCACCGACAGCGACACGGAGGTGGTGCTGGAGGCGTTCCTGCAGTGGGGCGACGACGTCGTGCACCACCTGCAGGGCGAGTTCGCCCTCGCCGTCGTGGAGCGGCCCACCCGTCGGGTCTACCTGGCCCGGGACCCGCTCGGGGTGAAGCCGCTGTACTGGTCCCGCCAGGGCGGCCGGCTGCACCTGGCCTCCGAGGTCAAGGCGCTGGTCGGGGTCGGCGCCCCGGTCACCGAGGTGCCGCCGGCCCACCACGGCTGGGCCGACGATGCCGGCTGGCCGTACCTGGAGCCGTACCTCGACCTGCGCCGGCTGGGGGAGCGCCAGGCGCCGCTGGACGACCCGGACGAGGCGGGCAAGTTGCTGCGGACCGCGTTCGCCGACAGCGTCCGGCTGCGGGTGGACACCGACCTGACCGTGGGCGTGGTGCTCTCCGGCGGCCTGGACAGCTCGCTCACCCTGCTGCACGTGCGGCAGGAGCACCCGGACTGCGTCGCGTTCACCGTCGGCACGCCGGGCAGCGAGGACCTGACGTACGCCCGGCGGCTGACCGCCGACCTCGGGGTGCCGCACGAGGTGGTCGAGCTGCGTCCGCGGGACATCCGGTCCCGGACCGTCCGGGAGACCATCCGGATGTCGGAGCTGACCGAGTACGGCGACATCATCAACGCGGTCGTGTCCGTGCCGCTGTTCCGCCGGGTCCGCGAGGCGGGCGTACGGGTGGTGCTCACCGGCGACGGGTCGGACGAACTGTTCGGCGGGTACCCGATGTACCACGAGGTCGGACCGGAACGGGCCCGGGACCTGTTCCTGCACAAGCTGCGCAACCTGGGCCGGACCGAGCTGCAGCGGGTGGACCGCACCAGCATGGGGCACGGCGTCGAGGCCCGGGTGCCGTTCCTCGACCCGGCGCTGGTCGAGCTGGCCCTGCGGATGCCGCTCGGGCTGAAGTCGCGCGACGGCCGGGACAAGTGGATCCTCCGGGAGGCGTTCGCCGACCTGCTGCCGGACTACATCCTGAACCGGCCGAAGAACCCGATGTCCTACTCCACCGGCCTGCACGACCGGGCCCGGCTGTTCAAGCCGCGGTTCGCCCGGATGCACCGGTCGTTCGGCTACGACCTGCTCGAACCGGTACGCCGGGACTTCGACAGCGTGCTGATGGGCTGCGACCACGACCTCGAACGGGCGGTCGCCAACAGTGTGGCCCGGCAGGACTACACCCGCCGCGAGCACCTGCGCGACGTCGCCGGTGCGATCCGCTGGAACGCCACCCGCCTGCTCCGCGCCCGCCGTTGATCACACGCCTTCGGGAGTGCTGATCACGCGGCTCCGGCCGCGGAACTCCGCGATCACCTCCGCGTCCCGCCACACCGTGACGTCGTAGATCCCGCTGCGGCCGAACCGGGAGCGCTCCTGCGCCCGGGCCTCGAGCAGATCGCCCGCCCGGGCCGGGCGCACGAAGGTGACGTCCGCGCCGGCCGCGACGGTGACCGGTCCGTGGCTGTTGCAGGCGCAGGCGAAGGCGGTGTCGGCGAGCAGGAAGACGTACCCGCCGTGCGCGATGCCGTGGCCGTTGACCATCTGGTCGGTCAACCGCATCCGGGCCACCGCCCGGCCGTCACCGGCCGACACCAGCTCGATGCCGAGCGTCCGCGACGCGCTGTCCGCACCGAACATCCGGTGCGCCGCGTTCTCCGTCTCCGGCTGCGCCATCCACCCCACCCCCGACCCAGATACGAGGAGGCCAGGATAGGCAGCCCCCCGATCCCCCCACCCGCCCAGCCCCCACCCACCCGGAGGGCCGTTGATCGTTAACGCCTCGGCCGTCCGACAGCCGGGCGGCGAACGGCTGAACTGCACATGATCATGAGTGTGGGAGGTCCGGATGGCGACACCCGGCATTTCCCGGCGTGCGACCGGGTTGACGCGAAGATACGATGAGACTTCTGTCCGTAGTGGAGGGACCGGCCGGGACGCATGCGACGAGTGGTGGCTGGTGACGAGCGACCGCCGGGGTGGACCCGCGGCAGGTGGCTCGTCCGGATCGCACTGCGACTCGTCCTGCTCGCGGTGGCGGCCGCCGCAGGCTACCTCGCCCTTGCCGCGTTCAGCCCCGCCGCCTCCGCCGACCCGGGCGCCGGAATGCCGGCCGGCCCGGGCGTCGGAGCCCGGTCCGGCGCTGTGTCGGACCTTTCGCGCCGCACACCCCACGGTGCCTGCTCCGCGCGTCCGACCTGCGCTCCCGGCGGTCCGCGTACAGCGGTGGGGAAGGGCCCGACGTCCGTTCTGGATCGCGTCCTGGCCGGTCTGGACCGCATCCCGGCCGGGAAGGGCACCCGTCGCCTCCCGGGCCAGGACGGCACACCGTCCGTTTCGGACCAGGGTCCGGTCGGTGCCGCCGGGTCACCCGGTACGGCTCGTGGCGCCGGAGGCGACCGGCCCCGTCCCGACCCGCCTTCCACCGCACCGCACCGGGTCGCGGCCGTGGTGGAGCCGGCTGCCTCCCCGCTGAACGCCGGTGGCCGCGACAGTGTCGCGCCCGTGGCGGAGCCGGCTGCGTCCGTGCTGAACGCCGGTGGCCGCGACCGGGTCGTGGCCGTGGACCGGGTTGCCGGCCTGCTGTCCGGGACGACCGGACCGGTGCAGGGCACCGGCACCGCGACCGACGATCCGGTCGGGAGCGCGATCGACCTGCTGCTCCCACCGGTGCTGGGGCCGGTCGGGGTGGTCGGCGGGGTGGCCGGCCTGATCGAGGGTGCCGGTGGCCTGGTTTCCGGCGCGGTCGATGACGTGACCGACGATGTGACCGACGTGGTCGACGATGTCGTCCTGATCGGGCCCGCGACGCTTGACGGCACGCTTCCGGGGGGTCGGTTGCCGCCGCCCGCCCCGCCGCCGCTGCCGGAGTTCCCGGTCCACGTGGTGCCCGTACCGCCCTCCGTGGCGGTCGTGTCGCTCGTGCCGGCCGGGTCGGACGCACCACCGTCGGGCCTCGCGCCGGCTGGGCCGGCGGCGATCCCGGGTACGGCCGGCGAGACCGCGGCGAGCGTCGCGGGGGCCGGGCCGGACGGGGTGCTCTCCGGTGGTGGGCACCCGGCGGCGCCGGGTCACCTGCCGGACCCGACCGACCACGAGACCACCGGGCAGCGGGCCGCCGCGAACGCCGCCGGCCAGGCCCCGCCGGCGGCCCTGGCACCGCATTCCGGATCCGTCGACCATCCGGCCGGCCGGACCCTCGCCCGATCCGCCGAACCGACCCGGTCCGGTCGTGCCCAGGGCGTACTGTCCCGACCCGGCTGAGTCGACCGGCGGCCGACCTCGGGCCGCCCTCGCCGTTCCCGCCGCGTGACCGCCCGCCCGCCGGGCCGCCGGTACCACGCGCTGCCGGGAACCCTTCCGTCGCTGCCGGCCGGAGCCTCCGCGCTCGCGTCCAGTGCCCGGCCACCGGCGGATGCCAGTCGTGACCAGTCGTGCTCGTGTTCGGCCCCGGCGTGTCGTACCCCGGGTGCCGGTGTCGCCGGAGTTCGCGTTCCGAGAAACGGAGATGGCTTCGTGGTCCGCATTGTGATCATCGAAGGGATGGGTCTGCTACGTGGTGCCCTGCGCGCCGTACTGTCCGGTGAGGACGACCTGGAGGTGGTCGCCGACCTGGCCGACTGCGTCGGGATCCTCGACGTGGTGGCCCGGCAGCGGCCCGACGTCGTGGTCGTCGACCTGGACCTGCCGGACCGCGACATGCCGGTCGTGGTCGGCCGGCTGGCCGACCACGCGCGGAACGTCGCGGTCCTCGCGCTCAGTGCCCAGCGCAGCCCCGAGGCCCTGCAACGGGCGCTGCACGGCGGCGCCCGTGGTTTCGTCAGCAAGGACCTGCCGCCGTCGGAACTGGTCCGGGCGGTCCGGCTGGTGGCCGCCGGGGAACGGGTGATCGATCCGGCGATGGCGGTGGCCGCCCTCAACCCGCCGACGAATCCGCTCACCGCCCGCGAACGGGAGGTGCTGCGGGCCGCCGCCGAGGGGCTACCGCTGCGGGAGATCGCCCGCCGGTTGTTCCTCGCCTACGGCACGGTCCGCAACCACCTGTCGGCGATCCTGCGCAAGACCGGCGCGCGCAACCGGCTGGAGGCGATCCGTCGTGCGCAACGCGACGGTTGGCTCTGACACCGGGTCCGGTCTGGTCCAACCCGCCCCCGCCAGCACGTTTCCCCGGTGTGCGGGCGGGGCATCATCAGCGCGCTGGGCGCATCGTGGTGGCGGTTTGTCCGGCGGGCCGTTCTCCCCCGACCGGGTGACGGACGGAACCGGCAACGATGTGTTTAAATGCGTACGGACAGTGATATCTCTGCGCAAAAAGCACCGCTGCGAGGACCCGCACCGCTCATCGACCAGCACGGGAACAGGGGAGAGGTTGATCCGGACACTGCTCGCCCTCGACGGCGCACTCATCCGCGGCGCGATGGCGTATGTGCTGAGCACCCAGGAAGACATCGACGTCATAGCCCAGCTCGACCGGGGCGATCGCATCGTCCCGGCGCTCCGGTCGATCCGGCCGGACGTGGCCGTCGTCGACCTCGCCCGGTACGACGCCGACCAGGAGTCGGATCACACCTGCTGCGTCGACCTGCCCTGCCGAGTGCTGGTGCTCGCCGAGCCCCGCCAGTCCCGGGTGCTCGGCGACGCGCTGCGCAACCGCCGGGACACCCTGGGCTTCCTCGGCAACGACGTATCGCCCGAGCGGGTGGTGGAGGGCGTCCGCCGGCTCTCCCGCGGCGAACCGGTGGTGGACGCGGACCTGGTGGTGGCCGCCCTGACCACGTCCAGCCCGTTGACCGAACGGGAGTCGGAGGTGCTGACGATCGCGGCGGACGGGCTACCCGTTGTCGAGATCGCCGACCGGCTGGCGCTCAGGCCGGGCACGGTGCGCAACCACCTGGCCCGGATCGCCGGCAAGACCGGCGCCCGGACCCGGATCGAGACCGTCCGGATCGCCCGCGACAAGGGCTGGATCTGACCCGGGCCGGGCACCGGTGTCCGGTGCCACCGGGTCGGCTCCGCGCTGCCAGTGGCCGACCAGGTCCCGGTAGGTCGCCGACCGGGCGAACACGTCGTCGTGCCGCCCGAGGACCGGCGGACCGCCGTCGACCAGCAGCACCCGGCCGGCCCGCAGCGCCGAGCTGATCCGGTGTGCCACCACCACCAGCGTGCCGGGCCGGTCGGCGAACGCCCGCTCGGCGCGGGCCTCGGCGGGCGCGTCCAGGTGACAGGTCGCCTCGTCCAGGATCACCAGCGGCGCCGGCGACAGGTACGCCCGGGCCAGCGCCACCAGTTGCCGCTCACCGGCGGACAGCGTGCCCGGGTCCACCGTGCCGGCCAGCCCGCCGACCCGGTCGACCAACCGGTGCAGCCCCAACCGGTCCACCACCGTGGCCACCTCGTCGGGGTCGGCGGTCGGCCGCAGGTAGCGCAGGTTGTCGCCGAGCGAACCGGTGAAGACGTACGCCTCCTGCGGGATCAGCACCCGTCGGGCGGCCAGCTCGGCCTGGTCCCGTCCGGCCACGTCGGCGCCGTCCAGCCGTACCGTCCCGGTCTGCGGCGCGAGCAGGCCGGCGATCAGACCGGCCAGGGTGGACTTGCCGGCGCCGCTGGGACCCACCACGGCCAGGTGCTCCCCGGCCGCCAGGTCCAGGTCGAGGTCGCGGAACACCGGCCGGGCATGCGGCCCGTACCGGAAGGTCAACCCGGACAGGCGCACCGCGCCCGCGCCCGCGCCGCGCGGACCGGCCCGGGGCGGCTCGGGCGGGGGTGCCGGGGCGGGTGGCGACGCCGAGGCGGTGAGGATCCGGTCCAGGGTGACGGCGAACCGCAGGCCGCCGGTGGCCACGCCCTGCACCAGCGAGTGCAGGGCCGGGTGCAGGGCGGTGGAGACGTACACCAGGGCGCCGAGGATCGCGCCTGGGGTGAGTCCGTGCCGGACCAGGGCGGGCGCCCCGAGCACCAGCACGGCGAGCGGCAGCCAGCCACCCACCGCGAGGGTGAGGCTGCGCAGGGCGGCCATCCGGGCCAGTCGGCGTTCGGCCGTCGCCTGGGCCCCCACCAGGGCGCCGACCGCGGCGGTGACCTCGTCCTGCGCGCCGCAGGCGACCACGTCCCGGTGCCCGGCCAGGGCACCACCGGCCGCGGCGCCGAGGCATTCGTCGGCCCGCACGTAGGCGCGTTGGGCGGCGGCCATCGTCGGGATCGCGCAGCCGAACAGGACGAGTCCGACCAGCAGCGGCCCGGCGACCAGGGCGGCGACGGCCGGGGCGAGGGAGAAGAGGCCGACCAGCGCCGCGCCGGTGGTGAACACGAAGCCGCGGACCACCATCACCAGGCCGCCGAAGGTGTCCCGGACGATCTCCACCTGGTGGGTCAGCCGGGCCACCGCGGCGGTGTCCGGCCGACCGCCGGGCGCCGTGGAACGCCGCAACGCCCCGCCGACCACCCGTTCCACCAGGTCGTCCCGGAACGGTTCGACCAGGTCACCGAGGCAGGCATAGGTGCGGCCGGTGCCGACCGCGCCGACCAGCACCGCGCCGGCCAGGACGGCGAGCCAGGCCAGCCCGACGGTGGGCCGCCCGGCGAGGAACCCGTCGTCCACCGCCCGGGCGGTCAGCGCACCGACCAGCAGGGTGGGCACCGCCTCCGGCACGGACCAGCCGGCCAGCCGGCGTACCGCCCGGGCCCGCCGCCGCACCGCGCCCAGGGTGTACCGACCGACGCCCCGCAGGCCCTCGTCCGTACCGGCCGGGTCCGCCTCGGCGCGCGCCCGGCTCATCCGGGCCGCCCGGCGGGCTCGCCCGCCGGCTGGAAGACGGCCCGGTACGCCGGGTCGGTCCACAGCCGCGCGTGGCTCGCCAGCGCTCGCAGCCGGCCGTCGTCCAGCCAGGCGACCAGATCGGCGGCGGCCGCCGTGGTGGCCCGGTGGGTGACGATCACCCGGGTACGCCCGTCGCCGTGTTCGGCCACCGCCCGGGCGATCCGGTACTCGGTGGCCGTGTCCACGCTGGACGTCGCGTCGTCCAGCACCAGCAGCCGCCCGCCGTGCAGGGCGCGGGCGAGGCCGAGCCGTTGCGCCTCGCCGCCGGACATCGGGGCGTCGGCCAGTGCGGTCCGGTAGCCGTCCGGCAGCCGTTCGGCGAAGCCGTCGACGGCGGCGGCCCGCGCCGACCGCCGGACCCGGCCCAGTCGCCGCCCCGGATCGTCCGCGGCGCCGGCCGGTACGCCCAGGTCGATCACGTCGGCGACGGTGTCACCGACCAGCACCGGCCGTTCGAAGCCGTAGCCGACGGACCGGCGCAGCTCGTCGTGGCTCAGCCGGTGCAGCGGCACCCCGTCGAGGCGGACCTCACCCTCGTCCGGGTCGCGCAGCCGGCCGGCGACCGCCGCGAACGTGGACTTGCCCGCGCCGGAGGCGCCCACCACGGCGAGCGCCCGGCCGCCCGGCAGGTGCAGGTCGACCCGGTGCAGGACGGTACGCCCGTCGGGTGCCCGGACCGTCACCGCGTCGAAGGTCAGCGTCCCGGCACCCGTGGCCGGCACCCGCGCCGGGCCGTACGTCCGGGTCGGCTGGGCGAGCACCTCGGCGATCCGGCCCGCGCCGGCGCGGGTCCGTACCAGGCGGTTGAGGGTCGCGGTGACCGCGCCGAGGCCGGTGCCCAGGGCGGCGTACTGGACGGCGGCGACGAGTTGTCCCGGGGTGAGCCAGCCGGCGGCCACCGACCAGCCGCCCACCGCCACCACGGCCAGGCTCAGCAGCGGGGCGACCGCGGCGTTGCGGCCGGCCGCCCGGGCCAGGGTCTGCCAGGACCGCCGGCCGTGGCCGCGCAGCAGCGGCAGCGGCACCAGGATCCGGTCGATCTCGGCCGGTACGGTGCCGGCGGCGGCCACGGTCCGGTGTCCGGCGACCGCCTCGTGCAGCCGGCCGGCGATCAGCCCCTGGGTGCGTTGGTAGCCGGTCATCGCCGCGGACGCGTCGGTGACGAAGGCGCGCATCAGCACGGTGAGCAGCACCAGCCCGGCCACGAAGGTGATCCCGAGCAGCGGCTCGATCAGGGTGAGCGCGACCAGGCTGCCGACCGGGGGCAGCACGGCGACCAGTCCGTACACGACCGTGCTGCCGGCCTGACCGGCGTCGGCGGCCTGACCGACCAGCCGGGCCACCAGGTCGCCGACCGGATGCCGGCCGGCGGTACGCGGGTCGAGCGCGAACACGTGCCGCAGCAGTTGGTGGCGCAGCCGGGCGGTGGCCCGCGCGGTGCCCGTACCGGCGGCGAGGTCGCCCAGCGTGTCGGTGCCGGCCAGGACGGCCACCAGGGCGCACGCCGCGGCCGGCCACCAGCCGGGGGAGCCGTCCAGCGCCGCGTCCACGGCCCGGCCGAGGGCGGCGGGCAGCAGCAGTTCGGCCGCCGCGCCGAGCAGCGCGGTGACGCCGAGCAGCACCGTCCACCCGCCGCCGGCCCGGACGGCCCGGCGCAGCAGGCGATCGCTGCCGACGGTCACGGTGCTCCTCCTCGTCGTGGGAACGCGGACGGCCCCGGGCGGGGTCTGCCGCCCCGCCCGGGGCCCGGGCCCGTCCCGGGGACCGTTGTCCGATCCCCGGGACGGGCCGCAAATACGAAGGTCAGTTGCAGGTCGTCACCGAGAGCGAGCTGTCGCCGCAGAGCAGCAAGCTCGCGCGGCTTCCGCCGCCGCCCCCGCCGCCGCCGCGCTCGGTCATCTCCAGGCCCTGCAGGTCCAGAAGCACCATGGTCCTTACCGCCTTTCGGTTTGTTCGGACTTCACCCTCGCGGTCGCGAGGGGAGCTTGGTCGCGCCGGTCAGCGGCGCGAGGAAGGGGAGCCGTACCGGCTCGTCGTGCCGGGCCGCGCCCAGCGCCAGCAGCACCCCGGCGGTGCCGGTGGCCAGGTCCATCGACAGCCGCAGCAGTTGCTCGCCGGGGAAGGCCAGGTGCCCCCGGTACGGCAGGGCGTGCCAGGCCAGCCGGCGGACCTGCGCGTCGAGTTCGCGCCGGTCGGCGACGGTCCGGTCGGAGTCGGTCCGGTCGGCGTCGGCCAGCCGGAGCCGGTTCGCCAGGTACGCGATGATCCCGGCCCGGCCGGCGAACAGGCCGGACTGCACGTACAGCGGTGAGCGGGCGGCCCGCCGGATCGCCGCGGCGGCCCGGTCGAACTCCTCGTCCGGGCGGTGGGCCAGGTACTGGTCCAGCACCAGCCCGATCCCGACGCTGCCGTGCGCCAGGTACGGCATGGTGCGCCAGCCCTCGTCGACCTCCATCGCGCCGTCCGGGCGCACCACGCACCGGCGCAGGTCCCGGCGCAGGGCGGTGGCCGCCCGGTCGAGCTGCGCCGCGTCGCCGGTCAGCTCGTACAGCCGCAGGAACAGCAGCGCCGGTCCGGTGTGTCCCCGGGTGAGCCCGGCCCACGGGTGCCGGCCGCCGCTGACCGGGCCATCGGTGTCCGGTGCCTCGATCTGCGTGGCGACCAGGTCGGCGGCCCGCCAGGCGGCGTCGCGCAGTCCGGTCTCGCCGGTCCGGCCGGCGAACTCGGCCAGGTTCAGGGCCACCCCGGACAGCCCGCTGACCAGGTCGTGGTTGAGGTCCTCCCACGGCTGCCGCAGGCACAGATCCAGCACGTCCAGCGCCTGCTGCCGCCGGTCGAGGTGCTCCAGCGCGAACGCCACGCCGTGCAGGCCGTCGTAGAAGCCGGGCCGGCTGCCCGACGGCGGGTTCAGCGCCCGGCGGACGAGCCACTCCTCGTGGTCGGGGAACCGGCCCGCGCCGGTGGCGGCGAGGGCGAGGAGTACGCCGGCCGCACCGTGGCCGAGGTTGAGCCCGCCGGCCCGGAACTGCTCGATGTCGCCGGGGAACAGCCGGTCGTCCCGGTCCGGGGTGGCCGTCGCGAGGATCGCTCCGGCCAACGTGGACCGCAGCGCCGGCCAGCCGTCGCGACCGGCGTCGAAGGCCGCGAACGGGTCCGCGGCCGCCGTGTCCGTGAGCTGCGCGGCCGCCGTGTCCGTGAGCTGCGCCGTGGGCTGCGCGGCCGGCGTGTCCGTGGCCGCCGCGTCGGTGGGCTGCGCGGCCGGCCCGGGTACACCGGTGATCTCGCGGACCGCCTCGTCCAGGAACCCGGGCGGGACCGGGAAGTTCGCGGCGATCACGGCCGCCAGGTGGGCGGCCTTCGCCGGCACCAGCCGGAGCACCTGGGTCAGCGGCAGGAACAACGCGAGCCGTAGGCAGGCCAGGGCGTACCGGTCGACGGCGAAGCCGGTGCGGTCGCGCGGTGCGGCGAAGCCCTGGTTGCGCAGGCCGGGTCGGCGGGCCTCGGCCACCGGCGCGGCGACCTCGAAGTCCACCAGCGCGACGGTGTCGTCCGGCCGGACCATGACGTTGAACAGGTGCAGGTCGCCGTAGACCACGTCGTGCCGGTGGATCGCGTCGACGGCCGCCTCGACCTGCCGGTGGATGCTCAACGCCCAGTCCGTGTAGTCGGCCAGGTCGGCCGGGGTGGCGTCCGCGTCGGTCAGCGGGTAGCGCTCGACCAGCACCCGGTTCAGCGGCCGGCCCTCGATGAACTCCATGGCCAGGAAGTGGTGGTCGCCGAGGGTGAACTCGTCGTGCACCCGGGGCACCCGGGTCACGTCGGCGAGCCGGCGCAGCATCTCGCCCTCCCGGCGCAGCCGGGTGACCGCGTCGGTGCCGGCGGCGTCCAGCCCGGCGTACGGGCGGCCCTCCTTGAGCACCACCTCGGTGTCGGTACGGGTGTCCCGGCCGACGTAGAGGCCGCCGCCGTTGGAGAAGTGGATCACCTTCTCGATCCGGTACGGCAGGTCGGTGGTGCTTGTCGCGTTGCGGGCGGCCAGGTGCGGGGCGAGGAAGTCCGGCAGCGTCACCCAGTCGGGCACGTGGAACACGGGGTCCCGCCGGTCGGGCACCAGCGTGCCGTCGCCGTCGGCGATCGCCGGCACCACCTGCCCGTCCTCGGACAGGCAGTAGCGGGCCGCGAAGCCGCCGTAGCGGACGTACACCGGGCCGGCGCCGTAGCGCAGGTCGCTCAGGATGTACGGGCCGGGTTCGCCGTCGAGCAGTTCGGCGAGTTCCTTGCAGACCAGTTCCAGCTCGGCCTCGTCCCGCGGGTAGACGGTGACGAACTTGCCGCTGGAGCCGCGCCGGGCGTACTTGGCGTTGCGCAGCAGCAGCATCCGGGGGCCGCGGAGGAACTTGAACGGCAGGCCGCGCGGGACGCAGTAGTCGTACACCCGGTCCAGCACCCGGGCGGCGTTGTCCAGGCCGGCCGAGACGTGCACCTTCCAGCCCTGCTGCGGCAGCGTCCCGTCGACCGGACCGTAGATCAGCCAGTCGTCGTTCGGCTCGCGCCGCCAGCCCTCGGGCACCGGCCGGTCCGCCGCGGCCCACCCGGTGGTACGGGCGGTGGTGTTGGTGGGGGAGTCGTAGAACAGCGGGTCGATCGCGCAGTACGTGTCGTAGCGCTCGTCCACGTTCACCCTCCGTCCGGGTCCGCCGCGTCTCCGTTCTGCCATCGAGTCTCGTCCCCGGGACTCCACCACAGCTAGTGCGGTTAGTCATCACGGTGGGTGAAGGACGCACGGCCTGGTCTGACAAATGTCATGCCGGCCCGTGCGGACGTCACCGACGCCCCGGACCGGCCCGGTCACCGGCCGGCGGACGTGGTCAGCGGTACGGGTGCAGCAGCCGCAGCACGGCGGCCGGGTCCTCGACATGCGCGTTGTGGCCGAGGTCGGCCAGCGTGGTCGCCGGCGCGCCCAACCCGGCGAGCTGGGCGTCGGTGACCATCGGGTCCCGCTCGCCCCGGGCCAGCAGCACCTGGGCGGCGCAGTCGGCCAGCAGCGCCGGCAGGTCGGGGGCTCCGACGGCGAAGGCCGCCGGGTCCATCGCCAACCGCCAGCCCTCGTCCTCCTCGCGCAGTCCGGCGTCGACGATCGGGTCGTCCCCGTCGACCAGGCCGGTCAGCCCGGACACCCGCAGGTAGCGGGACGCGGCCTCGGCGCGGGTGGCGTACCGGGCGACCGGTCGCCGGGCGAGCGCCTCGGCCCGGGCCAACTCCTCGGCCGTCCAGGCCACCTTGACGCCGAGCGCGACGACCGCCGCCACCGGCAGGTCGAACCGCCGCCCGGCCAGGGCCAGCCCGACCGCGCCGCCGAGCGAGTGGCCGAGGACGACCATCCGGTCGTCGACCGGGAGCGTCTTGGCGATCCGCTCGGCGAGCGTCAGGCAGGAGTACTCCGGCAGCGGCTCCGACCCGCCGTGCCCGGGCAGGTCGACGGCCAGCCAGCGACCGGGCCAGCCGTGCGTCAGCAGCGGCCGGGACGGGTTCCACACCTCGCCGGTCGCCCCGAGGCCGTGCAACAACAACAGCAACCGCTGGCCGCTTCCACCGCCGCGGAGCCGCACGTCGCCGGTCATGCCAGCAGTGTCCCACCGGCCCGGCCCTCCGCGCGACGGTCAAGTTCGTCGATGCCCGGGTCCTTCGCCCGGTGCCGGTCCTACCGGCGGCGGGCCGCGACGAACATCTGCCCGCCGAACAGCCGCCAGGCCGGTCGCAGCCGGAGGTAGAGCCGGACCTGCCAGGGGCGGATCCGGACCGGCGCGCCCTTCACCGTGTACGGCAGGAAGCGGGGGATGACCTCGTGCGGTTCGAAGCCGCCCAGTCGGAGTCCCTCGACCAGGCTCAGGTGGGTCAGCGGCAGGTGGTGGTCGAAGTAGTCCCAGTACCGCCCGCCGACGTAGCGCAGATTGGGCATGAGGACCAGCAGCCGGCCGCCCGGCCGCAGCACCCGCCGGCACTCGGCGAGGGTGCGCAGCAGCGCCTTCTTGTCGGGCAGGTGCTCGAAGAAGTTCGAGGTGAACACCGTGTCGACGGAGTTCGACCCGACCTCGGGCATGTCGTCGCTCGGGGCGAGGACGACCCGGGCGTCCCGGGCGAAGCCCGCCGTGTCGGGGTTCAGGTCGACCGCGATCTTGTGCCGGGCGCGGCAGGCGTTGACGAACTCGCAGGAGCCGGCGGCCAGATCGAGCACCGTGTCGTCGGCCTCCACGTACCGGTCGAAGAAGCCGCGGCAGAGGGCGTCCCAGAGCAGGCGCTTGGTGGCGAGTTCGGCCGGGCTGAACCGGCCGGCGTACAACCGGGCGAGGTCGATATCGGAGAATTGCTCATACTGGCCTATAACATCCATCCAGGAATAATAGTGTGGAGAAGCGTTATAACCACTCCTTCAGGACTTAGAGTGATACGGGGTCGACCGAGCGGAGGGGTGGATGACCATCGCGGAACGCGAGCAGACGACGCCGTTCAGCCGGGACGTCGTGATCGTCGGCGGATGCGGGCGGGTGGGCCTCCCGCTGGGACTGGCCCTGGCCTCGCGGGGCCTGTCGGTGACCCTGTTCGACATCAACACCGCCGCCGTGGCGTCGGTCAACGCCGGGGTGATGCCCTTCGCGGAGGACGGCGCCGACGCCCTGCTCGGCGGCCTGCTCGCCGAGGGACGGCTGGTCGCCTCGACCGACGCCGCCGCGGTGGGTACCGCCGAGATCCTGGTGGTCGTCGTCGGGACGCCGGTGGACGAGCACCTGAGCCCGGACCTGGCGGCGGTGCCGCAGGCGATCCAGCGGTGCGCCGAGCACCTGCGGGACGGGCAGTTGCTGGTGCTGCGCAGCACCCTGTATCCCGGCGTGACCGCCTCGACCGAGAAGCTGCTGGTGCAGCTCGGTGTCGAGATCGACGTCGCGTTCTGCCCCGAGCGGATCGCCGAGGGACGGGCGCTGACCGAGCTGTTCGACCTGCCGCAGATCGTCTCCGCCCGTAGCGACCGGGCGCTCGGCCGGGCGGAGAAACTGTTCCGCCACCTCACCGACGAGATCGTGGTGCTGGAGCCGGAGGAGGCGGAACTGGCGAAGTTGTTCACGAACACCTGGCGGTACGTGAAGTTCGCGACCGTCAACCAGTTCTGGATGATGGTCAACGATTTCGGACTCGATTTTGCGCGGATCCGGAACGCGATCACCCACGGTTATCCGCGGGCGGCCGACATGCCGATGCCCGGCTTCGCCGCGGGGCCGTGCCTGTTCAAGGACACCATGCAACTGGCGGCCTTCCACCGGAACAACTTCGTGCTGGGGCACGCCGCGATGATGATCAATGAAGGGCTGCCGGCGTATCTGGTGTCCCGGTTGGAGGCCCGGTTCGACCTCGCCGCGTCCCGGGTGGGGATCCTCGGCACGGCCTTCAAGGGCGGCAGCGACGACCCGCGGGAGAGCCTGGCGTACAAGCTGCGCAAGCTCCTGCTGCCGAAGGCGGCCCAGGTGCTCTGCACCGACCGGTACGTCCGGGACGAGCGGCTGGTCGACCTCGACCGGGTGCTCGCCGAGTGCGACCTGCTGATCATCGGCGCGCCGCACCGGGAGTACGCCGACCTGGTCACCGACCGGCCGCTGATCGACATCTGGGGACTGACCGGACGGGGCGTACGGGTATGAGGCCGCAGGTCTCGGTGGTGATCCCGGTCTGCGACGAGGGCGCGGCCATCGTCGGTTGCCTGGACCGGATCCTGCGGGACGTCACGCTCCCGGCGGAGATCCTGGTGGTGTACGACCGGCCGCAGGACACCACGGTGCCGTACGCGGACCAGGTCGCCGCGCGGGACGCGCGGGTGCGTACGGTGCTGAACACCCACGGCCCGGGGCCGGCGCAGGCGATCCGGTTCGGGATCGACGCCGCGGTGGCGCCGGTGGTCGCGGTCACCATGGCCGACGGGTCGGACGACACGCGCCAGATCGACGACCTGACCCGCCTGGTGGAACGGGGCGTGGTGGTGGCCGCGGCGTCCCGCTACATGCCGGGCGGTCAGCAGGTCGGCGGGCCCCGGCTCAAGCGGATGCTGTCCCGGTGCGCCGGTCGCAGCCTCTACCGGCTGGCCGGGGCCGGCACCCGCGACGCCACGAACAACTTCAAGGCCTATTCGGCGGAGTTCGTCCGCGCGGTGGGCATCGAGGCGCGGACCGGGTTCGAGATCGGACTGGAGCTGACCGCCAAGGCGACCCGGTTGCGCCTGCCGGTGGCCGAGTTGCCGACGATCTGGCTGGACCGCCGGTTGGGCGAGTCCCGCTTCGACCTGGGCCGCTTCCTGCCCGGCTACCTGCGCTGGTACCTGTTCGCGTTCGGGCGACCGTTGACCGCCGAGGCGCTGGCCACGCGGCGACGCCGCCGGGCGGACACCGGACCGGTGTCGGGCCCCCGGTCACCGGCGCCCGCCGAGGACGCCGAACTACTCGGGCACACCTCGTCACGTTAGGAATCGCTGTGGGAAGAGTGCTGGTCACCGGCTCGGCCGGGTTCATCGGTGGTTACCTGGTGCAGGAGTTGCTGGCGCGTGGCCACGAGGTGACCGGGCTGGACAACTTCTCCAAGTACGGCCCGGTCGCCCGGTCGTACGACTGCCATCCGCGCTACCGATTGGTGGCCGGCGACGCCCGGGACGTCGACCTGTTGACCGACCTGCTGACCGACTGCGACCACCTGGTCGCCGGTGCCGCCATGATCGGCGGCATCTCCTACTTCCACGCCTACCCCTACGACCTGCTCGCCACCAACGAGCGGATCATGGCGGCCTCCTGTGACGCGGCGATCCGCGCGCACCGCGACGGGCGGCTGCGAAAGGTCACCTACCTCTCCTCGTCCATGGTGTTCGAGTCCACCGACCGGTGGCCGTCGAAGGAGGGCGACGAGCGCCTCGTGCCGCCGCCGATCTCCTCGTACGGCTTCCAGAAGCTGGCGGTGGAGTACTACGCCTGGGCGGCCTGGGAGCAGTACCGGCTGCCGTACACGATCGTGCGCCCGTTCAACTGCGTGGGCGTCGGCGAGGGGCGTGCCCTCGGTGAGGTCGAGGTGCTCTCCGGCAACGTGAAGCTGGCCATGTCGCACGTCGTGCCCGACCTCGTGCAGAAGGTGGTCAAGGGCCAGGACCCGCTGCACATCCTGGGCGACGGCCACCAGGTGCGCCACTACACGTACGGCGGCGACCTGGCGCGCGGCATCGCGACGGCGATGGAGCACGAGGCGGCCCACAACGAGGACTTCAACCTATCCACCGCCCGGTCGACCACGGTCCGCGAGTTGGCCGAGGTGATCTGGCGCAAGATCAAAGGTCCGGGATCGCCGCTGCGCCTGGTCTGCGATGACCCCTACGACCATGACGTGCAGAAACGGGTGCCGGACGTCACCAAGGCCCGCGATCTGCTGGGCTTCGAGGCCACCACCGCCCTCGACGGGATGCTGGACGAGGTGATCCCGTGGGTCACCCGCGCGGTCCGCGAGGGACGACTGTGAGCGGCGGCACCGCCGTACGACCCGGGCGGCGGACCGTCCGGGTCCGCCAGTTCGACCTGCGCGGCGCCGCCGACCGGTTGTGGCTCGTCGACCCGGGACGACCCGTCCCCTGGACGCGCTGGTTGCTCGCGGTGCTGGCGGTCGGCGGCGGTACGGTGCTCAGCCTGCTGCGGCAGGCCGGTGCCGGGGCGCTGGACACGCTCTGGGCCGAGGACGGCCGGGTCTTCCTCGCCGACGCCGCCGCCCGTTCGACGCTCGACGCGCTGGCCACCCCGTACGGGGGATACTTCAACACCGTCCCGAGACTGCTCGCCGAGGTCATGGTGTGGTTTCCCGCCGACCGGGCGGCCGCCGTGGCGGCCGTCGAGGCGGCGGTGGTCACCTCGGTGCTGGCGCTCGTCGTCTTCACCGCCTGCCGGAGCCACCTGACCGAGGTGCCGTTGCGCCTGCTCGTCTCGGTGCCGATGGTCGTGGTGCCGGTGGGCATGGCGGAGGTACCCAACTCGATCTCCTACCTGCACTGGCCCCTGCTGTACACCAGCCTGTGGATGTTCGTCTGGGTGCCGGCCAGCCGGACCGGTCGGCTGGTCGCGACCGCCGTCGTGGTGCTGACCGTCCTGAGTGACCTGCTCGCCCTGGTCTTCGTGCCACTGGCCGTGGCGCGGTGGTACGTCCGCCGCGACCGGCACAGCGCCCTGCTCGCCGGGGTGCTGGTGGTCGGCCTCGGCCTCCAGTTCGGCACCATGGCGTTGGGCGTCAACCAGCGCGGCCCCGCCTTCGCCCCGCCCCGCCCGGATCCGGTGTGGGCGTTGCTGGAGTTCGTGCTGCGACCGGTGCCGCAGGCGGTCCTGGGCGAACGGCTGGTGTCCGGCCGGATCGACGCGGGCTACCTGCCGGTCGCCATGCTCGGCTGGCTGGTCGTGGCCGCCGTCGTCGTGGTCGCGCTGCGGCGACTCAGCCGGCCCGACTGGCCGCTCGCGGCGGTGTTGGCCGGCGGAGCCCTCGCCCTGTACGTCGAAAGCCTGATCGGCGGCGGGCAGAGCATCGTCCGGTACGCCGTGGCGCCCGCGCTCATGACGCTCGCCGCGCTCGCGGCCCTGGTGCGACCGGCGCGCGACGACCGGCCCGGGCGGTGGAAGTCCGTTCCCATGTACGCGTTGGTGGGGCTGCTGACCGTGGTGTGCGCGGTCAACCTCCGCACGCACAACGCCCGGGCGGACGGTCCGCCCTGGCACACCACCCTGGCCGAGGCCCGGGCCGTCTGCGCGGGACTGCCCCCGGACGCCGTGGTGCGGGTGCCCGTGCCGCCGGGACAGGTCGCCGTCCTGCCCTGTCCCTACCTGCGTCGCGGCGCGGCCCGACCGGCACGGTGACCGTCCGGTCCCGGCGGGCACGGTGACCGGCCGGTCCGGCGGAGGGAACTCAGGGCAGCCGGGGGAGCAACAGCCGGGCGACGTCCAGCGCCCGGCTGACCGGGGACGACCCGCCGGGTGACCGGTCCTCGGCCGTCCACACGTCGGACAGCACCGCCTTGACGAACCCCCACCCGAGCACCCGGTCGGGCGGCAGGCCCGTCTGGTCCGCGAGCTGCTCCACCCGGGCCGGGACGAGGCGGGTCAACGCCTCGTCGCGGTTGTCCGGGTCGGGATTGAACAACAGCGCCCCGGTGTCGTACCCCGGGTCGCCGACGAGACCGTGCGGATCGATGGCCAGCCACGGCTCGCGCGTCGCGCGCAGGATGTTGTCGTGGTGCAGATCGCCGTGCAGCAGGACCCGGCGGTCGGCCGACGCGCGGAGTTCCCGCATCAGTCCGCCGGCCCGGACCACGAGGTCGAGCGGGAGTGGACCGGCGTCGCCGTACCGTGCCGCGTACGCGTCGAAGGCCCGGACCTGGTCGGCCGCGTCGGGCAGCGGACAGCCCGGCGGTGGTGTCCGGTGCAGGCGCCGCAGTACGCCGACCGCGGCCGAGGTGGCGTCGGCGTCGCGTCGGGGCACCAGGTCCCGGGCCCGCCAGCCGGGCGTCACGCGTTCCAGCAGCAGCGCGCCGCGACCGAGGTCCGCCCGGAGCAGCCGGACCGCGCCCCGGCCGTCGAACGCGGCGAGCGCCGGCGCCTCCTCGGCCAGTGACGGGCCGGTCGGTACGCCCAGCTTGAGCACCGCCGGGGAACCGTCGCCGCGGGTCACCGCGGCGACATAGTGGTACGACAGCTCGTACGGCGGGCCGACGGTGAGGTCCCAGTCCCGGGCCAGGTCGCGCAGGATGGTCGGCAGCCGCGCGAGCCACCGATCGCCGTCGGCACCCCAGTTCGCCCGGACGTTGCGGGCCAACGCGTCGCTGATCACCCGCCGACCGTACGGGAAAGGGGTGCGCGCGACCGGGCCCGGCGCGACGAGGTCGTCGCGCCGGGCCACGCCTCAGGAACCGACCGGCTGGTTCCCGCCGGTCGTCGTCGCCGGGCCGGTCGCGCCGCCCTCGGCCAGCGACCGGGCCTGCTCGGCCCAGTTGGCCAGGCCGGGGGCCGAGCGCAGGTTGGCCGCCCGGATCGCGGCCCGCAGCTCCGGCTCGGTGGCCTCGGCCAGCTGCCGGTAGGTCCGGAAACCGGCGGTCCGCAACGCCACCTCGATCTTCGGCCCGATGCCACCGATCCGACGGAAGTTGTCGTCCGGGCCGTCCGCGGGCCCGGCCTGCGCCGGCACCGTCGCCGGGCCGGTCGACGTGGTGGTGCCGGCTTCCGTGGTCGCCTCGGTCGTCGCGGTGGCGGTACCGGCCGGCTCCGTCGGCTCGGTGGCCGCGGTCGGGTCGGTACCGGCGTCGGCCGGCGCGACGCGTTCCGGGCCCGGCCCGGCCGGGGCGGGCTCGGTCGCGGCGGGCTCGGTCGGCTCGGGCTCGGTCGGCTCGGCGACCGGGACGGGCAGGATCTGCGTGTCGGTACCGCCGGTCGCGCCGTCATCGGCCGTGCTGTCGCCGGACGCGACGCCGACCGGCTCGACGGGCCGGGCCGACTCGTCGGACGGCGCCGGGGTGACCGGCGGGACCGGCTCGGTCGACGGCTCGTCGCCGGTCAACGGGTGCGGCTCCAGGTCGGCCGCGTCCGTCGCGTCCGTCGGGTCCGGACCGCCGGCCGGCGGAGCCGGGTCCTCGACCGCGTCGGGACGCGGCTCGTCGATGACCGCGCCGGTGGGCGCGTCACTCACCGGCGCGGCCGCACCGGCGTGCGTGTCCACCGGCGCGACCGGCGTGCTGACCGGCACGGTCGCGTCGGCGTCGGTGGGCCGGGTGTCCAGCCGGACGGTCTCCTCCGCCGGGGTGTCCAGCCGGACGGTCTCGTCCGCCGGGGTCCCGACCGGGGCGGTCCCGTCGTCCGGGGCGGCCGGCGTGGCCGGAGCCGCCTGGTGCGGGGGCGCCGGTCGCGCGTCCGACCCGCCCTGGGACCGGCCGCGAAGTATCCAGCCGGCGCCCGCTCCGACCAACAGACCCAGCAACAGGTACAGCACGTTCGTCACGGCGACCACCTTCTCGAGTACGGGGGTGTGAAGAAGTCTCGGGGCAGCTTTCCACATCGGCGTCGCACGCCTCGGTCAGGGCCACGACCGCGGCCGTACCGGGGAAGCCGGTCGGCGACCGGCGCGGACGTGGCCCGGACATGCGTCGGCCCGTTCCGCGAGCGACGGGAACGGGCCGGACGAACAACACGGACGGCGGATGCGGAACTACTGCGACGGTTGCGGAACGGCGCACTTGACCTTCGGGTTGACGCCGACGTAGTTCAGCGGTCCGGCGACGATGGTCACGATGGTGGTGCCCGCCGACGCGCAGCTGTCGTTGTCCCGGTTGTAGTAACCGCGCTGTCCCGCGGCGATCGCGCCGATGATCAGCCAGATGACCAGAAGGGCGGCGCCTACCGATCCGATGCGCATGGTCGTCTCCCTGGTGGTGGAAGTGTCGGCGGGATGGCCGACCACCGACGGTCGACTCTCGGCAGTCGGTGACTCGGTGTTGATACCCAACGCGGCTTCGTTCTGAAACGTGGCCGCTCCCCCGCGGCCGGTGGCCACGTCCTCGCGGCCGGTGGCCACGTCCTCGCGTCGGATCCGTCGTTGAGCCGCATGATGGGCGAGCGGGTTCTGATCGTCAACCAGGGGCCTGACGGGCACCGGCTGGTCTACGTCCGGTTGCTGGTCGACGGGGTGCTCGCCCGGTCCGGAACGCCGGTCCTCGCGATGCCGCGGCACGGGTTCGACGCACCGGAGTTCGGTCTGCATCTGGGCGACGTCGCCGACCGGTGCGTTGCCGAACGGATTCCGGATGCCCTCCTCACGCCGGCCCTGGTGCGCCGGTTGGCCGTCCGCACCCGCTGCGACCGGGTCCTCGTGCCGGACGGGGACCGCTTCGCCATCCGGCTCGGGGTCACCGGGTGGCGCCACGGAGCCGAGCTGCGGGTACTGGTGGTGCAGGATCCCCGCTGGTCCGACGACCCGCGACCGGCGCAGCGGCTCAAGATGGCCGTGAAACGGTGGTCGATCGCCCGGGCCCGGCGGTTTCCGCGGGTCCGGGTGCTCTGCCTGGCGGACCAGCGGGTAGCCGGGTCCGGATCGGGTGAGAACGTCGCCGACCCGGTCGTGTTCGACGCCGGGCAGCTCGACCCGTCGGACCTGCGGCAGGAGTTCGGACTGCCGCCGGACCGCTACCTCTTCGTGGTCGTCGGCGCCATGTCGCGGCGGAAGAACCTTCCGATGGTCGTCCGTTCCGTGCTGAGCCTGGCCGACAGCAAGGTGGGACTGTTCGTCTGCGGTCAGATCGGCGGCCCGGTCCGGGACGAGATCGCGCCGTTGTTGCGACGGGCCGACCGGATGGACGTCCCGATCGTGCTCAGCGACCGGCTGCACAGCGACCACGAACTCAACCGCGCGATCCAGGCCGCGGACTGCGTGGTGGTCGCGTACTGCACCTCGACCCCCAACTCGTCGATGGCCAAGGCCGCCCTCGCCGGACGGCGGGCGGTGGTGGTGGGATCGGAACACCTGCGGATGTGGGCGCGGAACGCCGGCATCGACCTCACCGGCCCGTTGGAGCAGTCCACCCTGGAAGAACTCATGCGCCGCGCGGTCAGCCTGCCGGCACCGGCTCCGGTCCCGGGCGCCGATCCTCGTGACTTCGCCGATTCCTTCCTGTGCTGACCGGCCGGCTGCTGGCCGGGCGGCGGATCCCGCCCACGCTCGCCGGGCGGCGGTCGCTGACCGGACAGGCACTGTCCCTGGCCGCGTCGACCGCGATCTCGCAGGTGCTCTACGCCGTCCTGCTCGCCGGCGCGGCCCGTGGCTCGGCGCCCGCGGCGTTCGGTGAGACCGTCAAGGCGATCGGCCTGGGCACCTTCCTGGCGGGCGTCCTCGACCTCGGGTTCACCGCCTACTCATTGCGGGAACTGGCCGCCGGCCGGATGCGCACCGGGGACTACTGGGACGGCCTGCGCACCAAGCTGATCGTCGGCGTGCTCCTCGCCGGTGCGTCGACCGTCGTGGCAGCGGTGTGCTGGCGGGCGGATCTGGTCGCCGGCGCGGCGGTGGTGGCGCTCAGCCGGATGCTGTCCGTCGGGGCGGTCGTGCCGAACCGGGCGGCGTGCCAGACCGGTCGCGTCGGGACGGTCCTGCTGGTGGAACGGTCGGCCGCGTTGGCCGTCTTCGTGGCCGTCACGACGGCCGGGTCCGCGGGCTCCCTGGTCGCCTTCTGGTGCGCCCTGGTGACCGGTGCGGTGCTGGGTGGCGGTGTCGGCGTCGCGCTGTCCGGCGGGGGACGGGAGTTCCTGGCGTCCTGGCGACCGGTCAACCCCTGGTCGGCCGTCGGCGGGTACGGAACCTTCACCCTCGCCGTCAACCTCGGCGCGTTGGACACGGTCGTGCTCGGGATCGCCGGCGGCAGCGCCCACGCCGGCATGTACGGAGCGGTGAGCCGCTGGACGCAGCCGGTCCAGTTGTTGTCCCAGTCGTACGGCGCGGCGGCCGCCCCGGTCATCGCGGCGGCCGGGTCGGCCCGGGAGGCGGTCCGCCGTACCCGGGGGTCGCTCTGGCTCATCGGGGTGGGCGTCGCCGTCTGCGCGTTGCTCGCCGCCGGGGCGGGCAGGTTGGTGCCGGTCCTGCTCGGCGAGGGCTACCGGGACGCCGCGCCGGTGCTCGCCCTGCTCTCCGCCTCGGCGGCCGTGGTGCTGGTCAACCAGCCGCTCGTCGCGTTGCTGCAGGCCCGCGGCTACGACCGGCTGGTGGGGCGGGCGACCATGACGGCCGTCCTGGCGTACCTGTGCGGGGTGTGGGCCCTGGCCGGGTCGTGGGGTGCCGACGGTGCCGCACTGGCCAGCCTGCTCGCCCAGGGCGCGCTGATGACCACGCTGGCGTTCGGGGTGGCCGTGCTCCTGCTGCGCCCGCCGGAGGTCGGGAACCGAACCGTTCCGGCGGGCACGCCGGCGTCGCCGGAAACCGGTCAGGAAAGGACGTCCTTGTAGTAGACGGTCGCCGTCCGCGCCCCGACGACGCCGGAGGCGAAGCCGAAGCACAGCCGTGCCCGATCGGGCCGAGCCGGGTCGGGCAGCTGGATCGCCAGGCCCTCCGGCTCCCGGAACGGCAGCCCGGCAGCGTCGGTGACGAGTCGCCGGTCGACCACCGCCCCGGTTCTCCAGTCCACACACGTCAGATAGGTGTTCCCGGTCGGCGGCTGGGAGCCGCCGCTGCCGTACGACGTTCCCTCCAACAGGTACAGGTGACCGCCGTACGACGTGTAGCCCTGGAAGGAGTAGCTGAGCGTTGGCTGGGCCACGTCGGCGAGCGGGACGAACCGGTTGCGTCGCACGTCGGACAGGTCGTAGAGGCCGAAGCGGAACGCGCCGTCGATCCGGTAGCGCATCACCAACCGACCGGTGGCCGGGTCGATGCCGCACGTCGTACGGTCCGAGCCGGCGACCGGACGGAGCCGACGCACCTCGGGGGAGTCCGGTGTGCGCACCGCGCCGTCGACGAACCGGAACCGGGCCAGTTGCGTTCCCCAGCCGTTGGTGCCGTCGTCGGCCACCGCGTCCACCTCGGTCCACAGGAACGCCGACGAGCCGACCGGTTCGGCGCCGATCTGTACGCCGTGTCCGAAGCCGGTGAGGTACATGTGGCCGAGTTCGTTGCCGGCCAGGTCGAGCCGGGTCAGGCACAGGTCACCGCGGTAGCCGCGGGTCGCGCCGCTGACCGGGGCGCTCTCCCCGGGCAGTTGCCGGCCGCCGGCCATCAGCTGCACGGTGTACACGTGCTTGTTGACGTTGTCGAAGGCCAGCGACTGGATGACCGTCGCGTCGTGCAGCGGGCGGCCCTCGAACAAGGCGGTGCCCGGGGCGGCGAGGTCGAACCGGGTCGCCGGATCGATCCCGCCGGACGGCCGGGCCGGCGCCGGGGCGGTGGACGCGGCGAGCGCCGCACCGCCGGCCCAGATCGCGCCCAGTCCGATCGCGCCGCCGAGACCGGCTGTCCGGATCAGCCGTCGACGACTCATTCCCTGTCGGTCCTGCATCGTCCGTTCCTCCTTCGGGTCGGGAATTTCCTGGTGTCACGCGCCGGCGCGGGCACGCCGACCGGACGTTCACTGGAAGCGTTTGACCACACCGTCGGCGAGGGCGTCGGCCGCCGTGGCCAGGTGCACCCCGGCGGTGTCCAACCGGCCGAGCAACAGGGTGGCCTTGACGACGTCCGCGGTCAGCGGCTGGGCGAGCAGGTCGGAGACCGCGTACTGGTACCGGGTGCGTAGCCCTTGCTTCTTGGCCCGTAGCGCGTGTTCGGCCGCCTGCCGGGGCGTCCCGGGCAGCATCCGTACCGCGACGGCCAACTCGTCCAGCCCGGCGGCGAGCGCGGTCAGCACCGGTTCGTACGCCGACCGGTTGTCGACCGCGAAGAGGTCGACCTCGCGGATGAAGTCCCGGACGGTGTCGAGGACGTCGTCGACCGACCGGGAGAGCCGGAACAGGTCCTCCCGGTCGATCGGTGAGCTGACACTGCGCCGGAGCCGGCCGACCAGGGCGACCCGACCGGTGTCACCCTCGTGCTCGATCTCGGCGATCCGGCCCCGGGCGTCGGTCGGGTCGACCTCGCCGCGGGCCAGCGCGGCGGCCAGCCGCACCCCGTCGGACGCGGCGGTGAGCTGGTCGACGATCAGGTCGGCCAGCACCCGGTCGGTGCGGCCGGACAGGTCCCGCAGCAGGTCGCCCAGCCGGGCCGGCACCATCATGGACCGGGTACCAGCAGCAGGCTGCCCAGCGCGGCGGCCACGAACGCCGCCGGTAGGGTCAGCAACCACGCGCGTCCCAGTCGGATCACGCCACGCCATCGCACCTTCCTCGATCGTCGGGACAGTCCGGTGCCCACCATGGCGCCGGACAGTGACTGGGTCATGCTCACCGGCGCGCCGAGTACCGCGGTGCCGAGCACCACGCCGGCGCCGGAGAGTTCGCTGACCACCACGGCGTCCGGGCGGCCCGCGGTCAGGCCGCCGGCCAGCGCCGCGGCCAGCCGCGGCAGGCCGAGCAGGCCGCCGAGCAGGAAGCAGCCGGTGATGACCAGTACCGCCAGTGGGGACCGGGCGGCGGCGGCCGGGGTCGCGCCGTGCACCGCCGCGTAGACGGCGAGCATCTTCTGCCCGTCGTTGGCGCCGTACGCCAGGCAGGTGGCGCCCAGGGCACCCGCGTGCAGCCGGCGCAGCCGCCGGCCGGCGCCCTCGGGGGCGGGCAGGGCGCCGACGACTCGGGTCAACAGGAGCGCGGCCAGCGCGCCGACGACCGGTGCGACCGCGGCGGCCAGCAGGACGAAGGCGACCGTGGCCCAGTCCACCGGAGCCCGTACGCCGACGCCGGCGCCCGCGATGCCGCCGATCAGCGCCAGCGTCAGGCTGGTGGGCAGGCCCCGGGCGGCCAGCGTGCCGGTGACCAGGACCGCCGCGCCGACACCGGCGATCATCGCGACGGTGGCCCGGCCCTCGTCGAGGGCCACCAGCCGCCCGCCCAGCGTGGCGGCCACCGCGGTACCGACCAGGATCGGGGCGGTGGCCACGGCGACGCAGAGCATGGTGACGGCGGTGACCGGGCGCAGCCCGCCGACCCGCAGTCCGACGCCCACCAGGGCACCGGCGTCGTTGAACCCGGTGAAGGCGGCGAAGAGGGCGGCCAGCGCGAACCCCACCCAACTCAGGTCCGCCGCCATCAGCACCTCCGCCCGGCCCGGCCGGGGTTACCGAGTCGGACTCGTATCGTCCGATCCCGTGGCATGTCGTGTTAGTTAACACTCGATCTTTCCACTTATCAACCGGGCATCACTCGCCGACGCCGTGGAGCGGTCGTCCCCGGATCGGCGGGGCTTTGCCATACAACGGCTCTGACCAGCGCATTACTGGTCGCGGAGATCCTCGGGAGAGGGGTTCCGGCTAACAACGCGCAGCACCCAGGTTCACAGAGAGCTCGTGTTAAGTTAACATCGACTCCTGCTCGCAGGATGCTCGTGGGAGGCGCGGACGCCGATGTTGATCAACCAGCCGGACAGCCCCGATCTGTGGGCGGGCGTGGACGTCGGCACCCAGAGCCTGCGGGTACGGCTCGTCGACGGCGAGGGTGTCGTCGTCGGCAGCGGATCCGGCCCGCTCACCAGCCACCGCGGCGCCGGCACCCACGAACAGGACCCGGAGCAGTGGTGGCGGGTGCTCGGCGACGCGTGCCGGCAGGCGCTGCGCGGGCAGCGCCCCGACCGGGTCGCCGGGCTGGCCATCTGCAGCACCTCCGGCACGTTCCTGCTGGCCGACGCCGACGCCCGACCCCGTACCCCGGCCCTGATGTACGACGACGCGCGGGCCGGCGCCGAGGCGGCCGAGGTGGCCCGGGTCGGGGCCACCCGGTGGGCCGCGCTGGGCTACCCGATGCAGCGCTCGTGGGCGCTGCCCAAGCTGCTCTGGCTGCTGCGACACGCCCCCCAGGGGGTACGGGCGGACGCCATCGCGGGCCGGCTCTCCCTGCTGCACAGTGCGGACTACCTGGCCCGCCGGCTGACCGGCGGGCCGGTCGCCACCGACTGGAGCCACGCCCTGAAGACCGGCTACGACCTCGACGCGGACGGCTGGCCGACCCGCGTGCTGGACGCGCTCGGTGTCCCGCAGGAGCTGCTGCCCGCCGTGGTACGGCCGGGTCGGGAGATCGGCCGGGTCGACCGGGTCGGCTCCGGACACACCGGCCTGCCGGTGGGCGTACCGGTCCGGGCCGGCCTGACCGACGGCTGCGCCGCCCAGACCGCCGCCGGTGCGCTCCGCCCCGGCGCCTGGAACTCGGTCCTCGGCACCACCCTGGTACTCAAGGGGGTCACCGTCGAACGGCTCACCGACCCGGGCGGCGCGGTCTACTCGCACCGGCACCCGGACGGCGGCTGGCTGCCCGGCGGCGCCTCCAACGTCGGTGCCGGCGTCCTGGCGGTCCGCTTCCCCGGCGCCGACCGGGACCGGCTCGAAGCGGCCGCCGCCGGGCACGAACCGGCGGGTGGCCTGAGCTACCCACTGGCCTCCCGGGGGGAGCGGTTCCCGTTCGTGCGTCCGGACGCCGAGCCCTTCGACCTCGGTACGTTCACCGACGACGGGGACCGGTACGCCGCCGTCCTGCAGGGCGTCGCCTTCGTCGAGCGGCTCTGCTTCGACTCGTTGCGGCGACTGGGCGCCGACGTGAGCGGTCCGCTGTCGATCACCGGCGGCGCGACCCGCAGCCACTACTGGAACCAGTTGCGGGCCGACATCCTCGGCCGGGACCTGCTGCTGCCGGCCGATTCCGAACCGGCCTTCGGGATGGCGGTCGTGGCGGCGGCCGGCGACGGCCCGCTGGCGGACACCGCCGCCCGGATGGTCGGCCCGGCCCGGGTGGTGCGACCCCGGCCGGCGGCCGTCGACCGGTTCACTCCCACCTACCACCGCTTCCTCGACGCGCTGTGCGACCGCGGCTACATCGACCCGGCCCCGAGCGCCGGGTCGCGGCCCGAACCGGAGCCGGCGCGATGACCCGGACCGTGGTGGTGCTGGCCCGGCACGGCCGTACCGGGTGGCACTCGCCGAACCGGTACGCCGGCCGCAGCGACATCCCCCTCGACCCGTACGGTGAGCGGCAGGCCGAGGCGCTCGGGCGGTGGGCCGCCGGTCAGGGCTTCACCAGCCTCGGCTGCTCGTCGATGGCCCGGGCCCGGGCCACCGTGGCGCCGACCGAGGCGTCGACCGGACTGACCGCCCGGGTGGACGCGCGGCTGCGCGAGGTGGACTTCGGGATCGCCGAGGGACGTACCCTCGACGACCTGCGGGCCGAGGACCCACGGCTGGTCGAACGGTTCGTCGCCGACCCGGTGGCGCACAGCTTCCCCGGCGGCGAACCGCCCGCCGCCGCGGTCGACCGGGCCCTCGCGGCGCTGACCGACCTGGTCGCCGCCGACCCCGGTGGACGGCTGCTGGTGGTCGCGCACAACACGCTGATCCGGCTGGTCAGCTGCGCGGTGCTGGGCATCCCGCTGAGCGAGTACCGACGCCGGCTGCCCGCGTTCGACCCGGCGGCCACGGTCACCCTGCGGTTCGCCGACGGCGCCGACGAGCCGGTGGCCCTGCTGGCCTACAACGTGCCGGTGCCGATGGAATGGCAGCATCAGCCCGTCACCGACGCCGACCAACCGAGGACGCGATGAGTGCTTCCGAACCGCAGGCCGACCGCGGTCGCCCCGCCCAACGCCAGGCCGAGATCGCCGAACACGTCCTGCAACACGGTTCGGTCTCGGCCACCGAACTGGCCGAGATGTTCCACGTCAGCCTGATGACCATCCACCGCGACCTGGACGAACTGGAACGCCAGGGCGTGGTCCGCAAGTTCCGGGGCGGGGTGAGCGCCCAACCGTCCAGCGTCTTCGAGTCCAACGTCTCCTACCGGCTGCGTGCCTCCCGGCAGGAGAAGCTGGCGCTGGCCCGGCGGGCCCGCGAACTGATCGAACCGGGCATGGCGGTGATGCTGGACGACTCGACCAGCACGTTGGAACTCGCCCGGCTGCTGCACGACGCCGCGCCGCTGACGGTCATCACCAACTTCCTGGAGACCATCAAACTGCTCTCCGGGGTACGCGGCATCCGGCTGCTCTCGCTCGGCGGCGAGTACTTCGCCACCCACGACTCGTTCCTCGGCGTGCCCTGCATCGAGGCGATCGAGGCGTTGCGGGTCGACCTGCTCTTCGCCTCCACCTCCGCGGTGTCCGGCAGCTACGCCTACCACCAGGAGCAGGAGATCGTACTGGTCAAGCGGGCGATGATCCGGGCCGCGCAGCGGGCGGTGCTGATGGTCGACCACACCAAGCTCGGTCGGGTGGCGTTGCACCGGGTCGCCCCGTTGCGGGACTTCGACCTGGTGCTCACCGACGCCAGCGCCCCCGAGAACAGCCTCCGGGAGATGCGGGAGAACGGTGTCAGCTACGAGGTCGCCTGAACCCGTCGTGGTCGGCGTGGACGCCGGCACGACGGTCACCAAGGCCGTGGCGTTCGACCCGGCCGGTGTGCCGCTGGCCCGGGTGGCCCGGCCCACCGCGCTGCACCGGGTCGCCGACGGCTGGTACGAGCAGGACGCCGACCAGGTGGTCGACTCGGTCCGGCAGGTGCTGGCCGAGTTGACCGCCGCCGTCGACCGGCCGGTGGCCGGCGTCGGCGTCACCGCGCAGGGCGACGGGCTGTGGCTGGTCGACCCGGCCGGTCGGCCGGTCCGCCCGGCGATCTCCTGGATGGACGGCCGGGCCGCGTCGATCGTGGAGCGCTGGGCCGCCGGTGGGCTGCTGGAGTCGGCCTACCGGCGTACCGGCGGGCTGATGTTCCCCGGCGCGTCCGGTCCGTTGCTGGCCTGGCTGGACGAGCACGAACCGGCCGCCCTCGACCGGGCCGCCACCGCCGCGTACTGCAAGGACGTGGTGCTGCAACGGTTGACCGGGGAACGGGCCACCGATCCCAGCGACGCCTCCATGCCGTTCCTGGATCCGCGCACCCGACGGTACGACGACGAACTGCTGGCCGCCTGCGGCCTGGCGCACCGGCGGGACCTGCTCGCCCCGGTGCACGACACCCCGTACGGCCGGCTGCTGCCGTCGCCCGCCGACGGCACCGGGCTGCCCGCCGGTACGCCGGTGGTGGCCGCCCCGTACGACCTGCCCGCCTCGGCCTGGGGGGCCGGCGTGACCCGGCCCGGCGACGGGTTGCTCATCCTCGGCACCACGCTGGCCTGCCAGGTCCTGGTCGACCGGCCGGATGCCGCCGGCGAGCCGTGCGGTTTCGTGCTGAGCACCTGGCAGCCGGACCGCTGGCTGCGGGCGTTGCCCGCGATGGTCGGCACCGCCGCCCTGGACTGGGTGCTCCGGTTGGTCGGTGCCGACCTCACCGACCTGCCCCGCCTGCTGGCGCAGGGGCGGTCCGACGGCCTGACGGTGCTGCCGTACCTCGCCGAGTCGGGGGAGCGGGCGCCGTTCGTGGCGCCCCGGGCCCGGGGCCGGATCGACGGTCTGCACCTGGGCACCGGTCCGGCGGACCTGGTCCGGGCGGTCTGCGAGGCGGTCGCCTACAGCGCCCGGCACTGCCTCACCACCGCCGGGCTGACCGGCGAACTGGTCGCCTGCGGGGGCGGGCTGGCCTCGACCGCCTGGGCGCAGATCCTCGCCGACGTGCTGGACCGGCCGGTCCGGGTGCTGGCCGGCCAGGAGGTCGGCGCGCTGGGCGCCGCCCTGGCCGCCCGCCGGGTGCTCGGCGAGCCGGCCACCGCCCCCGCGGACGCCGGTCGCGTGCACCACCCGGACCCCGTGGCGGCCCGCCGGTACGCCGACGGGTACGCCCGCTACCTCGACCACGTGGCCAACGCCCGCGCCGGTTGGGGCCAGGTCTGACCGACCGGACGAGACACCTCAGGAAGGACACCCCCGCACCGTGCAACTGAACAGGATCCTGGTCGTCGGCGACCACTTCGTCACTCCCCAGCTCTTGACCGACGCGCTGCGCGACCGGCTCGGCGCCGGCGTCGAGCTGCCCGAACTCACCCTGCCCTGGCCGCACACGCCGTTCGGCCCGGTCGCGGAGGTCGACGAGGCGTCCGGCGACGAGGACGAGCTGATCGCGGCGCTGCCCGGGGCGCAGGCGGTGGTCACCCAGATGGCCCCGCTGACCGCCCGGGTGCTGGCCGCCGCCGAGGACCTGCGACTGGTGGTGGTCTGCCGCGGCGGTCCGGTCAACGTCAACCTGAAGGCCGCCGCCGACCGGGGCGTCGAGGTACGTACCACCCCGGGTCGCAACGCGGTGGCCGCCGCGGAGCACACCGTCGCGCTGCTGCTGGCCGCCCTGCGCCGGGTCCCGGACACCGACGCCGGGGTGCGCGCCGGCCAGTGGCGCAGCGACCTGTACGCGCTGGACGCCGTCGGCTCCGAACTGGCCGGCAGCACCGTCGGCCTGGTCGGGTACGGCGCGATCGGCCGGCGGGTGGGCCGGATCCTGCGCGCCTTCGACGCCGAGGTGCTGGTGCACGACCCGTACGCGGACCCGGCGACCCTGGACGGCGCCGAGTCGGTCGGGCTGGACGACCTGTTGCGCCGCTCGTCGGTGCTGAGCCTGCACGCCCGGCTCACCCCGGACACCACCGGCATGATCGGCGCGGCGGAGCTGGCCCGGTTGCCGCGCGGCGCCGTCCTGGTCAACACCGCCCGCGGTGGCCTGCTCGACTACGACGCCGCGGTGGACGCGCTCCAGGCCGGGCACCTCGGCGCCGCCGCGTTCGACGTCTTCGACGCCGAGCCGATCCCGGCCGACTCCCGGCTGCGGACGGCGCCCCGGACGGTGCTGACGCCGCACCTGGCCGGGGCCACCCGGCAGACCGCCGAGCGGGCCGCCACGCTGGCCGCCGACGAGGTCCTCGCGTACCTGGGCCGGCGGTGAACCCGGCCGAGCTGCTGCCGGTCGCCCAGGCGGCGACCGGCGTCGCGGCCGAGCTGATCCGCACCCGGTTCCCCGGCGCGCTGACCGCCAAGGGCGACCGGGACATGGCCTCCGAGGTCGACTACGCGGTCGAGCGGGCGGTACGCGACCTGCTGCGGGAGCGGACGCCGCAGGTCGGGTTCCTCGGCGAGGAGGAGGGCCGCTCCGGTGCCGCGGCGGAGCTGACCTGGGTGCTCGACCCGGTCGACGGGACGGTCAACTTCGTGCACGGGCTGCCGCTGTGCGCGGTCTCGCTCGGCCTGGTGCGCGGCGACCGGGCAGTGCTCGGCGTGGTCGAGGCGCCGTTCCTGGGCACCCGCTACCACGCGGTGACCGGTGCTGGGGCGTACGCGGACGGCGAGCGGATCCGGGCCAGCGGGGTGGCCAAGCTGGCCGACGCCGTGGTGGCGGTCGGTGACTACGCGGTGGGCCCGGACGCCGATCTGGCGAACCGGCTGCGGCTCGCGGTGACGGCCCGGCTGGTGCCCCGGGTACAGCGGATCCGGATGCTCGGCACCGCGGCGATCGACCTGGCCTGGCTCGCCCACGGGCGGTTGGACGCGCTGGTCATGCTGGCCAACAACCCGTGGGACACGGCGGCCGGGGTGGTGCTGGCCCGGGAGGCGGGGGCGGTGGTGGTGGACCGGCACGGGGCGAACCACCACACCGGCTCGGCCGAGACGGTGGCCGGCGGCGCGGCCCTGCTCGAGGAGCTGCTTCCGCTGATCCGGGCCGCGGCGACGGCGACGGGCTGACCCGCCCGGCCGCCGGGGGTCGCCGCCGTGGTGTTTAACGCCGGGTAGCGGCCTTCTTAACATTGAAACTAACAGCCCTCATTCGGCGTCCGGCCGGGAGTGGCCTCCGCCGATCGTGCCGTGGAATCCGTCCTGAACAGGCAGGACGCTTGTTACCAGATCGTTTTGGCCGGACGTGCTACGTGACTCTTGCTCGCTTTGCGTCCATCGTGTTAACTACCGTCGTGAAGGAAACGCTCTAGAGCGTTAAAAGCGTCGGTTCCGACCTCCGCCGCAAGGAGACCCCCGTGTTCATGACCATCGCGCACCGAGGCGACCCGCTCGTGCACCGCGAGAACACCCTGCCCTCGTTGCAGTCCGCCGTCGACAAGGGCGCCAACACGCTGGAGTTCGACCTGCGGCTGACCCGGGACGGGCAGATCGTCCTGCTGCACGACGCGTCGCTCGAGCGGCTCTGGGGCGTCCCCGGGCAACTCGCCGACCATACCCTGTCCGACCTGCGGCAACTTACCCAGTCCGACCTGCGGCAACGCGACCTGGGCGGGTATCGGCTGCCGTTGTTCGAGGAGGTGCTCGCGGCGTTCCCGGAGACCACCTTCCTGGTCGACCTGAAGACCGACGACGTGGTCGCGCCGGCCGTCCGGACGCTGCGCGAATTCGGTGGTGACGCCTTCGAGCGGTCCATCTTCGTCGCGGCCCGCAAGGGTGGCCGGGAGGCGCTGATCGAGTTGCGCCGGAACGAGCCGGACGCGGTGATCGGACTGGACTGGACGGCCGCCGAACCGCCCGCCGAGGAACTGCTCGACACCCTGCGGCCGCAGTACTTCGGCCCGCGCTGGGCGGTCGCCGACGCCGCCGGCGTGCCGGCCATGCGCGAGCGCGGCTACCGGGTCTGGGTGGGGCCGCTGGCCGACCCCGGACAGGTCGCCGACGCCCTCGCGTACGGGGTGGACGGCATCGTCGCCGACGACATCTCGGACCTGCTCGCCCGCTGCGCGGCGGGTGCCGGTGCCGGCGCACCCGGCCAGGGCGACTGAGCCGGAGTGCGGACGTGAGCGTCAACGAGTCCACGCTGCGACCCGGCGCCCGGCGGTCACCCGTCGCCGGATCGGGGGCCGGCCGGTCGGGTGGCACCCCCGGCCGGCCGGCCGGCGTCCCGTCCGGGTCGGTCCGCCCGCGGCGCCGGCCCGGCCGACTCCGCGAATACCTGATCTTCCTCGCCTTCGTGGCGCCGAACTTCGTCCTGCTGGGCGTCTTCTCCTACTGGCCGGTGGTCTACAACGGTTACCTGAGCCTGACCGACTGGAACATGATCGCACCGGTCAAGCGGTTCGTCGGGCTGGACAACTACGTCGACATGTTCACCGGCGCCGAGTTCCGCGACGTCATGGTGAACACGGCCTACTTCATGGTCGGCGTGGTGGCCGGCAGCATGGCCCTCGGCCTGGCCGTGGCCCTGCTGCTCAACAAGGCGCTCAAGGGCCGCGGGCTGGTCCGTACCATGGTCTTCGCCCCGCACGTGCTCTCCGGCGCCGCCGTCGGTCTGGCCTGGGCGTTCATCTTCGACCCCAACTACGGCCTGTCCCGGGTCTTCTTCGAGCTGTTCGGCGCCTCGTCGCCGGGCTGGCTGACCGAGTCGAGCTGGGCGATGCCCGCCATCATGATCGTCTACCTCTGGAAGAACATCGGCTTCGCGGCGATCGTCTACCTCGCCGGCCTTCAGGGACTGCCGAAGGACCTCTACGAGTCGGCCGCGCTGGACGGGGCGGGCGGCTGGACGCTGTTCCGCCGGATCACCCTGCCGTTGCTGTCGCCGGTGACCTTCTTCCTCACCATCACCACCATCATCTCGTCCTTCCAGGCGTTCGACGTGATCGCCATGATGACCGGCGGCGGGCCGGGCGACGCCACGTCCATCCTGTCCTGGTACGTCTACGACAAGGGCTTCAGCGACTTCCAGGCCGGTCCGGCCGCCGCCGGTGCCGTGGTGATGTTCGTGATCCTGCTGGCGATCACCCTCCTGCAGACCCGATACCTCGAGCGGAAGGTGCACTACCGGTGACCGCCACGACCGATACCGAGGTGCCCGCCGCCGACCGGGCGGTACCGCCCCGGACCACCGCGCCCACGCCGTCCGGCCTGCCCGGCCGGGCCCGCCGGCTCGGGCTCCACCTGCTGCTGGTCGCCGTCGGCGCGCTGATGGTCGGCCCGCTGTACTGGCTGTTCACCTCGTCGCTCAAGACCTCCGGCGACATCCACTCCTTCCCGCCGGTGTGGTGGCCGTCGAAGGCGGAGTGGGGCAACTACGCCCAGGCCTGGCGGGCGGCGCCGTTCGGCGACTTCTACCTGAACTCGGTGATCACCACCGCGGTCGGCACCGCGCTGGAGGTGGCCAACGCGGTCCTCACCGCGTACGCCTTCGTCTTCCTGCGCTTCCCGTTCAAGCGGGTGCTGTTCGCGGTGCTGCTGGCCGCGCTGATGGTGCCGGGCCACGTCACCCTGCTGCCCAACTACCTGACCATCGCCGACCTGGGCTGGATCAACACCTACCAGGGCATCATCGTCCCCGGCGCCGGTTCGGCGTTCGCCGCCTTCCTGCTGCGCCAGCACATGCTGACGCTGCCCGAGGAGGTCATCGACGCCGCTCGGGTGGACGGGGCCGGGCACCTGCGCCGGCTGTTCAGCGTGGTGCTGCCGCTGTCCCGGCCGATGGTGGTCACCGTGACGATCGTGTCGCTGGTCAGCAAGTGGAACGACTTCATCTGGCCGCTCATCGTCACCAACACCGACAGCATGCGCACCCTGCCGGTCGGGCTGCTGATGCTCAAGAACGCCGAGGGCTACGTCAACTGGGGGTCGCTGATGGCCGCCGTGGTGTTCGTGGTGCTGCCGGTACTGCTCGTCTTCCTCGTCGCCCAACGACACATCGTGGCCGGACTCACCCAGGGCGCGGTCAAGGGATGATCCCCGGCCGGTCGGCGTGCGTCACCCCGACCGACCGGGCTCCCCGACCCCGTCAGGGCCCACCAACCTCGAAAGGACACCCCCGATGAACAGCAGCATGTTGAGTCGTCGCCGCCTGCTCGGACTGGCCGGTGGCGCCGCCCTCGCCCTGACCCCGCTGGGCTGCGGCGGCGGTGCCGGTGGCGGCAACGGCTTCGCCCAGCCCGAGGGCAAGGTGCCGGACCAGTACAAGAAGCGCCAGCGGGTGGTGGTCTGGCACCCGTACGCGGCCGCCGTGGGCGAGGCCTTCACCAAACTGGTCGGCCAGTTCAACGAGTCCCAGCAGGACATCTACCTGGAGTCGCAGTTCCAGGGCAGCTACGACGAGTTGGCCCAGAAGCTCGCCGCCGGCCTGCAGGCCCGGCAGGTCCCCGACCTGTGCGTCTTCTCCGAGGTGGTCTGGCGCAAGTTCCTGTTCAACGAGGCGCTGGCCCCGTTGACCGACCTGTTCGGCGACGGCTTCGCCCCCACCGAGTACGTGGACACCCTGATCAAGGAGGGCACCGTCAAGGACAAGGTGTGGTGGGTGCCGTTCGGCCGCAGCACGCCGCTGTTCTACTACAACAGGACCATGTTCGCCCAGGCCGGCCTGCCCGACCGTGGCCCGAAGACCTGGGACGAGTTGCGCTCGTGGGGCCCGGCGCTGCAGAAGGTGAAGACGAACGGCAAGTCGCCGAAGCTGCAGGCGTTCCCGCAGGTGGACGGGGACTGGCACTTCCAGGGGGTGGTGTGGCAGTTCGGCGGCAACTACTCCAAGGGCCTGGACGTCACCATCGACCAGGGCGGCGCGGTCGCCGCGGGGGAGTGGCAGCGGCGGTTGGTGCACACCGACCAGCAGGCGTACATGGCCAAGAGCCCGAAGGTCGACTTCGCCAACGGGCTGGTCGCCACCCTGCACGAGTCGACCGGCACGCTGACCAGCCTGCTCAAGGAGGCCAAGTTCGAGATCGGCGCGTCGTTCGTGCCCGAGCAGGTGCAGTTCGGCTGCCCCACCGGGGGCGGCGGGATGTCGATCATGGCCGGCGCGCCGAAGGAACGCCAGGAGGCGGCGTTCCAGTTCATCAGGTTCGCCGCCAAGGCGGAGAACGCGGCGCAGTGGTCGCTCGACACCGGCTACCTGCCCGCCACCAAGGCTGCCCTGGACACCCCGCAGATGCGGCAGCGGTTCACCGAGCGGCCCCAGTTCAAGGTGGCCGTCGACCAGCTGCCGAAGACGCAGGCGCAGGACCCGGTCCGGCTGATGGTGCCGAACGCCAACAAGGCCATCTACGGCGGCCTGCAGAAGATCTGGGCCGACAACCGGCCGGCCCAGGAGGTCTTCACGGCGGTCGCCGCGGAGTTGCGCAAGAGCACGGAGAGCGTCCGCGCCCAGGTCGAGAAGTACTCCTGACGGCCGCGCCGCCGGTGCGATCCGGCCGCCGGGCCGAACGTACGGGCCGGACTCAGCCGGTGGCGGCGTTCGGGGTGGCCGACGACCCGCCGTTGCCCGCGCCCGCGCTGGAACTGCCGCCGTCGGGGGTCGGGTTGCCGCCCCCGTCGGCGGGCGCCGAACTCTCCGGTGCGCCGGTCGGCGACGGTCGGTTCGACGGTGCCGGCGCGGCGGTGGAGGAGGTCTGTCCGGCCCCGGCCGACGGGCCCGCGTCGGTGGCGGTCGAGTCCCCGGTGCGTCGGGTGGGTGCCGGCTGGCCGTCCTCCCGGTTGCTGGGTCCGGTCGCCGGTGCGTTACCCGGCGCGCTGGAGGTCACGCCCGGCTTGCCGGGCGACCCGTCGTCGGCCTGGAAGGCGAGCATGGCGGTCACCCCGATCGCGGCGAGCAGCACGGCCGCCACCGTACCGGCGACGGCGACGGCCCGGTTGCGTCGCCGGCCCGGCGTACCGGTGTCGGCGGGGACGACGGGCATGTCGGCCAGGGTCGACGAACCGGGACGTACCGCCCGGTTGGCGAGGGCGGCGCCGCCCACCGCCGCCGGTGCGGCGGCGGCGAGCGGTGCGGTGGCCCCGTCCGTCGCCGGGGTCGCGCCGGTGGCCGCCGCGCGGGCGGCGTCGGCCAGCGCCGCGGCCGACGGGTACCGCTGTTCGGGATCCTTGGCCAACGACCGCATCACCATCGCCGCCACCGGCGCGGGTACGTCGGCGGGCAGCTCCGGCGGATCGTCGTGCAGGTGCCGGACCGCCACCTCCAGCGGGTTCTCGCCGGTGAACGGCGGGTTCCCGGTCAGGCAGCAGTAGGCGACCGCGCCGAGGGCGTAGACGTCGGTGGCCGCCGTCACCGGCTTGCCGGACGCCTGCTCCGGTGACATGTACAACACCGTCCCGGGTACGGCGTTGGTGCTGGTGACACTCGTGTGCGAGGACGACCGGGCGACCCCGAAGTCGACCAGCACGACGGTGCCGTCCGGCTGCACCAGCAGGTTGCTGGGCTTGACGTCGCGGTGCACGATGCCGGCCTGGTGCGCCGCGTGCAGCGCCTGGGCGGCCTGGGTCACCACGTTCAGCGTCTCGTCGACGCCGAGCCGGCCGGCCGCGTCGATCCGGTGCGACAGCGGCTCGCCGTCGACGAACTCCATCACCAGGTAGTCGGCGTGCCGATCCTCGGACATGTCGATGCCGCAGTCGAAGACCTGGACGACGCCGGGGTGGTGCAGGGCGGCCATCATCCGGGCCTCGGCCCGGAACCGGGCGATGAAGCTCGGGTCGGCGACCAGGGACGGGAGCAGCACCTTGACCGCGACCCGCCGGCCCAGCACGAGGTCGGTGCCCCGCCAGACGTCGCCCATGCCGCCGGTGGCGACGCGGTCGTCCAGACGGTAGCGGTCACTGAGTACCGATCCTGAGCCCAACACGGTTGCAACCGTACCCAGCGGGCCATCGGAGCATGCGTGTGCGGTGCCCGGATCCGGACACGGCGGAACGTTACGCCGCCGCTCCGCCGATCGGACTTGAGGTTGGTCACTTCTCCCGCCGGGCCCGGCCGCGGCGCGGTGCGCCGCCGGTGGGCATCGACGGATGGTGAGCCTTGGGTATCCTCCGTCTTCGTGACGCACCCCGAACCGCCACCCAACCTGCCCTTCGCCGACCTCGAGTTGGTGCGGGCGGACCCGTCCGTCGAGATCTACCACGGCGTCGGGCAGGACGGCCGGCCGGTCACGGTCGCGGCGTTGACGCCGGCGGCGGCGACCGATCCGGCGGTCCGGTCGGTCTTCTTGGACCTCGCCGGCCGCAGCTCGTTCCCGACCGCACCGGGCCAGGCGCCGGTGCACGCGGCGGACCTCGCCGCCGCGCGGCCGTGGGTGGCGAACCACCGACTCCCCGAGCACACCGGGGTGGAGGCGTGGCCGGACCGGCTACCGGCGCCGGCGGCGACGGCCGACCAGCCGGGCGCGCCGGCGCCCACCGCCCCGCCCACCGCCCCGGGCGCGCCGGCGCCCACCGCCCCGGGCGCGACGACCGGCGGCGACCCGGGTCCGGGGACGACCGCCCGGTCGGAACCGGCCGGACCGGACCGGACCGCCGGCGCGAGCGACGGCGGCGCCGACAGGGACGAATTGGACGCGCCGTCCGAACCGATCGGTGGTGACGCCGTCCCGTGGGGTCCGCCGCCGATGCCGCCGCCCGTCGCCCCGTGGGGCGCCCCGGCGCCCGCGCCGCCGCAGCCGGCCACCCCGTGGGCCGCGCCGCCCGTACCGCCGCCGGCCACCCCGTGGGCGGCGAGCCAGCCGCCGCCCGGGTCGCGGTCCGGCCCCGGGCCGCTCGCGGTGGTCATCGCCGGGGTCTGCGCGGTGGTTCTGCTGCTCGGCACCGCCGCGGTGGTCGCCTACTGGGCCTTCGGCCGGGGTACGCCGCAGGCCGGCCCGACCGGTGCGCCCACGGCGAGCCGCAGCGCCGGTCCCGGTCTCCCGGTCCCGTCCGACGAGCCCTCCGGCGGCGACCCGTCGGCGGCACCGGGCGGCCCCGGCGACCCGGACGCGCGGAAGCCGAAGCTGCGGCAGGTGGCGGCGCGTTCCGTCGTCGGCCCGACGTACGCGGCCGGGGACGACACCTACACGATGGCCTTCAACGGCTGGCCGTTCGCGTTCCGAGCCGGCGGGACCTGGGGGTGCATGGCGGGAAAGGTGCCGGACAAGCTGGCCGGTGCCAAGGTCTGGGTCTGCATCGACGAGCAGAACCCGACCTCCCGGCAGAAGGCGAACGTGTTGCTGCGCCCCTGCCCGACCACCTGCACCCCGGCCGAGCGCAAGGCCCTGGAAGGGGCCTGGTTCGACCAGCCGGCCAAGGCGAAGCCGGTGCTGGACGACCGCACCGTGATGGTGGAGACCGCGCGGGACGCCGACGGCTTCTACACCGTCGACCTGAGCCACTACAGCCCGGCGACCGCGGGCGGGCCGTTGAAGTGGCAGGTGGGGGTGTTCGTCAAGTCGCCGCCGGAGACCCGCGGGGTGGTCCAGAAACTGCTCAACGACGTCGTCACGCAGGCCGGCTGAACCGGCCCGCGCGGCCGGTCAGGCGGGTCGGTCGGGTTCGCGGTCCCGGGGCCGGGCCAGGTCCTCGACGTACGCCCGCCAGTCGGCCAGGGCGGCGGACCGTGGCCCGGTCAGGTCGGCCGGGCCGGTCTGGCTGACGACCAGCCGGGCGCCGTGCCCGGTGCCCTGGACCAGTTGCCAGCGGACCCGGCCCGCGGTCCGGCCGTCGTGCTGCCAGGCGTACTCGACCAGGGTCGGCGGGTCGACCACGGTGACCGCGCCGGCCGGGGCGGAGCCGGTGGTGAAGGCGGCCGGCGGGGGACCACCGACCCGGGGCACGCCGCCGGCCGTGCGTTCCGTCCAGACCGCCTCGGCCGGCCGGGTCAGTTGCCGTTCGAAGCGCACCCGCCACCCGTCGGCGGTCTCCTCCAGCACGCCCTCGTCGAGGCCGAACGCGCGGACGTACCGTTCGTGCAGCTCGGCCGTCGGGGCGGGCACGTCGACCGGCGCGCCGGCCAGGTCGCCGGTCAGCGCGTCCAGGCAGACCCGCCACCCGGCGGCGAAGCTGGCCGCGCCGGCCCGGTCGTCGAAGGTGTGCGTGAAGACCAGCAGGCAGCCGGTCCCGGCCGGGTGCAGCTCGAACCGCAGCAGGTCGTCGCCCCAGGTGAAGGCGAACAGCCGGGGCGGCTCGTACGCGGTGACCGTGCCCTCGGACGCGGGCACGTCCGGCCGGTCCGGCGGGTAGAAGCGGATCGTCCCGCCGTTGGCCGGTTCGAGCCGGACGGTGAACGGGAACCACCGGGCGAGGTGGTCCGGTTCGGTGACGGCCCGCCAGACCTTGGTCGGCGGGTGGTCGAAACGACGCTCGACCCGCAGGGTCGGCCGGCCGTCGACGGTCTCCAGCGTCTCGTTCACCGAAAGTCCTCCTCCTGGTTGTCGGCCGTGGGCCGCGCCGGGCCGCTCCCGGCGGCCGGGTCGGGCCGCTCGTCGGGCATCGCGTCGAGGTGCCCGCCGAGCCGGTCGAACCGGTCGCGCCAGAGCCACCGGTACGGGGCGAGCCAGTCGTCCAGCACCATCAACGGCTCGGGGCGCAGTTCGTACCAGCGGCGTTGGGCGTCGACCCGGACCCGGACCAGGCCGGCCTCGCGCAGCACCCGCAGGTGCTTGGAGGTGCCCGGTTGGCTGAGTCCGAGTTCCCGGGTCAGCTCGCCGACCGACCGGGGACGCTCCCGCAGCAGATCGAGGATCCGGCGCCGGGTCGGTTCGGTCAGCGCGTCGAACGGCGAGGTCACGAGGCCAACATAACCGATCGGTTATTTACCGGAAAGGGCATATAGGGGTCCGTCACGGTCGATCGGCGGGCCGCCCGCCGCAACCGGACGTTCCGGCGCCGGTCGTCTCGCCGAGATGTTCATGTCGGTCCGGGGTGATAGGAATGCGAAACGCCGCGCCCACGGCTGATCCCGCCGGTCCGGTTACAACGGGACCAGCCGGGTATCCAGGGGCACGGCCCGGAGCGGAGGGAGTAGACCTGCCGTGCTGTCGCCAGAAGTGGACAGCCCCGCCGTGCTGCGGGAGCTGTCCGACGCCGAGGGGCACCTGACCACGATCTGCTTCAAGACCGGTCCACCGGAGCTGACCGGAGTCGAACTGGAATGGACCGTCCACGACGCGTCCGATCCGAGCCGCCCGGTCGACCCCGACCGGTTGCGCCGGGCCCTCGGGCCGTACGCCCCGACCACTCTCGACCCCGCCGGCGCTCACCTGGCGCTGGCCCACCAGGGCACGATCACCGTCGAGCCCGGCGGACAGGTGGAGATCTCCACCGTCCCGCACCACTCTCTCGCCGCGCTGTTCGCGGCCACCGGGGACGACACCGACCGGCTGCGCGACCTGCTCCGCACCGCCGGGCTCGTCCTCGGCACCAGCGGCATCGACCCGTACCGGCCGCCGCGTCCCTGTGTCGACACCCCTCGCTACCGCGCCATGCGGCACGCCTTCGACCGGCGTGGCGCGGCCGGCCGGACCATGATGTTCAGCACCGCGGGCCTGCAGCTCTGCCTGGACGCCGGTCGCCCGGACGAGGTCGTCGGGCGCTGGGTGGCGTTGCACGCGTTCGGCCCGCCGCTGCTGGCGACCTTCGCGACGGCCCGCCGGCACGCCGGCCGGGACACCGGCTGGGCGTCGGCCCGGATGGTCGCCTGGCAGGACATCGACCCGGCCCGCACCCGGCCGGTGTGGTCGTCGGCGACCCGGGCGACCGACCCGGTCGCCGCCTGGTCGGCGTACGCGCTGTCGGCGCCGCTGCTCTGCGTCCGCCGCTCCGGCGACGACTGGACGGTCCCGCCCGGGCTCACCTTCGCCGACTGGATGGCCGGAGCGCTGCCCGAGCCGCCCACCGTGGACGACCTGGAATACCACCTCAGCACCCTGTTCCCGCCGGTCCGTCCGCGCGGCTACCTGGAGGTCCGCTACCTGGACGCCCAGCCCGCCGACGAGTGGATCGCGCCGGTCGGGGTGCTCGCCGCGCTGCTGGCCGATCCGACGGCGCTGGACGCGGCCCGGGCCGCCTGCGAACCGGTCGCCGACCGGTGGGCCGAGGCGGCCCGGTGCGGTCTGGCCGACCCGCCGCTGGCCCGGGCCGCCACCGCGGTGCTGGACCTCGCGGTACGGGCGCTGGACCGCACCGACCTCGGACCGACCACCCGCACGGAGATCGGCCGGATCGTGGAACGGCGGCTCGCCGCCGGGAAAGGGGAACACCGGTGACCGACCTCGACCAACAGGACGCCACGGGCGAGCGGCTGCGCGGCCGGATCGCCGCCGAACTGGAGCGCACCCGGGACCGCACCCGCCTGCTCACCGACGCCGTCGACGACGGCGACCTGATGCGCCAGCACTCCACGATCATGTCGCCGCTGGTCTGGGACCTCGCGCACGTCGGTAACCAGGAGGAACTCTGGCTGGTACGCGACGTCGGCGGCCGCCCACCGGTCCGCCAGGACATCGACGACCTGTACGACGCGTTCAAGCAACCCCGCAAGGACCGGCCGTCGTTGCCGCTGCTGCGCCCCGACGAGGCCCGGGCCTACCTGCACACCGTCCGGGACAAGGTGTTCGACCTGCTCGACCACGTCCGGTTCGACCGCCGGCGGTTGGTCACCGACGGGTTCGCCTTCGGCATGATCGTCCAGCACGAGCAGCAGCACGACGAGACGATGCTCGCCACCCACCAGCTGCGGGTCGGCCCGCCGGTGCTGTCCGGCGAACCGACCCCGCCGGCGGTCGTACCGGTCGGGGGTGAGGTGCTGGTGCCCGGCGGGCCGTTCACCATGGGCACCTCCACCGACCCGTGGGCGTTGGACAACGAACGCCCCGGGCACGTGGTGGATCTGCCGCCGTACCTCCTGGACGCCGCGCCGGTGACCAACGACGCCTACCTGGCGTTCGTCGACGCGGGCGGCTACCACGACCCGCGCTGGTGGAGCGAGGCCGGTTGGCGGCACCGGTGCGAGGTGGACCTGAGCGCGCCGATGCACTGGCGCCGGGACGGCTCGGGCTGGGGCTACCTGCGGTTCGGCCGGTTCTCGCCGCTGGTCGGCGCCGAGCCGGTGGTGCACGTCAGCTACTACGAGGCCGAGGCGTACGCGGCCTGGGCCGGCAAGCGGCTGCCGACCGAGGCGGAGTGGGAGAAGGCCGCCCGGTGGGACCCGGCGACCGGCCGGTCCCGCCGCTACCCCTGGGGCGACGAGGACCCCACCGTCGAGCGGGCCAACCTCGGCCAGCGGCACCTCTCGCCGGCGCCGGTCGGCGCCTACCCGGCCGGCGCCTCGCCGCTGGGCGTGCACCAGCTCGTCGGGGACGTGTGGGAGTGGACCTCGACCACCTTCCACGGCTACCCGGGCTTCGCCGCCTTCCCGTACCGGGAGTATTCGGAGGTGTTCTTCGGCGACGCCTACCGGGTGCTGCGCGGCGGCTCGTTCGGCACCGACCGGTCCGCCTGCCGGGGCACGTTCCGCAACTGGGACCTGCCGATCCGCCGACAGATCTTCGCCGGCTTCCGCTGCGCCCGGGACGTTCCCGCCGGGGAGCGCGCCGCGTGAGCCGTACCGCCGCGAGGGCCGCCTGATGTGCCGGCACCTGGCCTATCTGGGGCCCCCGCTGTCCCTGGCCGCCCTGTTGTACGACCCGCCGCACGCGCTGGCCCGGCAGTCCTGGGCGCCGGTGGACATGCGCGGCGGCGGGACGGTCAACGCCGACGGATTCGGCGTCGGCTGGTACCCGGCCGACGGTGGGCCGGTGCGCTACCGCCGGGACGTACCGCTGTGGGCGGACGCGACGCTGCCCGCGCTCGCCGCGGCGACCGTGTCCGGCGCGGTGCTCGCGGCGGTGCGGTCGGCCACCGTGGGCATGCCGGTGGTGGAGACGGCGGCCGCGCCGTTCGTCGAGGGGCGGTGGCTGTTCAGCCACAACGGCGTGGTCCGGGGCTGGCCGGACTCGGTCGTCCCGCTGGCCCGCGGGCTGCCCACCCGGGACCTGCTCACCCTGGACGCGCCCACCGACTCGGCGTTGCTCTGGGCGCTGGTGCGGCACCGGCTGCGGGCCGGCGCCGCGCCCGCCGCGGCGGTCGGCGACACCGTCCGGGCGGTCGGCGAACTCGCCCCGGACTCCCGGCTGAACCTGCTGCTCACCGACGGGCGTACGGCGGTGGCCACCGCCCGCGGGCACGCCCTGTCCACCCGGACCGACGGCCGGAGCGTGCTGATCGCCTCCGAGCCGCTGGACGACGACCCCGCCTGGAAACCGGTGCCGGCCGACCATCTGGTGGTCGCCACCGCCGACGACCTCCGCATCGAACCGATCGAAGGGACCAGTGCCGCATGAGCGAGCGAAGCGAGCGAATCATCAGGCTCGGTGCCCCGGTGCCTCATGACAGCCCGGAGCGCAGCGGAGGGCTGGCATGAGCGTCGAACCGTTGGAGATCTACCTGGAGGAGCGGGAGGTCGCGCGCGGACTGCGGCACGACGTACGGGTGGGGCTGACCGCCCACCCGAAGTGGCTGCCGCCGAAGTGGTTCTACGACGCCCGGGGCAGTGAACTCTTCGAGGAGATCACCCGGTTGCCGGAGTACTACCCGACCCGGGCCGAGCGGGCGGTGCTCGCCGCGCGCGCCGACGAGATCGCCGCGACGTCCGGCGCCAAGACGTTGATCGAACTCGGCTCGGGGTCGTCGGAGAAGACGCGGTTGCTGCTCGACGCCTTCGCCCGCCGCGGTGACCTGGGCACCTTCGTCCCGCTGGACGTGTCGGTCAGCGCGCTGCGCCAGTCCACCGCCGAGATCGCGGCCGACTACCCGGCCCTGCGGGTACGCGGCATCGTCGGCGACTTCACCCGCCAGCTCGACCGGCTGCCGACCGGCGGACGCCGGCTGGTGGTCTTCCTGGGCGGCACGATCGGCAACCTGGCGCCCGACGAGCGGGCCGGCTTCCTCGCGGCGATGCGGGCCGCCCTGGAACCCGGCGACTGGCTGCTGATCGGCACCGACCTGGTCAAGGACCCGGCGGTGCTGGTTCCCGCGTACGACGACGAGGCCGGGGTCACCGCGGAGTTCAACCGCAACGTGCTGCGGGTGATCAACCGGGAGCTGGGCGCGGACTTCGACCCGGAGGCGTTCCGGCACGTGGCGATCTGGGACGCCGAGCGGGAGTGGATCGAGATGCGGTTGCGGGCCACCCGCCCGATGCGGGTCCGGGTGCTCGACCTGGTGGTGGACTTCGCCGAGGGCGAGGAGTTGCGCACCGAGATCTCGGCGAAGTTCCGCCGGGCGGGGATCGAGGCGGAGCTCGGCGCGGCCGGATTCGTCACCCGGCACCTGTGGACCGACGACGACGGCCTGTTCGCCGTGACGTTGGCCCAGGCCGGGTGACCACCGACGGGCCGCACCGGACCCCGACCGGTCCGGGCGGGCGGGCCCGGGTCGGCGGGGTCCGGAAGATCGGTTATGCTCGGTCACGCGAAGGGGAGTAGCCCCCAACGGCGTGGTCGACATACTGGTGCGTTCCGCATCCGGCCACCCGGCCCCACCTCCGGTGGGGCGGGCGAGACCTTCGACTCAGGCTGTCACAGCCGGGTCGAGGTCCCCCGTGCCCTTGCCCGGCCTTGATCGGGAAGGGTCCCATGAACGGTTTTCTCACCGCACTCGCGGTCAGCTTCGGCGTCATCTTCGTGGCCGAGTTGGGCGACAAGTCGCAGTTGATGGCGTTGACCTTCGCCACCCGGTTCCGGCCGTTGCCGGTGCTGATCGGCATCAGCGCGGCCACCGCGGTGGTCCACCTGGCCTCGGTGGCGATCGGCGCGGGTATCGGCGCCGCGCTGCCCACCGGCTGGATCGCCCTGGTCGCCGGGCTGGCCTTCCTCGGCTTCGGCGCCTGGACGCTGCGCGGCGACAAGCTGACCGAGGAGGAGAAACGCAAGGCCGAGCGGACCAGCCGCTCGGCGATCATCGCCGTGTCGGTGGCGTTCTTCCTGGCCGAGCTGGGCGACAAGACCATGCTGGCCACGATCACCCTGGCCACCCGGTACGGCTGGTTCGGCACCTGGCTCGGGTCGACGCTGGGCATGGTCGCGGCGGACGCGCTGGCCATCCTGGTCGGTCGGGCGTTGGGTCGCCGGCTGCCGGAACGGACCATCCGGTACGGCGCGGCGGTGCTGTTCGCCATCTGCGGCCTGTGGCTGATCCTGGACGCGGTCGGGCAGCTGACCTGATCCGGCGCGCCGCGCCCGGAAGGGGCGGGAGCGGAAATGCCGCGAAGCTCCCCGCGTCCGGGTCCGGGCCACCTACGGTGATCCTGCCGAACGGATCCGCCGACCGGCCGGAGGACGGGTGGTTGCGCCAGATGTCCAGACATGACGAGCCGAACGAGTACGGCTTCGCCGGTGAGGGGACCGCTCCGGAGCCGACGAAGCGGGAGCGGCCCGATCCGCGCGCGGCCGCCGAGGAGATCGCGATCCCGGGCGACGACGTGACGGACGAACTGTCCGAGGCGCTCGCGGACGACCACGACGGCCGGAACGAGGACGAGGACCCGGACGTCGGACCCCGTTGACGTCACCGCCCGCCTGTCGGGTCACCGTCAGCCGTCCGCCGGCCGGGTCACCGTCCGCCCTCCACGCCGGTCGCCGTCCCCCGCGACCCGCTCGGCGGCTCGGCGGTGCACGACGTTGCGCCGGGTCAGTACGGCGGCGGCCAGCAGGGCGGCGAGCACCGAGCCGCCCAGTACGGCCGCCTTGACGTGCCCGTCGGCCACGCTGCCGGTGCCGAACGCCAGTTCACCGATCAGCAGCGAGACGGTGAACCCGATCCCGCCGAGCAGTGATACGCCGAGCAGGTCCCGCCAGCTGATCCCGCTGTCGAGCCGGGCCCGGGTGAACCGGGCGACCAGATAGGTGGAGCCGAGGATCCCGACGCTCTTGCCGATCACCAGACCGGCCACCACGCCGAGCACGATCGGGTCGGTCAGCAGTCGTCCGACGTCGGTGCCGCGCAGCGGGACGCCGGCGGCGAAGAACGCGAACACCGGCACCGCGAGGCCGGCCGAGATCGGGCGCCAGCGGTGTTCGAGGTGTTCGGCCAGGTGCGGATGGCTTCCCCGGTTCGTGTGCACCGGGACGGTGAAGCCGAGCAGCACCCCGGCGACGGTGGCGTGCACCCCGGAGGCGTGCATCATGGCCCAGGCCACCGCGGCCAGCGGCAGCAGCGCCCACCACCGGGTCCGGCCGGAGCGGACCAGCGCGCCGAAGGCGACGACCGCCGCCACCGCGCCGAGCAGCGGCAGCGGGTGGACCTGTTCCGAGTAGAAGACCGCGATGATGGTGATGGCGATCAGGTCGTCCACCACGGCGAGGGTGAGCAGGAAGGCCCGCAGCCCCTGCGGCAGGTGCGAGTTGATCACCGCCAGCACGGCGAGGGCGAAGGCGATGTCGGTGGCCGTGGGGATCGCCCAGCCCCGCGGCGCTCCGCCGGATGAGGTGAGGTTGACCGCCGCGTAGACCAGCGCCGGCAGGGCGACCCCGCCGACCGCCGCGACGACGGGCAGTACCGCCTGTCGCGGGTCGTGCAGGTCGCCGGCGACGAACTCCCGCTTGAGTTCCAGCCCGACCACGAAGAAGAAGATCGCCAACAGCCCGTCGGCGGCCCACTGGCCCAGCGTCAGGTCGAGGTGCAGCGAACCGCCACCGGGCCACGGCACGAACCGGCCCAGCTCGACGTACGCCTGTTGCCAGGGCGAGTTCGCCCAGGCCAGCGCCAGGACGGAGGCGACCAGCAGGATTGCTCCGCCGACGGTCTCGGTGCGCAACACGGAGGCGAGGAAGGCGGTGTCCGGCCAACCCGCCGGGGTGAACAGCCGGCGCGCGGGACGCTGTCCGGGTGGGCGCGGGGTCATCGGTGGCGTCGTCCTTCGGGTCGGCGATGGCGAGGGACCTGCTTGCCGACCAGACTTCCCGGCGCTCCGTCGATCACCCTACCAGGGGACTCGTTCCTGGCCGGGGCCGAAACCGGGTCAAGATCCGATCGTTGTAACGGCGACGTCCACAGGATTGCCGTCACTGTGAGTTCCCGATCCTTTACAGTCAGCTAGTGGTGCTGGGTCGACCCCGGTCGACGCTCCGCATCATCGGGGTTGCCGCCGCGGCCCGGCGATCTCGACGGTGATCGGTCGGTCAGCGCCCGAGAAGGGACCCGCTTCATGAACCTGCAGAGCCAACTGACCGCGGTGCGCCGCCGGTGGTGGATCGTCCTCGCCTCGGTGATGGTCGGACTCGCCGCGGCCGGGCTGATCACCGTGAACACCCAGCCGCGCTACGACGCCTCGGTCACCTTCTTCTTCGTGACGACTCCGGCTGACGGCCTGCTGGCCGCGGCTCAGGGCAGCGCCTACGTCCAGCAGCGCACCAAGTCGTACGCGGCGCTGTTGACCAGCGACCGGCTGGCGCAGAGCGTGGCGGCCGAACCGGGGCTCGGAGTCACCGCGGGTGAGGTGCAGGCGCGGCTGACGGCACTGACCCCGGTCAGCAGCGTGCTCGTCGACGCGAGCTTCAGCGACCGGAACCAGGCCCGGGCGCTGCGGGTGGTGGAGGTGGTCGCCGTCCAGTTCGTCAAGCTGGTCCAGTCGATCGAGACGCCCACCGGCGCCAAGAACTCACTGGTCAAGGTCGAAGTGATGAACGGACCCCGGGTCACCCCGGAGCCGGTGGCGCCCGATCCGGCGCGCAATCTCGTCCTCGGCGGCCTGCTCGGGCTGTTCGCCGGTGTCGCGGCGGCGATCGTGCGGGCCATGGTCGACCGGGCCGTGCGGACCGCCGAGGTGCTGTCCCGACTCACCTCGGCGCCCGTCATCGGGGAGATCCCGTACGACAAGTCGATGAAGTCGGCCAAACTGATCGTCGGCGCGTCGGCGAAGTCGCCCCGGGCCGAGGCGATGCGCAAGCTGCGTACCAACCTGCGCTTCGTCGACCTGCAGGAGCCGGCCCGGGTGGTCGCCGTGACCAGCGCCGTGCAGGGCGAGGGGAAGACCACCGCCGCGTGCAACCTCGCGATCGCGCTCTGCGAGGCGGGCTGGCAGGTCCTGCTGGTCGACGCGGACCTGCGCCGCCCGCAGGTGACCGAGTACCTCGGGTTGACCGGCCGGCCGGGGCTCACGGACGTCCTGCTCGGTGAGGTCGAACTGACCGACGCGGTGCAGAGTTGGGGGGACCGGTCGCTGTTGGTGCTGCCCGCCGGGCCGCCCCCGCCGAACCCCAGCGAACTGCTCGGCTCCAAGGGCATGGCCGACCTGCTCGCCTCGCTCCGGGAGTCGGCGGACATCGTCCTCATCGACACGGCCCCGCTGCTCGCCGTCACCGACGGGGTGGTGGTGTCGGTGCAGGCCGACGGCGCGCTGCTGGTGGCGCGGTACGGCTCGACGTCACAGGCCCAACTCACCGCGGCGACCCAGGCGCTACGAGCGGTGGACGCCCGGCTGCTCGGCTGCGTGCTCAACGGTGCTCGCCGGAGCGTGGCCGAGGGGCGCTACTACCCGAGCTACCTGGAGGTCCCGGCCCAACACGCCGTACCCGGGCGGCGGCGGGCGGGCGTCGGGCCGGAAGCGACCGACGTGCCGGCGCAGAACGGCGCCGGCGCCGTCGCGGCGGCGCCGACCGACGCGACGCAGGAATTCAGCCAGGTGACGAAGTGAACCCCCGTCAACCCGCGTTCGCGCGGCCCTCGGCCGGCATCGCCGTCGGACCGCACGGGAAGGTCGAGATGGTTCGATGAGCATGCGGATCGGTATCCTGTCGTACTTCTATCCGCCGGAGCCGGCGTTCATCCCGGGCAGCCTGGCGGAGGAGTTGGCGGCGCGCGGCCACGAGGTCCGGGTGCTGACCGGTTTCCCCAGCTACCCCGCCGGCCGGGTCTACCCCGGCTACCGCCAGCGGTGGAGCGAGGAGATCACCACCGGCGGGCTCACCGTCCGTCGGGTGGCCCGCTATCCGAGCCACGACGCGTCGACCGTACGGCGGATGGCCAGCCATGCCAGCTTCGCGGCCAGCACGTCGCTCGCCGCGCCGCGCTATTTCGCCGGGATCGACGCGCTCTACGTGTACGACGCCCCGGCGACCGCCGTCGCGGCCAACGCGCTGCTGCGGCTGTCCCGGCGTGTACCCACCGTGGTGCACGTGCAGGACGCCTGGCCCCGGTCGATGCAGACGCCGCCGACCAGTGCGACCGCGCCGCCCGGCCGGCTGGCCACCAGCGGGTTCGCCGGCGCGCTGCGGCGCTTCTACCGGTCGACTCACGGGATCGCGGTGAGCGCCCCGTCCATGCGCGAACTGGTGGTCGAGCGGGGGGCCGACGAGCAACGGGTCCGGCTGGTACTCAACTGGACCGACGAGCGGATCTTCCGGCCGGCACGGGCCAGCCGGGAGGCGCGCCGGGCCATCGGCCACCGTGGCCGGTGCACCATCATGTACGCCGGCAACATGGGCCCGTACCAGCGGATCGAGACGGCCCTGCGGGCGGCGGCCACCACCCACTCGCTGTTCGACCTGGTCCTCGTCGGCTCCGGCACGGAGGAGAAGCGCGCCCGCCGGCTGTGCGCGGAACTCGGCGCGACCAACGTGCGGTTCATCGGCCGGCGCCCGGCGGACGAGATGGCCGACCTCTACAACGCGGCCGACTACCAACTGGTCACGATGCGGGACCTGCCGGTGCTGCACGGCACGGTGCCGTCCAAGGTGCCGGCCGCCCTGTCGGCCGGTTCGCCGGTGGTGGCGTCGGCCGGTGGTGACACCGCCGACCTGATCGAGCGGGGTCGGGCCGGACTGTCCTGCCGGCCGGAGGACTGGCGCGCCCTGGCCGACCGGTTCGCGCTGGCCTCGGCCATCCCCGCCCGGGCCCGGCAGGAGATGTCCGAGCGGGCCCGGGAGACCTATCTGCGGGCGATGTCACTGCGGTCCGGGGTGGACCAGATCGAGCAGATGCTCACCGAGGCGGCCCACAGCCGCAGGTGAGGATATGTCGCTTTCATCCCTGTAATTCACTCGGTCGTACCAAATACGACAAACTACGGCTTCCGCGTGCTATATCTATGGTTGTACCAAAGTCAGCACGCCGAGTGACGCTTGACAGGAAGCAGTGGAATGCGACTTGGTCGACTCATTCCCGTTCGTCCGGCCCGAGCCCGCCGCACCCGGCGGACCCGGCGGACCCGGATGCGGCGCGCCCTGCTGACCGCGCTCGTGCTCGTCTCGGCGCTGCTGCTCGGCACCGGCTGGGTCGGGATACGCGGCTGGCAGGCCCGTAACCATCTCGGCAACGCCGTCGGGCTGGCCCGCGCGCTGGCCGAGCAGGTGCTGGCCGGCGACACCGGCCAGGCCCGCCGGACCCTGGCCGCCCTGCAGAGCCAGACCGCCGCGGCGCGGTCCGGGACGGGCGACCCGGGCTGGTGGCTCGGCACCCGTACGCCGCTGGTCGGCGACAGCCTCACCGCCGTACGCCAGGTCGCGGTCGCCGTCGACGACCTGGCCCGGCAGGTCTTCCCGGAGTTGCTCGGGGTGGACTTCGGCGCGCTGCTGCCCCGCGCCGACCGGGTGGACCTCGCGGCGCTGCGTCGGGCCGCCCCCCGGCTGACCGAGGCGGACGGCGCGGTCCGCGCGGTCCGCGACCGGTTCCGGGGTACGCCCTCGGCGGACCTGCTGCCGCAGGTCCGGTCGGCGGTGACCGAACTGCGCCGCCAGATCGACCTGCTGTCGACGCTGACCTCGGCGGCCCGGCGGGGCGCGGCCCTGCTGCCCACGATGCTCGCCGCCAGCGGCTCGCGGACCTATCTGCTCGCCTTCCAGAACCTCGCCGAGAAGCGGGCCACCGGCGGCATGCTCGGCGCCTACGTGACGCTGCGGGTCTCGGACGGTCGGGTCACGGTGCTCCGGCAGGGCAACGCCATCGATCTGCTCGTGACGGGCGTGGTGCCGGTCCTGCCACTGGACCGCGCCACCAGGGCGCTCTACGGCGATCTGATCGGCATCTATCCCGCCGACGTGAACCTCAGCCCGCACTTTCCCACCGCGGCCACCATGTACCGGGAGATGTACCGCAGGCGGTTCGGCGTCGCCGTCGACGGGGTGCTGGCCACCGATCCGGTGGCGGTGTCCTACCTGCTGCGGGCCACCGGGCCGGTACCCGTGCGGGGCGCCGCACCGCTGGCCGCGACCACGGTGGTCCGCACCCTGCTCTCGGACGCCTACCGGTTCCTCCCGGCGTCCACACAGGACGCCTACTACGCCAGTTCGGCGCGGGCCGTCCTCGACGTGCTGCTGAGCCGGACGGTCGACCCGAGGCTGCTGCTGCCCGCGCTGGACCAGGCGCTCACCGAGCGGCGGCTCCTGTTCTGGAGCGCCCACCCCGACGAGCAGGCGGCCATCGCGGAAACCCGGCTGGCCGGGATCCTGCCGGAGCGGGAGGACACCTCCACGGTGGGGGTGTTCCTCAACGACGGCAGCGGCGCGAAACTCGGTTACTACCTCACCCACACGGCCGAGCTGACCGTCGGCGACTGCCGCCCCGACGGCCGGCGCGAACTGCGGCTGCGGGTCACCCTGGGCTCCACCGCACCGCGGTCCGGCCTGTCCCCGTCGGTCCTGGGACTGCGAATGGCCGGGAACCCGTACACGGCGCGGACCCTGGTGAACGTCTTCAGCCCGGCCGGCGGGTCGGTGCTCGACGCCCGCCTCGACGGCGCACCCGTCGGGGTCGGCGGCGGTACGGAACGGGGTCGCCGGGTGGCCGTCGCGACCGTCGACGTACCGGCCGGCCAGGCCCGTGTCCTGGACGTCACGCTGCTCACCCCGGTCACCACGTCCGGGCTCGCCGATCTGCGGGTCACCCCCGGCGTGCAGTCGTGGCCGACCCGGATCACCACCGCGCGAACCTGTGATCGATAGAGAGGACCCACCATGCGGCCAACCCGCATCATCATCATCACCGCCCTCGCGGTCGGCCTGGCCGTACTCGGCGGACCGGCGGCGGGCGCCGCCGCGTCGACCGCCCGATCGTCGGCGAGCGGGCTGGCGCTCCGGGCGGCGCCGGTCACCCCCACCCAGCCGACCGGTACGCCCAGCGTGAGCCCGCCACCGCCGGTGACGTACTCGCCGCAGCCGACGCAGTACGTACCGCTGTCACCGTCGTTGACCGCGGACCGGCTGACCGCGGAACCGGGTCAGCCGGTGACGTTGTCCGGCACGAACTGGCCGGGCAACGGTGCGGTCCGGTTGGCGTTCACGCTGAACCCGGCGTTGTTGCGGCTGCCGGCACCGGCGCCGGCCCCGCCCGGCGGCACCGGTGCGATGGTGCCGGCCGCCGTGCGGTTGCCGGAGCGTGTCGCGGCAGCCATTCCCCCGATCTCGGTCACCGCCGACGGTGCCGGCCGGTTCGCCAAGCCGGTCACCTTCGCCGACGCCGGTACGGTGTTGGTCACCGCCACCAGCCTGGTCGACTCGCGGCAGGCGTCGTTGACCTTGACCATCGTCGACACGTCGGAGCCACCGTCCGGGCCGGGCGGCATGCCGGTCACCGGTAGCCGGCTCGGCCCGCAGTTGGCCGTCGGCGTGGCGGCCATCCTCGCCGGTGCGCTGCTGCTCTGGCTCGCCGTGATCCGCCGGCACCGCGCCACCCGCTCCCGCACCGACCGCTGACCCGGCGCCGCGACGGAGTACCCGGCCCGCCCGACGACGGGCACCGGGTACTCCGTCGGGGGCCGCGCTCGCCGACGGCGGAACGCGGCCGGGTCGGGAGCCGCGCGCCCCGACGCGGCCGACGCCCGTCAGGTTGCCCGCATCCCGTGTGACATGGGAAACGGTCGCCGGGGCCGTCCCGGGCAGCAGCGAGGCGCTACGGTCATGCCGTGCGCGTAGACCTGAGTCGGGCCGGCCAGTCGACGACCCGGCCGGTCCCCCGACCCGACCGGGCGACCTCCTCCCAGCGGTCGCTCAGCCTGATCGCAGGCACTTTCCGGCCGGTGGTGACAGCCTGGCCCGGGGTGGCCGGCGCGCCCCCGTCGCCCGCCTGCCCCGGCCGGCGTACCTCCGCCGAAACGGCTGGTCGATGGAGCTGACGAGTCTGCCGCTGCTGATCGTCGTCTGGTGCGTCACGATCGGTGCGGTCACGGCGCTGGTGCTGTACTGGCGCCGGTTGCGCGGCCGGCTGCTGCCGGTCCGGGTCGTCGCGCTGCTGCTCAGCGAGATCCTGTTGATCTTCGGGGTCGCCCTGGTGGTCAACCGGTCCGGCGAGTTCTATCCGACCTGGTCGGCGCTGCTGAGTTCGGGCGGCGCCGACGACCACTCGACCGAGCGGCACGCCAACCTGGCGCCCTGGCTGCAGAGCAAGGCGGGGGAGGGGTCGCGCTACGGACTGGCCTTCCCGTGGCGGCCGGAGGGCGACGCGGCCTGGGCGCTGGACCGACCGCCGACGATCTTCCTGCCGCCGGCCTACTTCCGGTCGCCGACGCTGAATCTGCCGGTCGTCGTCGTCATCGCGCCGCCCGGCGTCGGCGCCACCCGGGACGGCTGGAACGACCAGGACGTCGCCGCCTTCGGCCGGGCCACCGCCATCCCGGCGGTGCTGGTGTTCATCCGGGCCGACACCCGGATGAAGGTCAAGCGACTGACCGGTGAGCTGCCCACCCGGCTCGCCGCCGACCTGCGGATCGCCCAGCACGGCTGGGGCATGGCCGCGATCGGCGGGGCCGTACCGGACGGCCTGCGGATCTTCGAGGGCGACCCGGACCGGTTCGGCCCGCTCGCGCTGCTGCCGGCCGGTACGCCGCTGGCCGACGGCCAGGTCCAGCGGGCCCAACGGGACGCCGGCAGCCAACTGTTCGTCCCGGGCCGCACGGACCCCACCGGCATCCCGTCGCCGGCCACCACCTCCGGGAAGGCCGCCGCCCCGGGTAAGGCGGCACCGCCGGCGCACCCGGGCACCCACCCGAAGGCCCCGCCCGGCGCCACCCATCCCTCGGCCACCCTCCGGCCCGGCCCGACCACGGCGGCTCCCTCCACGGCCGGGGGAACGCACCACACGTTGACCCCGTTCGGCACCGGCGCGCCGACGCCGAACGGCACCGGATCACCGGAACCGACCGGGAGCCCGGCGTCCCCGCAGCCGGCCGGCGGGCTCGCCACCGCGCTGCGCTGGTTGTTCCAGCACCTGCCGCCGGCGCTCGCCGAACCGCGCGAGTTGCAGCCGCTGCCACTGCCCAGCGCCACCCCCTCCGGATCCGGTGGGGCCGGCCGGCCCGCGTCGCCGCCCCCACGGCAGCGGGGTGCCGCCCGAAACGTCGGCTCCTGACCGGGGAAGGGAACTCGTCCATGGCTCCGGACAGCATCGGTACGCAGATCACCACGATCGTCGTCGCCGTCGTCCTCGTCGTCCTGACCGCCACGCTCTGGGAACGGCCCCGCGGCTGGCTCGCCTGGGTGCTGCGGCCGCTCGCGCTGACCCTCTGCCTGCTCACCGCGCTGGCCGCCGGCGGGGTCGCGGTGAACCGGGAGGTGGAGGTCTACACCACCTGGTCCGCGCTGTTCGGCAAGGCGCCGGGCGAGGCCGCGACACCGACCGACGAGCAGGCGCCCGGTGACGCGCTGCAGCCGGTGCTCGACGCGCCGCGCAGCGCCTCCGGCAGCCGGGTGGTGTCCTTCACCGTCACCGGCAAGGCCAGCGGCATCACCCTGCAGGCGTTCGCCTACCTGCCGCCCGGCTACGACCAGGAGCCGCTGAACGGGCAGCGGTTGCCGGTGATCGAGGCGCTGTCCGGGTTCCCGGGCTCGCCGCAGACCTGGCTGAAGGCGCTGGAGGCGCCCAAGATCCTGGACGAGGAGATCACCTCGGGCCGGATGGCTCCGACCGTCGTGGTGTTCCCGTACCAGGTGTTGTCGAACACCCACGACACCGAGTGCGTCAACGAGGTGAACGGCATCCAGATGGACACCTTCCTCACCACCGACGTACCGGAGGCCGTGCGGCGGCTGTTCCGGGTCCGTACCGATCCCGGCGGGTGGGGTCTGATCGGCTACTCGGCCGGCGCGTTCTGCGCGGTCAACCTGGCCCTGCGGCACCCGGACAAGTACTCGGCGGCGGCCAGCCTGTCCGGGTACTTCCGGGCCATCACCGACAAGACCACCGGCGACCTCTACAAGGGCAACCAGGACGCGCGTAACCAGAACTCACCACTGTGGCGGGTGCAGAACCTGCCGATCCCGCGGGTGGCGCTGTATCTCGCGGCGGCCAAGGACGACACCTTCGAGTACAAGGAACTCGAACAGTTCGTCGCCGTCACCCGGTCGCCGCTGCGGGTGACCACCCAGAGCCTGCCCCAGGGCGGACATACCCGGAAGGTGTGGAAGGCGTTGGAGGCGCCCGCCTTCGACTGGCTCTCCTCCTGGCTGTCCGCCCCGGTCCCGATCAGCTGACCCACCGATCGGGGGGGGGTGACCCGGGACGGCCCCTGCCCGCCGACCGTCGGGACGGATCCGCGCCGCCGCAGGCATGAACCCGGGCCGCGCGGGGTATTGGCGGCCGACGACATCCGGAGGGTGGGCGGACAGATGGACGTGACGGTGGACGAGCGCGGCTGGCCGCTGGTCGTCGGTGCGGACCCGGACACCCGGGCCGCCGTACGCACGGCGTTGCGCGACGGTCGGACCGACGACCCCCGGGTCGACGCCCTGGTCCGCGACTGGCAGTACCGCTGGCGGATCCGCCGCTGGCTGCTGCCGGTGTCGGTGCTCTGCTGCCTCGCCGCGGTGGCCTGGGCCGACGACCCTGGCCTGCAGGCGCTGCTCACCGTCGGCGGGGTGGCCATCGGGTTGGCCGTCTGGCGGGCCGAACGCACCCACCGTCGGCTGTCGCGCTACCAGGGTCTGGACGCCGCCGACCCCGCCGAGACGGAGGCGTAGCCCCGCTCCCGTATGGTCGTCCGATGTCGACGACCACGACGGTCCAGCCGGACTTCTGCCGGCGACAGTGGGCCCGGCTGCGCCCCCGGCTGCCGTACCGGGAACTGGCCGGCCACGACGACGTGCGGGCGGTGGCGGCGGTGCCGCTGCCGGACGGCCGGACGCTGCTCGCCACCGGCGGCGACGACCGGCGGGTCCGGCTCTGGGACCCGACCACCGGCGACCCGTACGGCGATCCGCTCCGGCACCGGGGCAAGGTCACCGCGCTGGCTGCGCTGCCGGTCCCGGACGGTCGCGTGCTGCTCGCCGTCGCCGCCGGCCGGTCGGTCCGGCTCTGGGACCCGGGCACCGGCTCGGCCGTCGGCGCCCTGCTGGCCGGGCACGCCGACACGGTGACGGCCGTCGGGGCCGTCCCACTGCCCGACGGTACGACCCTGCTGGCCACCGGCGGCGCCGCGAAGGACCCCACGGTACGGCTGTGGAATCCCCTCGACGGCTCCCTCGTACGGGAGTTGACCGGTCACCGGGACGGGATGTCCGCGCTGCTGCCGTGGTCGACCAGCGACGGCCGGACCCTGCTGGTCAGCGTCAGCCGTGGCTGGCACGGCTCGATGCGGTGGTGGGACCCGGCCACCGGCGGGTGTCTCGCCGAGGTCGGGGCGGTGACCCACGTGGCGACCGTGCCGCTGCCGGACGGTCGCAGCCTGCTCGCGGCCGAGGGCGGCGGCCGGGTCGTGGACGGCCGGTGGCACACCGTCCTGCGGCTGCACTCGCCGGACACCGGGCAGGTGCACCGCGAACTGTTCGACGGCCCGGACAACGACGCGCACGCGCTGACCGCCCTGCCGCTGCCCGACGGCCGGACCCTGCTGGCCGCCGCCACCGGCCGGTCGGTACGGCTGTGGGACCCGGCCACCGGGGAACGCGCCGGCGAGTTCACGGCCCACCGACACCTGGTCATGGCGCTCACCACGGTCCCGGCGCCGGACGGCCGCGCGCTGCTGGTGTCCGGCGCGGGGCAGCCGACGGTACGACTCTGGGACCTGTCCGACGGGGTGCCGCAACCGTCCGACGATCCGGCCCACCCGGTGGCCGCCATGGTCTTCCTGCCCCGACCGGACGGGTCCGTCCTGCTCGCGAGCGCTGGCGAACGGACGGGTGTGCACCTGTGGGACGCGGACACCGGAGCACCCGCGGGCCGGCTGGCCGACGGCGCCGGCGCGGTCGGCACGTTGGCCGCCGTGCCACTGCCGGACGGTCGCACCCTGCTGGCCGTCGGCGACGAGGCCGACCACTCGGTACGGCTGCACGACCCGACGACCGGCCTGCTCGTGGCCCGGTTCACCGGCCACACCGTCCCGGTCCGGTCGGTCGCCACCGTGCCGCTGCCGAACGGCGGAACGCTGGTCGCCACCGGCAGTCCCCGGGACCGGGACCGTGATCCGGTGCGGTTGTGGGACCCGCTGACCGGGACGCAGGTCGGTGCACCCCTGCACGCGGCCGTCGGACCGGTGGCCGCTCTGCCCATGCCCGACGGTCGTACCCTGCTCGCCGCGCCCGATCAGGACGGCGCGCTGCGGTTGTGGGACCCGGTCGCCCGTGCCGTGGACGGGCGGGCGCTGGACGCACGCCCCGAAGCGGGGCTGGTCCTGGTCCCGGTGCCATCGCCGGACGGCCGCGCACTGCTGGCCGGCCATTCGTACTGGAGCGTCCGGCTGTGGGACGCGGACGCGCGGATGCCGCTCGGCCCGGCCCTGGTCGAGCGGAAGTTGTCGGTGCTGGCGCTGGCGGCCCTGCCCGGACCCGACGGGTCGGCCATGGTCGTCACCGGTGCTGTCGACGGCACTGTGCGGTTCCAGGACGCCGGATCCGGGGCGCTCCGACACCTGCTCCCGGCGGACGAGGAGCCCGTCCTGGCCCTCGCCGCGCACGACGGACGGCTTGCCGTGGGACGTGCGGACGGCATCGCCGTGTACGCGCTGTCGGCCCCGGACGGTCCGACGGTGTCGCCGCCGAACGGTCCGGTACAAGAGAACTGGAAAGAGTAAAAAAATCGTCGTCGGATTGATCCGGGCGCCCGGTTCGCTCGTACTTAACAGTCGGACCGGCGAACGTGACGAGGAGGTCGAGTGGCGGAACGGTCATCCCCGGACGAGCGGGACGCCTCCGCTCGGAGCGGGGCGCCCGGCCCGGTGGTGACGCCCGCGACCGGTCGCCCGCGGGCGGAAGTCACCGGCGACGACGAGAACGGGTCTGCGGCGATCTACCTGGTCATCGAGCCGTCCGCCGAACGGGAACCGGCCTCGGCCGACCTGCCGCGCGCCACGCCACCGCCACCGCCCCCGGCCACGCCACCGTCCCCGTCCCCGTCCCCGGCAACAAGACCATCACCGGCCGAGTCCGCGCCGCCGCCCGCGTTCCGGCCGGCCGGTGTGGTCCCGGACAGCCCGCCGCCGTGGACCGGCCCCGCAACCGCCGCTGCGGGCCGGCGGCGGTTCCCGGGAGAGCCGGACGACCCGTCCGGCGCCGCGTCGTCCGTCGCCGTGGGCGCTCCCGGCCGGGTCCGGACACCCCGGTTCGACGTGCAGGTCGTCGGCACCGAGGCGGTCCGCCGGTTGGTCGAGGCGGCGGCCGGCCACGAACGCGATCCGGAGTTCGAGGGGCCGGTGGCCGGCACCGAGGCGGTCCGCCGGCTGGTCGAGGCGGCCGACCACGAGGAGCCCGCGCCGGATCCGACCCCGCCGACGCCCGCGGCCGAACCGGCTCCGGCGGGCACCGCCCGCGACGCCGACGACGTCCGGGTCGCCGGCCCCGCCGACCGGGTCGCACCCCCGCCGGTACGCCACGAGCCGGTCGTGCCCCCAATCGGACCGCGCCCCGGTCCGGCCGACCGCGTCGAGGCGGGCGAACCGTCGCCGGCCGGCGCGGCAGGGTCAGAAGCGCAGCCGCCGCCGGAAGCCCCGGCCGAGCCGGCACGGGCCGGCTCGGCGGACGGGCCGACGACGCAGGCCGGTTCGCTTGATGCCGCCCCCCGCCCGTCCGGTGACTCCGTGCAGAACGGGCGGGACACGACGGTCTCCGGTGAGCGCCCGAGCCTCTCGGAGCGCATCGCGCTCAGTCGCGAGGTCCCGAAACTGACGGACCTCTGGCCGGATGCCGTGGCGGAGGACGCGCAGTCGAGCGCTCCGTACCCGGTTCGTGAGGAGTCCTCCGCCGGGCAGGACGAGCCGTCCACCGGCCGGGAGCCGGAGCGGGCGGAACCCGCCGCGGACCGCCTCGGACCGGGCGTACCCGTACAACCGGCACCGGGGGTGCCCGACCGGTCGCCCACGACCGGATCGCCGGACCCGGCCGCCGAGGCCGAACTGTGGTTCGGCAGCCCGGCCCGGCCGTCCCAACCCTCGCCGACCCCGTCCGCCCCGACCCCGTCCGCCCCGACCTCGTCCGCCCCGACCCCGCCCGCTCCGACGGCCTCGCCCACGTTCGCCCAGACTGAGCCCACTCCGGTCCGGCCCACGCCAGGCCACCCGGTGGACGAGCCGGCGTCGGCGGCGTCGATGGTGGACGCACCGCGCGTACCGCCGGTGGTACGGCCCGCACCCACGGAGCCGGCCGATAAGCGGCAGCCCGTGGTGGCGAAGATGGAACCCGCTCCCGTCCAGCCCGTGCCGCCGGTCCACCCGCAGCCGGAGGCGTCGGCCGCGCCCCGGTCGGGCCCGTCGGTGGCCGGACCGCCGCAGGCGACGGAGGAACCGCCACGTGCGGTGACCCCGGAACCGCTCGCGCGGCGCACTCCGCGCACGCCGCCCGCCGGACAGGACCCGTCGCCCCCCGTCCGGTACGACGCGACGCCGTCCGCCCGGCCGGATGGACCGTCGTCCGCGCGTCTGGACGGGCCGTCGGTCGCCCGTCAGGACGCGGCGTCGTTCGTGCGTCAGTCCGTGCGGTCGTCCGCGCGCCAGGACGGGCCGTCGTCCGCCGACCAGGAGTCGTCATCGTCGGTCGGGCCGGACACGTCGCCGCCCCCGGCCCGGCCAGATCCGGTGCTCGACCCGGATGGACCGACCGCGGCTGTGCCCGATGCACCGGTCGCCGATCCGCCGGGCGCGGGAGAGTCCAGCCCGGAGCGGGACGATCGGCCGACCGGCCGGCAGAAGGAGGCGGCTGCCGAACCGGAGGAGCCGCGTCGTGGCCGCCGGTGGTTCTTCGGGCGCAAGTCGCGTCGCGAGCGTGCGGCGGTTGACGCCGCCGAGTCGTCGCAGGCGGAGCGGACCCGGGCCGAGCGGGACCAGACCGAACAGCCCCACACCAAGCAGGACCACACCGAGCAAGACGGCACCGAGCAAGACGGCACCAGGCAAGGCCGCACCGAGCAAGGCGGCGCCGAGCAGGCCCGGACCGCGCAGCCCGGCGCCGAATCAGTTGTTGTCGAGCGCGTCCGGGAGGAAAAACCCCGCCAGGAGCAGTCCCCCGCGGAGCGAACCCGGGAGGAGCAAGCCCGTGCGGAGCAGGCGCGGGTAGAGCAGGCGCGGGTGGAGCAGGCGCGGGTGGAGCAGGCGCGCGCCGAGCGGGCCCGGGAGGAACAGGCCCTGGCCGAACGCGCCCGGGCCGAGCAGGCGCGGCTGGAGCAGTTGCGGGCGGAACGGATCCGGGAAGAGCGGCTCCTCGCGGAGCAGGCCCGGGCTGAGCAGGCGCGCCTGGAGCAGTTGCGGGCGGAACGGATCCGCGAGGAGCAGCTCCGGGCCGAGCGAATCCGGGAAGAACAACTGCGAGCGGAACGCGCCCGCGCGGAGCAGGCCCGGGCCGAGCAGGAGCGGTTGGCGCGGGAGCGGGCCGAGCAGGAGCGCTTGGCGCGGGAACGGGCCGAACGGGAGCGGGCCGAACAGCTTCGGGCGGAGCAGCTTCGGGTCGAACAGCTCCGGGCCGAGCAGCTTCGGGCCGAGCGGGAGCGCGCGGAACTGGCCCGTGCGGAGCAGGAGCGGCTGGAACGGGTACGTGCGGAGCAGTTCCGGGCCGACCAGCAGCGCGCGGAGGAGTTCCGGGCCGAGAAGGCCCGCCTGGAGGAGCTTCGCGCCGAGCGGCTCCGCGCCGAGCAGGCCAGGACGGAACCGCCGGGGGACGGGCAGCCCGCCACCGAGGCCGAGCGGGCGGAGCGGCTGCGTGCCGAACGGCTCCGGGCGGAGCGGGCCCGTGCCGAGCGGACCGCCGCGGAGAACAGCGTCTCGCCGGTGCAGGACTACGTACCCACCACCGGGTTCGAGCCGCCCGTCGGCGACCCCGCCGAGTCCGCCCCCGTCGGTCCGGAGCCCGACGCGTGGTCCGACCCCGACCGGCGGCCCGCCGACCAGCGGCCCGTCGAGCGGCAGCCGGCCGAGCAGTGGCTCCCCGCCACGCCGGACCCGGTCGACCGGCCGGTGGACGACCTCCGGACGGACCCCCCGCGGGACGGCCGGCACCGCGACCGGTTCCCGTCCGGCGACGACCTTCGGGCCGACGTTGCGCCGGACGAGCAACCGCCGCCACGGGAGACCTGGCGTCGGGTACCCCGGCCGCCCGGTTCCCCCCGGCCCGAACGCCGGCGCCGGGCCGACGAGCGGGACCGGGCGATCGACTACTCCGTCGACGACCAGCCGCACCGTAGCTACGCCGACGACGAGTTCTACGACGACGGTTACAGCGACGAGGAGTTCCACTACGGACCGTCCGACGACTCGTGGACGCCCCGGGAGGAGGTCGACCCGGACCGGTTCAACCGCAGCCGTTCCGGCTCCGGCCGGTCCCGGCGGCACCGGGAATCCAAGGTCACCTGGTCGAGCCGGCTCGACGCGGCCGACCAGCCGGCCCGTCCGCCGGCCGCATCGGACCCGGGCGGGCGCGGCAACGCGCCGGACGTACCGGAATCGGGGGTTGGTGAACGGGCCCGGCCGGCGGCGGACGGCCGGGACGGCGACGGACGCCATCGGGTCGACGCGCCGCCCGCGGCCGGTGCCGGCACCGGCGACCAGGCGCGGCCCTTCGACGTGCCGGCGGAGGCCGGGTCCGCGCCGGGCGCGGACCCGGGTCCGGACCGCCGCGCCGACCTCTACCCCGACTGGTACGGCGGCGAACGACCCGAACCGGCGGCCCGGCGGCGACACGGCGCCGCGGGGCGCCGCGGCCGGCGTCGCGCCGACGACCCGGTCGCGGACGACCCGCCCGGCCAGGTCGCGGCCGTCGCGACCGGCCCGGCGGGCCGGGACGACGGTGAGCGACCCGCCGGCCGTTCCTGGCTGCGCAACGGGGCCCTGCGGTTCAAACGCGACCGTACGACGCGGGAACCGGCCCGGGACGCCGACGAGGCGGGACCGGCCGGGCCGAACGTCGAGATCGACCTGCAGAGCCCGGCCGGACCGGACACCCCGGGCCGACGCCGGACGCCGACGGCGAAGGCGATCGGCGCGACGATGCTGATGACGGCGCTGCTGGGCGGGGCCGTCATCGTCGCCGCCGTGTACGGGGGAGCCGGCCGGAACGCGTTCGGTGTGGGCGGCGGCGGTACGGCGGCGGACGGGGTCACCGTCTCGGCGCCGCTGGACGGCCGCGACCGGGCCACCCTCGACCTGATCAGCGGCGCCGGTCCGGTCCGGCTGAAGGCGGTGGACCTGGGCGGTGACCTCTACCGGATGACCGTCGGCGGTGGGCAGCCGCCGCGGCCGACGGTGCAGGGCGACCAGGTACGGATGCAACTGCCCGGTGCCGGTGCGGTGGACATCCAGGTCAGCACCCGGGTGCGCTGGCAGGTACGGGTCTCCGGGGGCGCCTCCGAACAGGTCCTCGACCTGGCCGGCGCGCCGCTGTCCGGGTTCGAGCTGCTGGGCGGCTCGCAGCAGGTGGAGGCCTCGCTGCCGCCGGCGGCCGGGACGTTCACCGTGAAGGTCAGCGGCGGGGTCAACCAGGTCAAGATCCGGGTGCCGAAGGGTCGACCGGTCAAGGTACGGGCCGGCGGCGGCGCCGGCACCGTCACCCTGAACGGCACCCGGCACCAGTCGGTCGCGTCGGGTCGGGTGTTCATCCCGCCGGGGTTCGAGTCCACCCCCGACCGGTACGCGGTGGACATGGCCGTCGGCGTCGGCTCGCTCACCGTCGAAGAGCGCTGACCGTCCCGTTCCCACGGCTGCCGGCAGCCGACCGGGACACCCACACCGGCGGCGGTCACCCCGATCGGTGACCGCCGCCCGTCGACCCCCGTCACGACGCGTCGCGCAGCGCGTTCCGCCGTTCCAGCAGCTCGTCCGTGTCGATCTCGCCGCGGGCGTACCGTTCGGCGAGCGTGCGTTCGGCCGCGGCCCGCGCCGACTGCTTCGGCGACCGGCGGTAGAGGACGTAACCGAGCACGGACAGCACGATCACCCAGAACGCGATCGGGAAGACCAACCACCAACCCGGGCTGCCGTCCCAACAGCCCGGTCCCCAGCCGGGCTGGTCCACGGCGTACGCGGAACAGCTCGCCACGTGTGCCAACATCTCGATCTCCCTACGCCGTCGGCCCGCCGCTGCGCGCCGTGTACGCCAAGGGTGTCGATTTCCGGGTCGGCCGCCGTCGGCCCGTCGGCGGCATCCCGGGTACGCCGCGCGCCGCAGCCGGAACGGCACCGGCTACCCCCGTCGGCGTACGGTCCCGGTGGAACGGGCCCCGACGGTTGCCACCGCCGGGGCCCGGTCGGTCACGCCGGTCGACCCGAGGTCACCACCAGGCGCTGCAGCCGCTGCCCAGCGAGTCGCAGGCCCGCAGGTAGAACTTTTTCAGGTGGGAGTAGCTGCCGCTCTTGGCGGCGGTGCTGACCTTCCCGTCCTGGTATTTCTGCACGTAGGTGTACGAGGTGGTGACGCCGACCGACCAGGTGCCCTTGTAGTAGCCGCCGCCCACCGACGTCCAGCTCTTGCAGACGCGGGAGTTGCCGCCGCGACCGTCGTACAGGGTGGTGCAGCCGGAGGCGGCCTGCGCCGCCGTCGGGACGAGCAACATGCCGGTCGCCAACGTCGTGGCGGCCAGCAGCCGGATGATCTGTCGTTTCATCGGATTGTCCTTCCTGTCAGACGAACCACTGCGGATAGCCGTGATCGAGCGACGAGTTGACACTGGTGCAGTACGCGTAGGACCAGCCGCCCCCGTTGCCGACGTACGCGCCGCCGACCGCCCGGCCGTTCTTGCACACCGCGACCGCCCGGTACGCGGCGCCCGGCCGGCCCGTGCAGGACACCCCGTACGTGTTGCGGTCGTGCCATTCCTGGCAACTGCCGGCCGCCAGCGCCGGGCTGGCCACCGTGAGCGCCCCGGCCGTCACCGTGGCGGTGGCGAGCAGGCCGAGAATGCGTTGTAGCAGCATGCTGTCGTCCCCTCCCTGGACGTGAACCGGCGCCAAACGGCCCGGTCACCACCACGGTGGCGGAACGGGGGCCGCGCGGCATCGGCCGTACACGAACGGCGGTTGCCTATTCGCGCACGGCCCGTTCGCGCCGGTAGTCCCGCGGCGGGATGCCGTAGGCGGCCCGGAACGCGCGGCTGAAGTGGGCGGCGTCCGGAAAGCCCCAGCGGGCCGCCAGCGCCCGGATCGACCTGTCCACCAGCAGCGGCTCGGCGAGGGCGCGGCGGCAGTGTTCCAGCCGGCGGTGCCGGATCCACCCGGCCACCGTGTCACCCTCGGCCTGGAACAGCAGTTGCAGGTGTCGCAGGGAGACGCCGTGCGCGGCGGCGACCATGCCGGGGGACAGGTCCGGGTCGCCCAGTCGCCGCTCGATGAACGCCTGAACCCGGGCCAGCAGGACCTGCCGATGACTCTCGGTCGGCACCGACGCGCGCGCGTCGAGCTGGTGGGCGAAGAGCGCGGTCACCAGATCCACCACGATGGTGGCGAGCCGGGGTACGTCCGTCGGCCGGTAGGCGGGCGCCCGCCGGGTGATCTCGGTGAGCGTGGTCGCCACCAGCGCGCCGACGCCGTCACCTGCGCAGATGCGTTCCGCGATCAGCCGGTCGGTCGTCCGCGCGGGCAGCGGCAGGCGGGTCCGGGGGATCTGCAGCAGGAGCTGGCTGGCCGTCTCCCCGTCGTCGGCGGTCCAGCCGTGGAACGGGTGCGACGTGTCGTACAGCACGAAGTTCCGCACCCCCAGCACGGTCTGTCGCCGGGTGACCTCCAGGTTGAGCTGACCGCGCAGGGTGAGGGCGAGGACGAGCTGTTCCGGGTCGGACTGGCGGACCAGCTTCGGGCTGCGGCGGTACCGGATCGACCGGTAGTCGAGCCGAGACAGGTGGATCCCGGCGAGGTCCACCAGCCGGGCGGAGGCCCGGAAGTTGGCCACGTCGTCGCACTCGATCACCGTGGGCACGATCAACTCGCGGGTGCGGTCGTGCCACCAGGTCAACCGTTCGGCGGCGGGCAGGTCGTCGCTGCGGGAATCGACGTAGATCACAGCTACCCCAATCGACGTTGATGGTAAGCCGGAGCGTATTCGGACAAGGCACAGGAATCGCACAGGCGCCGATCGCCTCCCGATCGCCGGCAGGCCCACCCGGAAATGGACGATGAGCTGTGACGTTGACGATTCGGCAGGGATCCGGCGGGATGGTCGTGCAACCCTTGCGGGGTCGCCGGACAAGTGGCCGTGGCCGCCACCGGCCGGCGTGGTTCGGCGCTGCCCCGCTGCGGAAACGGGGGACAGCGGGTCAGTGCCGGCCGAGCCCGTCCAGTTTCGCCCGGACGACGTCCGCGTCCGGATCGTCGAGATCGTCGAGGATGCCCACGGCCGCCCGCCACTGGCGCGCGGCCGCGTCGACGTCACCGGCCGCCGCGTGGGTGTCGCCGAGATGCACGAGCAGTTCCGCCTCGTGCATCCGGTCACCGGCCTGCCGGAACAGCTCCAACGCCCGCCGGTAGCAGTCGGCGGCCTGCTCGTACTGCCCGAGGTGGTGGTGGGCGTAGCCCAGGCTGTCCAGGGTGGCCGCCTCGCCCTGCCGGTGACCGGTGGCCTGGTGCAGGTCGAGTGCCTGCCGGCAGTAGGTCAGGCTCTGCTCGTGGTCACCCAGCTGGGCGTACCGCCAGCCGATGGCGTTGAGCGCGTCGGCCTGCCCCGCCTTGTTCCCGGCCGACCGGTACGCCGCCAGGGCCGCCTCGGCGTGCCCGAGCCCGTCGGCGTGCCGCCCCTGCCGCCCGTACGACCAGGAGATGCTCAGATGGGTGTGCGCCTGGCCGGCATGGTCGCCGAGGTCACCGAACAGGGCCAGCGCGTGCTGGTACTGCGCACGCGCCTCGTCGTGACGGCGCAGCCGGGCCTGTCCCAGACCGAGCAGCCGACGGGTACGCGCCTCGCCCGCCGGGTCGGCCGACCGGCGCGCCGCCGCCAACGCCGCCTCCTGCACGGGCAGCCACTCCTGCCACCGGCCACCCCGGTCGACGTAGGTGGCGTTGGTCGAGACCAACTGCCACACGTGGGTGTCCAGCCCGGCGTCGCCCGCCCGGTCGACGGCCGCCAGCAGGGTCCGCTGCTCGGCGGCGAACCAGGCCAACGCCTGCTCCCGGTCGCCGAGTTCCTCCGGCGTGACACCCGGCTCCGGCGCCGCCAGCGGCAACGGGTCGGCGTGCGGATGCAGCAGCATCGCCGCCGCGTGCCCGGTGTGCAGGTAGTGGTCCAGCAGCCGACGCACTGCCGATTCCCGGTCCGGACCCGGCACGTCGGTGTCGCCGAGTTCGGCGGCGAACGCCCGGAGCAGGTCGTGGAACGTGTACCGGCGCGGTTCGTGCTCGTCCAGCAGGTGCGCGTCGGTCAGCTCGGCCAGCAATGGCCGGACCCGGGCCGACGACACCCCGGCGAGGCTCGCCGCCGCGGGCAGGCCGATGTCCGGACCGGCGTACAACCCCAGCAGCCGGAACAGCCGGGCCGCCGCCGGACTCAACGCGTGCTCGGACCGGGAGAACACCGCCCGCAGGTCGGTGGCCCGGTCCCCGCCGTGCCACGCGTCCAGCCCGCCCCGGGCGTCGCGCAACTCGGCGGCCAGCACCCGCAGCGGCAACCGCGGGTTGGTCGCGGCCCGCGCCGCGAGGATCGCCAACGCCAGCGGCAGCCGGGCACACGCCGCGACGATCTCCCGCACGGCCGCCGGCTCCGCCGCCGCCCGATCCGCGCCGATCCGCGCCGCCAGCAGCCCGCGCGCGTCGTCGTCGGTGAGCAGGTCCAGTCGTACGGGATGGGCGCCCTCACCGGCGACCAGGCTGGTGAGCTGGTTGCGGCTGGTCACCAGCACCAGACAGTCCGGCGAGCCGGGCAGCAACGGGCGGACCTGTTCGGCGTCCCGCGCGTTGTCCAGCACCACCAGGACCCGCCGGCCGGCGAGCAGGCTGCGGTACAGCGCGGTCCGCGCCGACGGGTCGTCGGGCACCCGGTGCGGCGCCACCCCCAGCGCGGCCAGGAACGCCCGCACCGCGTCGCCGGAACTCACCGCCGTGCCGGTCGGATCGAACCCGCGCAGGTTCACGTAGAGCTGACCGTCCGGGAACCGGTCGCGCACCCGATGCGCCCAGTGCACCGCCAGCGTGGTCTTGCCGACCCCGGCCGTGCCGGACAGCACGCAGACCGTCACCGCGGTGGGGCGCGCGGCACCGGCCCGTAGGACCGCGTCGAGCCGGTCGAGTTCCTCGTCCCGACCCAGGAAGCCGGGAATGTCCAACGGAAGCTGCGCCGGCACCGGCTGATGCCGCCCCTGCGGCCCGTGCTGCCCCTGCCGTTCCGGCTCGCCCCGCCGGTCCGTCGCCGGCCCGCCCCGCAGCGCCGCCTGGTACGCCGCCCGCAGCTCGGCGCCCGGGTCGGCGCCGAGCTGGTCGGCCAGCCGGGTCCGCACGGCGGCGTACCGGTCGAGCGCCTCCGCGTCCCGGCCCAGCGCGGACAGGGCCCGCATCAGCACCGCCACGACCGGCTCCGCCAGGGGATATTCGGCGACCGCCTCGGCCAGCGGCGCCAGCACCGCAGCCGGGTTGCCGCGGCGCAGCTCCGCCGCGGCCCAGTCCACCAGCGCGTCGCGGCGCTGCTGGTGGCAGGCCTCGCGGACCCGGGCGGCCCAGTCGCCCGGCAGGTCGGCCAGCGGTACGCCCTGCCACAGGTCGAGCGCCTGCCGCAGCAGCGTCGCCTGCCGCATGGCCGGCTGCTGCCGGTCGCGGGCCTGGTCGAGCAGCCCTCGAAAGCGGAGCAGGTCGACCCGGTCGGGGTCGACGTCGAGCAGATACCCACCCGAGCGCCGGACCAGCCGCGCTTCGCCCCCGGCGGCGTCCCGCCCCGCCCCGCTCCCGGTGGCGTCGGCGTCCCGCCCCGCGCCGCCCTCGGGCGGTTCGAGGACGCGGCGGAGGCGGGACAGGTGGACCTGCAGGGTGTGCCGGGCGCGCTGCGGCGGGCTGTCGCCCCAGACCCGGTCGATCAGGGTGTCCATCTGGACCGGTCGGCCGGCGTCCACGGCGAGCGCCGCCAGCACGCCGCGCTGCCGCGGCGGCCCGGCGTCCACCAGCCGCCCGTCGATCCGGACCTCCACCGGCCCCAGCACCCGAAACTCCAGCACCCTCGCCCCTCGTCCCTCGCCCCTCGCGACCTCCCCGTGACAGACCGTCCACGTCCGATCGATGGCGGCAACCGTCGCATCAACCGTACGTCGTTGATCCGACACTACTGTTTCCGTGCCAGGGTGGAGACCGGCCCCCGTGCCGGACGGAGATCATCGACGGGGCGGCTGCACGAACAGTCAAGAACGCCGCAGCCACTGCCAAGGCGAACGTCGTGATGATTGTCGATCATTGGATTCACGCCGCGCCGCACGAGGCGCGAGTCGCACACCCACCGGAGGTTGACATGCGTAAGGTCGGCACCACCATCGCGGCCGCCGTCATCACCGGACTGTCGGTGGTGGCCGTTCCCGCGACCGCTTCGGCCAGTTCCGCCAGCCCCGCCAGCTCCGTCGCCTCGTGCCGCTACGGCACCCAGCGCATCACCGGCGCCGAGATGGACTGGACCATCTGTGTGGACTCCTCCGGCACCGGAGTCAGCTATTTCGCGTCGGACACCGCCAAGGACGGTCGCCGCGCCGAGGTCTGGCTCAGGTCGCCGGCCACCTCGTCCAGCGGCGTCAAGATCAACGAGGCGACCGGCGGTGTCGGCGACTGGGCCGAGGGCGAGTGGTACGGCTTCTACCAGAGCGGCGTCAGCCTGAGGCTCTGCACCAGCGACGCCAACACCGACCGCCGCTGCGGCAGTTGGCTCTAGTCGTCGTCTCCGGGCCAAAACAACGCCAGCTCCGGTCGCGGCACCCGGCAACTTGGATCTCCTTCACGTCGCTGACCGACGCTGACGTTGTTTTGGCCCGACAACTCTCAAGATCAAGTCGCGGCGCGACGGTCCAGGGTCGCATGGTCGATCTTTCCGTTCGGGTGGGTTGGCAACGCGTCCACTGCCACCAGCCGGGCAGGCAGTGCAGCCGCGGGCAGTGAGCTGAGAATGTGCCGCCGTACCGCGCCCCGGTCGAGCTGGCCGGGTTCGCTCGGCGTCACGTAGCCGACCAGCTGTCCACCCGCGACACCCACCGCCGCGGCGGCGACACCCGGGGCTGTCGCGAGCGCGTGCTCGACCTCGGCCCGCTCCAGCCGCACGCCGCCGAGCTTGAGCTGGTCGTCTTCGCGCCCGAGCCAGTGCAGTACGCCGTCCTCCCGCCGAGTTACCAGGTCACCAGTGCGGTGGTAGGGCACGCCGTCGATGTCGTGCCGCGCGATCGTGTCGAGCTCGGCGAGTCCCGGACCGGTGACGTGCAGCACGTCGTCGACGACGCGGACGGTGGTGCCGGGGATCGGACGACCGATGGGTACGGTACGGCCTTCGGCGTCTGCCGGCGTGCAGGCGTGCATGGTCGTCCACACGGTGTGCTCGGTCGGTCCGTACTCGTTGTACAGGCGGGTCGCGGGAAGGTGCCGGTAGTGTTCGCCGACCAGCGCCGGCGGACATGCCTCCCCCGCGACGATCACAGTGGACAGGCCGGCCAGATCGTCGGCGAGGCCGCCGCGTAGCGCCACCGAGTACAGCGACGGGAGCAGCAGCAGGTGGCTGGGGCGGTGGCGGCGGGCGGCGCGGCCCAGGGCCACCAGGTCAGCCGCCCGGTCGCTGGGGATCACCAACGTCCCCCCGCAGGCCAGCGTCCAGTAGATCCCCGCGACCGAGCTGTCGAACGAGATCGACGAGCAGAGCAGGAATGCCCGTACCGGATCCGGATAGACCGCGATCCGGGCGGCGGTCGAATATGCCAGAGCGGCCGCCGACACCGTGACACCTTTCGGGCGACCGGTGGAGCCGCTGGTGAAGCAGGTGTACGCCAAGTGGCCCCGGCGCGCGACCCGCTCACCCGGTAGGTCGCCCAGATCGACATACGCCAGCCCGGGCAGTCGCTGTGGTAGGCCGGGTTCGGCCACCGCGACTGTGGCGCCGCTGGCCTGGGCCAGGTGCCGCTGGCGGTTGGGTGGGAAGAGCGCGTCGACCGGCACGTACCGCGCTCCGGCTCGCAGCACGCCGAGCATCCCGACCACCGCCCACCGCGACAGCCGGGCATGCACCACGACGGGATCACCCTCACCGATGCCGCGGGCGGCCAGGGCCGCCGCGGTGGCCGCGCTCAGGGTGTCCAGCTCGGCGTACGTAAGCGTGCCGGTACGGTCGAGGATCGCGGTACGGCCGCTGGCGGGAGGTGGCTCGACCAGATCGAGGATGTGCCCGGGGTAGTCGGTCATCGACCGGCCCCGGCGAACGCGGGCAGGACCGCGAGGTACGCCTCGACCAGTCGTTCCACGTGGGAGGCGGTCACCAGTCCCGGATCGTACGCGACTTCCCCGCGGCCGCCGGGGTGGACGGTGACCAGTATTGGCGTACCGAGGATCACCGTAGGCGGCGTCTCGGCGCCCAGCGGCGTCAACGTGAAGCGTGGCTGCTCGATCGGTGGCGTCATGTCCGGCCGGGCGACGTACCGGAAGGCCGGGACAGCCCGAGCGCCGACGAGCACGTCGAGCAGGCCTGGTACCGCGCGTAGCACCGGTACCAGCGGGATATCGTCCGCGTACGCCTGCCGGCAGGCGGCGTCGACCCGGCGGAGCAGGTCGGCCGGGTCCGGGTCGCCGGTCATCGGTATCCGCAGGGTGAGCACGTTGAGTAGGAAGCCGACCGTGTCCCACTCCGACGGGATCCGGCCAGGTGTGATGACCGGCAGCACGGCCTCGGCGGTGTCGCCGGCTGGGCACATCGCCGCGGCGAACGCGGCGAGCAGCAAGGTGAACGGCGTGCTGCGGGCACGCCGGGCAGTGGCCCCGACGGCTCGCCACAGGTCGTCGCCGAGCGCGAAGGTGACCATGGCGAGTGGACAGGCCCGTTCGGCTTCGCCGGACAGCGTTCGCGGGGCGGACGGGCCGAGGCCGCACAGCCGTTCCCGCCACCGCGGGACGACCTCGGCGATGCGTTTCTGCCACTGCGGCGACCGGTCGTCGGCGGCGATGTCGGCGTACTGCATCACCGCCGCGTCCAGGCGTCCGCCGGCGAGCCGAGCGTGGTATGCGGTCACCACGTCACGCGCTAACACGCTGAGAGACCACGGGTCGGCAGCCCCGTGATGAGCGGCGAGGTCGAGCCGCCCGCCGACCAGCCGTGCCCGCAGCGCCGGTACCTGACCGCCGGGCAACGGGCCGTCGAAGCCGCCACCGCCGGTGTCGAGACCGACTGGGACGGGCGGCAGGATCCGCTGCTCGGCGCCGTCACGGACGGTACGCAGCGCCTCGTGTCTCACGACCACATCGTCGAGCGCGGTGGCAAGTACGGCGGGGTCGATCGCACCTGTCACCGTGTACGAGCGTTCGACGGTGAACCGGGGGCCGCGGATCCGGGTCGGGTCGTGCCGCTCGACCTCGTCAAGCAATTCCTGGGCGTACGTGAGGGGGATTGTCATCGATGCCGCCGTGGAGTTACCGGCAGCCGTTTGATCCCGGCGAGGAACGTGGAGCGGACGCGTACCACCGGGCCGGCGGGTTCGAGATCGGCGAACTCGCGGGCCAGCGCCCCGAACAGCAGCCGCAGGGTCAGCCGGGCCAGGTTCGCGCCGATGCAGTAATGCCGGCCGCTGCCGAAAGTCAGGTGCCGGTTGGGGCGCCGGGTGGGGACGAACCGATCCGGGTCGACGAACACGGCCGGGTCGCGGTTGGCCGCGGCGAGCCAGGCCACCACCGCGTCACCTTCGTTGAGGTCCGTGTCGCCGAGTCGGGCCGGGCTGCGCACTTGTCGCATGAAGTGCATCGCCGGGCTGGCATACCGCAACGCCTCTTCCACCGCGTCGTCGAGCAGGTCCGGCTGGTCCGCGAAACCCCGCCAGCGGCCGGTCGCGCCGAGGTGGGCAACCGTGGCGGCCGGCACGCACGGTAGCGTCACCGCAGCGCCCAGCAGCAGGCTGTAGCAGTTGGCCACCACCGCACTGGGCCGCAGCGGCCCGCCATCGAACCGCATCCGCACGAGCACGCTGATCAGGTCGTCGCCGGGAGTGCGCGACCGCTGCCGGACCAGGTCGGCGAAGTAGGCGAACAGTTCCCGGTGGCCGCGGGCCAGGGTCGCCTCGACACCACCGGGCAGCTGCACCTCGGCGTCGTCCTCGGCGGCGCACATGGCGGCCAGCGTCGCCAGCCGGGGCCAGTCCGGGGTGGGCAGGCCGAGCAGCGGGCCGGCCGCGGCAAGCGGGAGGAGACGCAGCACCGGGACGAGGTCGACGACACCCCCGGCGGCCTGTCGTACCGGGTCGAGGACGCGGTCGACGGCAGCGGCCACGTGCGGGACGCAACGCTGGACCGCGCGCGGGCTGAGCGCCTGCTGGAGCGGTGCTCGCATCCGATCGTGGCGTGGCGGGTCGGTGGCGGCGAGTTGGCGGCCGGCCGCCGGGTCCGGGCGGCCGAGCAGGTTGAGGAGGGTACCGCGTTCGCTGGTAAATGTGGCGTGGTCGGACAGCACCCGGTCGACGTCGGTGTACCGGGTGACCGACCAGAAGCCGGGCCGGCCACCGGTCGGCGGCTGCCAGTGCACGGGGTCGCTTGCCCGCAGCCGCCGCCACACAGCATGGGGATCGCCGGTGGCATACAGATCCGGGTCGGCCAGGTCGACGCGCGCCAGCCCGGCGGTCACCAGTGCATCCCAGCGACGTGATCGGTCGCCGGCTGGTCCGGCTGCGCGCCTGCCAGCGCCTCAACGACGGTCGCGGCGAGCTCGGCCACGGTCGGGGTCAGGAACAGCGTCCAGGTCGGTATCTCAACACCGAGCATCCGGTCGATGGCGAGCTGTAGGTCGGCGGCGAGCAGCGAGTCGCCGCCCAGTTCGAAGAAGTCGTCGTGCAGCCCGATCGGCGCGACACCCAGCTTTTGGCTCCACAGGTCGGCCAGGCGCCGTTGCAGGTCGTCGCCCGGCGGCTGGTACGCCGTACTGAGCTTCAACTCCTCGCGCGGCATGCTCATCGCGCCACTGCCGGGGTCGAAGGTAACGGCAGCGGCTCGTGCGGCGCGGCGACGATCCGGTCCAACGCGGTACGGAAGACCGCCGCGACGGCTGCCACAGTGGCTTCGTCGAACATGGCTGGCTGATAGGTGACCCGCACGACGAAGGAGGTGTACGGCTCCATCACCCACAGGAAGTCGACCGGCATCACCGGCTCCTCCCGAACGATCCGCGGCGGTAACGCCAGCCGGCGACAGGTGACGGTGGCAGCCCGCTCGGACCGCGGGATCGGCCGGCACAGCTGCATCGGCGCCGGTACCACGTCCCGCGCGTCGAACGCCGCCTCGGCCAGGTCGGGCAGCTCCTCCAGGACCCGGATCAGCGGTACGTCGTTGGCCAGTGCTTCGGCGTTCGCCCGGTGCACCCGCGCGACCGCCTCGACGCCGGTCGGGTCACCGCCGAGGTCGATCGGCAGCACATGCCCGTTGAGGTAGAACCCGATGCTGTCCCACTCGCTGGCGGACCGGCCGGCGGACAGCACCGGTACCACCACCCGCGGTGCACCGGTACGGCTGGCGAGGGCCGCCGCGTACGCGGTCAGCAGCAGTGTGAAGTCGGTGGTGCGCAACGCCCTGGCCCGCCGGTGCAGTCCGGTCACGGTGGCATCGTCCAGCTCGAAGGTGTACAGGGCCTTGACCGGCGCCGGGCTTCGCGGGTCCCGGGGCCGGTCGGGCGGGATGCCGACCCGGCGGACCCCGGCGAGCCGCTCGTGCCAGTACGGCATGGCGTCGCGCAGCCGCTTCTCCCGCCCGGGCATTGTGGCAGCCAGGGCATGATCGGCGTATTGCGGGACGGGGTCGCCGGTCGGGTCGCTGCCGGAGCGCAGCCGCTCGTACGCCGCCAGCACGTCCCGCATCGCCACCTGCATGGTCCAGCCGTCCGCGACCGTGCGGTGGATGAGCAGGATCAGCGCGGAATCGATCGGGCCGAATCGGACCAGGTGCGCGGCGACCAGCGGAATCCGGTCGGACGGCAGCGGCTGGGTCAGCGCTTCGGCGGTGACTTCGGCGGTGGCGGCAAGCCGCTCGTCCGCGTCGTCGGTCAGCACCTCGTGCACGCTCAGCGGCACCGGCGCGGGCGCGCCCACCCGCTGGTACGGGAAGCCCTCGTCGCGCACCACCACAGTGCGCAGCGCGCCGTGCCGTACCACCAGGGCGTCGAGGGCCCTTCGCAGGTCGGGGAGACGGAGTGGGCCGGCCAACTCGTGCGCGCACCAGTTGACGAAGCCGTCGCCGTACACGCCGCCACCGTCGCGGGCGGCGAACGCGGCGAGCAGCTGCTGGGCGTACGACAAGGGTGCCTCGGTGGTTTCGGTCACGGGGATCCCTTCGGTATGTCAGGGCAGGTTGGCGGCGACCAGGCCGCGCCGCGCGGCGAGGAAGTCCACCGTCGCGGCGAAGGCGGTCGCCAGGTCGGCGGTGGTGGGCGCGGCCACCAGTTCGCCGAGTGTGCTGGGAAACGGCGGCGCCTGGTCGAACAGCGACGCGAGCGACATCAGGTTGTCGAACTTGCGGCGTTGCGGCGACGGCAGCGGATCGATGTACACCGGCCGGACCACGCGGTCGATCAGGGCGGGGCCGACGAACCTGGGCCGGCCAACGGTCAACCCCAGCGCGGTACCCCGCTCGGCGGTCAGACCCACCATGCGCTCAATGGTCAGCGCGGCGTTTCCAGCGGTGAGCCAATGCTCACATGGTGGTGCGGCGGGTGGACCATCGGCGATGGTGAGCATTGCCCGGGCCACCACGTCGCACGGCACTGCGTCGATCGAGGCCTCGGCGGCGAACGGCAGGACCGGCAACAGGTTGCGCAGAACAGCATCTACGGTGGAGTGCAGCCCTTGGAACCGGCTCATCCATCCGGTGCGGGAGTCGCCCATTACCACCGCGATGCGGGCGATGGCCCCGGGCAGCCCGGCGGCCCGGACGATCTGCTCGGCCACGAGCTTGGACTCCAGATACGGGCGGGCCATCCGGGCCGCCGTCGCGTGCCGGGTGACGAACGCGGTGGACGCGAACACCAGTCGCGCCCCGGCGTCAGCGGCGAAGGCCACCACGTGCCGGGTGCCGTCCACGTTGAGCGCCCGTAACTCCTCGGCGGGCGCGGTGAAGTCGGTCGCGCCGGCACAGTGGATAACTGTGTCGACCTCACCGGCGAGGGCGGCGTACGCCGACCGGTCCAGGCCCAGCCGGGTGGCGGTGATATCGCCGGCCACAGTTCGGCCGGCCACCACGCCGCGGTGCGACAGCGCGACGACGCGACCCGCGGGCGCCGCAGCCAGCACAGCGGCGCCGACGGCTCCGCTGGCCCCGGTCAGCAGGATCACACTCATCGCACACTCCCTGGTCGAATGCCGGCCGGTCGGCCGACCCGAGTCGCCGCCCGATTGTCGGCCGCGGATCAACGGCCTGGCTCACACCGGACCGTTCGAGATCGTTCGAGATCGTTCGGACGCGAGCGCACGAAGGTGTGCTCGGTGGGTTAACGGCAATGCCGCTGGCCTGGCGGAAATCCGCCCCGGCCAGGCGACCAGGGCGCCGTCAAGCGCAGCCCGCTCGACAAACTGCCCGATATTGGCGAACGAGACCGGCCGTGCAGCGCGCAACCGGCCTCGTCGATCCACTTTCAGGTCGAGTGACTATCGCCGCATGGCGGGCCGCTTCCGGTGGGTCCACCCGCGCAACGCCCACTCGACGGGGCCGTACCGGAACCGCCGCATCCACCACGCGCTGGCCGCCACCTGCACCGCGAAGATGGACAGTGCGATCAGCACCGTCAGGGCCGCCGAGGCGTGACCGGCCAGGCCCAGCCCGACCCCGGTGAAGACGAGCACGCAGAGGAGCGACTGACTCAGGTAGTTCGTCAGCGCCATCCGTCCCGCGGGCGCCAACGCGTCCGCGATGCGCGACCGCCGGCTGAACAGCCGTAGCAGGGTCGCGGCGTAGGCCGCCGCGAGGAACGGCGCGGTGACGATGCTGACCATCAGGCCGGTGGCATTCGCGGTGCCGCCGCCGATCACGAACATGGTGGCGCCGGCCAGACCGACCGGATAGCCGATCCGTTCGCACCGGCGCAGCAGGTCGTCGTGGCTGTGCACGGCGGCGAGCATCCGGTGCTTGCCGGCGGCGAGCCCGACCAGGAACGCGGCGAAGGCCAACGGTCCCTGCACGACAAGCGCGCCGAACATCCCCGGCAACGTGCGCAGGTGCTCCAGGATGACATCACCGAGCCCGCCGCCCAGGGCCTCCGTCGAACGCGCACCGGCGGCGAGCGCGGCGGCCTCGTCCGGCACCATCGCGGCACCGAGTACCGCGGCCACACCGACCAGGAACGCGATCACGCCCACGATGACCGCCGCGGTGACCAGCGCGGTGCGCGGCTGCATCCGCCGCACGGCGAGGAGCAGCAGACCGAGCAACGCGTACGTGGTGAGAATGTCGCCCTGGAACAGCAGCACCGCGTGCAGCGCCCCGAGCACGAACAAGCCGGACAGCCGGCGCAGGAACGACGGTTTGAAGACCGCCCCACTCCGGGCCGCCGAGTCGAGCTGCAGGGTGAAGCTGTAGCCGAACAGGAAGGAGAACAGCAGGTACGCCTTCATCGCGAACAGCAGTTCCACCACGCCCTCGACCAGCCGGTCGAGCGCACCGTACGCCGGATCGGCGACCAGGTGGAACGTATACCCGGAGCTGAAGAACCAGACGTTGGCCATCAGGATGAGCAGCAGCGCGCTCCCGCGCAACGCGTCCACCACGGTGATCCGGGCGCCGTTGTCGGGTGCGGCGGACACGTGCAGGGCACGGCCCTGTTGATCAGGTCGGAGCGCACTCATGGCATCCCGCCTCGCCGGACCACAGTGGAATGAAAACCAGTCATGCCGTACAGCGTATTTTTCCAGTGGTGTCGCCGATAGTAAGGCTGTCCCCCGTATTTGCCCTCCGGATACCGTCACTGCACTAGTGCAGTTAGGGCGCCGATGAGTTCCGGGCGGTCGGTCGGTCCTACCGCTGGACAACCGACCGTGGAGGAGACTTCCGATGACCTCGATCCAGCCCGTCGTCAGCACGCCCGACCTGCCCCGCCTGCGCGCCTTCTACGAACGGGTACTCGGCGCGACGCAGACCCTCCGGGTGCCCGACGACGGCCCGGAGTTCTTCGTCGAGCTGCGGATCGGCGACACCGCGCTCGGCATCGTGCAGAACGACGCCACCGAGACCGGGTCGCCGGTGCGGATCATCCTCAGCGCCGACGTCGCGGACGTCGACGCGCTGCTGCCGGTGGTCGAGTCGGCCGGCGGCACCGTGCCGGGCAAGCCGAACGACATGCCGTGGGGCCAGCGGGTCGCGCACGTCCTCGACCCGGACGGCAACATGCTCAACCTGACCAGGCCGATCTGACGACCGGCGACGTCACGCGGCCCGCAGGTCGCCGCCGAAACGCCCGCGCTGTGTTTCCATGCCGGGGTGGAGACCATCGAGGAGTTGACCGGGCGGGTACGCGCCTTCGCTGCCGAACGCGACTGGCAGCCGTTCCACACGCCGAAGAACCTGGCCATGGCGCTGGCCGGTGAGGTGGGTGAGCTGCTCGCCGAGCTGCAGTGGCTCACCCCGGAGGAGTCGGCGCGGGTGATGGCCGATCCCGAGCACGGTGCCCGGGTCCGGGCCGAGATCGCCGACGTGACGATCTACCTGGTCCGGCTGGCGGACGTGCTCGGTGTCGACCTGCTCGCGGCGGCGGCCGACAAGTTGGCCGATTCGGCGGTCCGGTATCCGGTCGAACGGGCCCGCGGCTCGGCCGCCAAGGCCCCCCGGGATCAGCCGCCGGTCACGTAGCGAGGACTCGCTGTGGCTCGATCAGCGAGCCACAGCGAGTCCAGGCCGTCGTGCGTATTATGCGACGTAGCCGTTGAACATGTGGACCCCGTCGTTGGAACCGCTCGAATTCGCCCGGTTCGTACTGAAGTACAGCTTGCCGTCGCTGAGTCCGACGCCTTCGATCTCGAATGTCGTGTATGCCGAGGACGTGATGCGGAAGGAGAGGTCGGTGGCCGCGGGTGCGGTTCCCGTCGTCGTCGGAGACACGTTTCGGTAGACGAGCACGATGCTGCGATTGTCCTTGGTCAGCGGATAGTAGAGGACCTTCTTGGTCGCGTCGTAGAAGAATCCCTGGTTGGCGAAGGTCCCCAGATCCGACACCGGGGCGCCGTTGACCAGGGCGCCCTCGACCTGCAGGTCGAACGCCTTGGTCAGGTCGATGGTCCCGGAGGAGGCGCGCAGCGGGAGGCTGCCGTTGTAGACCGTCCGGCCGCTCTTGAACATGAACGTGATCGTGGTGCTGGTGACCGTCACCCGGTTGATCCCGGACGGCGCCGCCACGGCCCCGTTGAGACGCACCTGGTACGACCCGGCGTGGTAGTAGGTGGTGCCGTCGTAGCGCAGCCTCACCAGCTGCGCGCCGGTAGCTTCCATGGTGACGACGAACAGGTGGTGCTGACCGTCGATGTCGACGATCGTCATGTCGTTCGCGTGCCCGAGCCAGGTATTGGTCGTCCCGCCGTTGGTGCCGTTGGTCATCAGTACCCGCTCACCGGTGGTCTTGTTGACCCGGTAGATGACGGCGAGGTCGTCGTAATTGGTGTGGTTCTTGACTGAGTACAGGTAGGTGGATCCGGCGGCGAAGCCCTGTACCCCGGTGCAGCAGCTCGTATTAGGCGTGCTGGCGATGGTGCTGTAGGTGTTGTAATAGGCGGCTTGAGCCGGCTGCCCCGACAGGGCCAGAAGACCGAGCACCAGCCCGGCCACCATCGTCATTCGTCTACGGAATCGCATATTGTCCTCCCCGAATGGTGACGACCCAAGCCCCGTGCCACGGTCATCGACTGCAGGCTATTGCTCAAGGGAAGGGCGGTCAACGCTGTGATCGCCGCTGGCTATGTCATTTCGCGCCTGGAATCGGCATCCGGTTTCAGGCGGCCAGCAGGTCACCACCCAGGTCCACCGCCCGCAGCTCGTTGATCAGCACCCGGGACGGCCCGGTCGGGTCCAGCGGCCCGGTCGACCGGGGACGCAACCCCCACCGACCGTCGCTGACCACGTACGCGTAACCACCGGCCCGGTCCTTCCAGCTCGCGTCGGTGGCCGCGACGAGCGGGCCGGTGGTTCGGGCCCACCGGCCGACCTGGCCGTGGACGCCCCCGGAGCGCGGTTCCAACCGGCGGGTCGTGCAGGGCCGGCGGCATGAACCGCAGGGCTTCGTCGAGCTCGTCGATACGCATGACGCCTCCTTGTGCGGGCTGGGAGGAGCGGACGGCGGACCGGGCCGGTCCCGCCGGCGGTACGGGGGTGGGTCAGGCGGAGCAGGTGACGACGGCGTAGCAGCAGCCAGATCTCGAAGCAGGGGTTCGACCAGGCGAGGCGGACGCGGGATGCCGTGGCCTCCGCGTCTGCCTGCGCGGTCGGAAACTGGTCGACGTCGCAGACCGCCCAGGCCTCGTCGCTGAGCATCTGTTCGTCAAAGGGCCCGGACGGGACGTTGCGCTTTCCGCGAATCCAAACGGGCAGCGCTGGCGGCGGAGTCCGTGTGCGGGGGAGTGGCTGTTCTACGGATGTTCGTACTATCGTAATTGCTGTGGCTGACGATGACCGACTCGCCGCGCTCGAGCAGCGTGTCACCGAGCTCGAGGCCCGGCTCCAGCAGCCGGCAGCTACTGGTCCGAACACCGCACCCGAGTCTGAGGTGCTGTGGGCGTTGGAGGGTCTTCGCGCCCGCGTCGACGAGCCGGGTGCGGTGCTGCTGGTCGGGCATGTGCGTCTGCCGGACGGTCGCAGCGCGCAGTGGCAGGAGGCCGCTGAGACCGAGGATTTGCTGGGTGCCGACTGGGCCGATGGCAGCGACGCGCTGGCCGCCCTGGGGCATCCGGTTCGGCTGCGCCTGCTCCAGCAGGTGCTCTCCGGCGTAGCCACGGTGCACGAGCTCACGCAGACCGAGGGTGTGGGGACGAGCGGACAGGTTTATCACCACCTGCGCCAGCTTGCCTCGGCCGGCTGGTTGCGGGCTCTCGGTGGGGGCCGCTACGAGGTGCCGGTGGCCCGAGTCGTCCCCCTGCTCGCCGTGATCCTGGGAGCCCGGCGATGAGGCGCGCGATCGCCCGGTGGCAGACCTGGTGGGCGCGGCTGTTCGTCCTCGCGATCCCGGCGGGCGTCTTCCTTTCCATCCCGTCCCCGTGGGACCTGGCGCTCATCGTCGTGCCGTTCCTGCTCTTCCTCGTGCGACCACCGGTCTCGGACCGGGCACCGGTCGAGCTGGTCCCGCCCGTGCGCGGGCGGTGGGTGGCGCTCAACAGCCCGGGCTCGGCGGTGCCGAGTCACGGGGTCAAGGCCTACGGGCAGATGTACGCCGTTGACCTGCTCCAGCCCTCGGACGCGGCCGTGTCGGTCGGCTGGGGGCTGCGTGCCCGCCGGCCGGAGTCCTACCCGTCGTTCGGGCAGCCGGTCCTCGCCATGGCGCCCGGGACGGTGGTGCGCGTGCGGGCCTCGCAGCGCGACCAAGGGGCGAGGAACACCTGGCCGTTGGTGGTCTGGATGCTGACGGTGGAGGGATTCCTGCGGGAGCTCGCAGGCGCCTCGCGCGTCCTCGGGAACCACGTGATCGTCCAACACGACGACGGCACCTGTGCCGCCTACGCGCACCTGCGTCGCGGCTCCGCCTCAGTCCGGGCCGGGCAACAGGTCCGAGCAGGGCAACAGCTCGCGCAGGTGGGCAACACCGGCAACACCTCCGAACCCCACCTGCACGTCCAGCTCATGGACCGCGCGCACCCGACGGCCGCCGCGGGACTTCCTATGCACTGGCCGGATCTAGTCATCGACCCCGCCGAGCGCAACCCGCGCTGGACGACTGGTAAGCCCAGGCCCACCGCCCAGCCCGGGTTCCCCGCGAACGGACAGATCTTTCAGGTCAAGTAACACCACACGCCGACATGGACCTAACGGACAGTGGTGGTGGGGAGGCCACGTGACGATCTACCTGGTCCGGCTGGCGGACGTGCTCGGGACCGACCTGCTCGCGGCGGCGGCCGACAAGTTGGCCGATTCGGCCGTCCGGTACCCGGTCGAACGATCCCGCGGTTCGGCCGCCAAGGCGCCCCGCGATCGGCCGCGGGTCCCGTAGCCGTCGGTTGATCTTCTCGCTACAGTCGTGGCAACCACGCGGTCCGACGGGCTTCCGGCGTACGGATATGCCCCCCATCCGCACGATCACTTCGTGCTGCCCGGGGGCAATTCTCGATGTCGGCGTACCGTACGTCCGCTGCTGGTCTGCTCCGCCTCGCCACCGAGGGGTCCCTAATGGACCGGGTCGCCGAACAGGTGCGGATGAGCGGGCACGGCGTCGGGCCGGCCGAGCGCAGATCGTGGGCGGCGAGCCTGCCGGTGCTGGCCCAGGACCTGGCCGACGCGGGTCTGGCCGAGGTGGAGGTGCTGGTCGAGTACCAGTTGCCGCTGACCAGCCGCCGGGTCGACGCGGTGCTGGCCGGGGTGGACCCACGCACCGGCGCCGACTCCTACCTGGTCGTCGAGCTGAAGCAGTGGTCATACGCCACCGCCTACGAGGACTCGGACACCCTGGTCGCCGTCGAACACGCCCGTGGCCCGCGCCTGCACCCCGGCGTCCAGGTGGCCGACTACTGCCAGTACCTCACCGACTTCCTCGGCGCGCTCGGCCGGCAGCCGCAGCCGCTGCGCGGTGCCGCGTACCTGCACAACGCCGTCGACCGGGACGTCGCCGACCTGCTCGACCGGCCGGCCACCGAGCAGAGCCGGCTGTTCACCAAGCAGCGGCGCGGCCAGTGGCTCGACCACCTGCGCCGGCACTTCGCGCCCGCGCCCGGCGCGCCGGCCGCGGACCGCTTCATGACCAGCTCCGTGCGTCCCAGCCGGCAACTTCTGGCGTACGCGGCGCAGGAGCTGAAGGAACGCTCCCACTTCACCCTGCTCGACGAGCAGCACGTGGCGTACGAGTTGGTGATGCGGGCGGTGGAGCGGGCCCGGACCGGTAACCGCAAGCGGGCCGTGGTGGTGGCCGGCGGGCCGGGCAGCGGCAAGAGCGTCATCGCGCTGTCGATGATGGGGGAGTTGGCCCGGCGCGGCCGGCCGGTCATGCACGCCACCGGGTCCCGGTCGTTCACCCAGACCCTGCGCCGCTACGCGGGTCGTGGGTCGACCCGGTTGCAGAGCATGTTCAAGTACTTCAACAGCTTCATGACCGCCGAACCGAACGAGTTCGAGGTGCTCATCTGCGACGAGGCGCACCGGATCCGGGAGACCTCGGTCAACCGCTACACCACCAGGGATCGCCGCGCCGCGGCCCGCCCCCAGATCGAGGAACTGTTCGCGGCGGCCCGGGTGCCGGTGTTCCTGCTCGACGAGCACCAGGTGGTCAAGCCGGGGGAGTTGGGCAACGTCGAGATCATCTCGGCGTACGCGGAGAAGTTGGGCCTGGAGGTCGACCTGGTGTCGCTGCACGACCAGTTCCGGTGCGGCGGCAGCGAGGCGTACGAGCGGTGGGTTCTCGACCTGCTCGGCCTGGACGGCGGCGAACCGACGGTCTGGGCCGGCGACGGCCGGTTCGACCTGCGGCTGGCCGACTCGCCGGAGCAGCTGGAGGCGTTCCTGGCCGGCCGGCAGAAGGTCGCCGGGACGGCCAGGATGTCGGCCGGCTACTGCTGGCCGTGGAGCGACCCGCGCCCGGACGGCACCCTGGTGCCGGACGTGACGGTCGGCGACTGGGCCCGCCCGTGGAACGTCAAGAGCGAACGCCGCGTCGGCGACGCCCCCGGCAGCGCGCTGTGGGCCACCGACCCGGGCGGCTTCGGCCAGGTCGGCTGCGTCTACACCGCGCAGGGCTTCGAGTACGACTGGTCCGGCGTCATCATCGGCCCGGACCTGGTGGCCCGGGACGGCCGGCTGGTGACCCGGCGGTCCGAGTCGAAGGATCCCAACTTCCGCAGTCGCAAGGCGGTCAGCGACGAGGAGGCGGACGGGTTGATCCGCAACACCTACAAGGTGCTGCTGACCCGTGGCATGCGCGGCACGATCCTGTATTCGACGGATCCGGAGACCCGGGATTTCCTGGCCCGCCTGGTCCGCCCGACCCGTCCGCCGGAAACCGTGTACGAAGAGGCGGCCGGATAGCAATCCGTCGCATCGTGTCGTTACAGTGACCGTCAGTTCCGCGGACCGACGGGCTTCCCTTGCTCCTTGAGCGAGGGACATGCCCCCACCGCACGAGTTTCTCGTGCCTCGGGGGCCAGCCTTGTCGGCGTTCCGCACCACTCCACGGAAGATCCTTTCCCTGCACGGGGAAGGTCGATTGGGCATCGACCTGGCGGCCCACCTGATCAGGGCCGGCTACCGGATCGGTCCGCAGGAACGACGTGCGTGGGACAACAGCCTGCCGGCGCTCGCCGAGCATCTGGTACGCGTCGGCCTCGGTGACCTCGACGCGCTGGTCGAATACCAACTGCCCCGCAGCGACAGCCGGATCGACGTGATCCTGGCCGGCATCCATCCCACCACCGCTCGGGAGTCCTACCTGGTGGTGGAACTCAAGCAGTGGAGCGCCGCCCGCCGGCTGGACGACGTGGAGAAGCTTGTCACCGTGCCGATGATGCGGGATCCACAACTGCATCCCGGGGTCCAGGTGGAGGCGTACTGCACGTATCTCGCGGACTTCCTGGCGGTGGTGTGGGACTGGCCGGAGGCCGTGCACGGGGTGGCCTATCTGCACAACGCCGTCAGCGCGTCCGTGGCCGACCTGATCGACCCGGGCCGGTCCCGGCAGGCCCTGATCTACACGACCGACCGCGTGGCGAGGTTCGACGCGTACCTGGCCGGGCGGTTCTCCACCCGCGGCACCGGCGACGCGGCGGACCGCCTGCTCGGTAGCGGCATCCGTCCCAGCCGGCAGTTGCTCGCCCACGCGGCCGACGACCTGCGAGGACGCCGTCACTTCGTCCTGCTGGACGCCCAGCGCACCGCGTACGAGTTGGTGATGCGGGCGGTCAGGCGGGCCCAGCAGGGGCGCCGCAAGCAGGTGGTGATCATTTCCGGTGGGCCGGGCAGCGGCAAGAGCGCGATCGCCCTCACCCTGCTGGCGGACCTCGCCCACGCGGGCCGAATCGTCGCGCACGCCAGCGGCTCGAAGGCGTTCACCGGCAGCCTGCGGCGGTACGCCCGCACCGACCCGCGCGAACCGTTGCGGCGCACCAAGCCGTTGTTCAACTTCTTCCGAGATTTCATGACCGACGAGCGGGACAGTATCGACGTGCTGATCTGCGACGAGGCGCACCGCATCCGGACCCGGTCGAACAGGGGGAGCGTGGTGGGCGAGGTTCCGCAGGTCGAGGAGCTGATCGCCGTCGCCAAGGTGCCGGTGTTCCTGCTCGACGACCATCAGGTGGTGCGCCCGAACGAGGTCGGCCGGGTCGAAATGATCAAAGAGGCGGCCGGACGGATGCACGTGGACGTCGAGATCGTCACGCTGGACGCGCAGTTCCGCTGCGGCGGCAGCCCCGGCTACGAGCGGTGGGTCGAGCACCTGCTCGGCCTGGCCGACGGCAAGCCCTATCCGTGGGACGGTGACGACCGGTTCCGGCTCGGCGTCGTCGGCTCGCCCGAACGGATGGAGGAACTGCTCAGGCAGCGACAGGCCGACGGGGAGACGGCCAGGATCTCCGCGGGTTTCTGCTGGGAGTGGACCCACCAGCCGGTGAACGGCCGGCTCGCGAATGACGTGCGGATCGGATCGTGGGCCAAGCCGTGGAACGCGTATGGCAACCGGCCGCCGCGCGGCATCCCGTCGAGTTCCTACTGGGCGACCGACCCGGCCGGCTTCGGGCAGGTCGGCTGCATCTACACGGCGCAGGGATTCGAGTACGACTGGTCCGGCGTGATCATGGGCCCTGACCTCGTGGTCCGCAACGGTCGGTTGGTCAGCCAACCCGGCGAGTCCAAGGATCCGGAGATCATCGGCCGTCCGGGCCGGCGCAAGCCGGAGAACGCCGACCTGTTGATCCGCAACACGTACAAGGTGCTGCTGACCCGTGGGCTGCGCGGTTGCCTGATCCACTCGGTGGACGAGGAGACGCAGGCGTTCCTCAAGCGCTTGGTGCCGGCGCCCGTGGACCGACTCGGCAATGCCCAGGATGGTGTCTATCGGGTCGGCGGGCGCGCAACGGCAGAACGCGAGGCCAAGGCTTCTGTCAGATATCAGACGGAGACCGCTGGCCGGGAGTAAGCGGATCTCACGAATGAATTCGCAGGTGGGAAGCGTTAGGAACGCGTCAATGGGTCGGACGCTCGGAAATGCCTGTAGATCCTCCCGATCCGCGCGCACTGGGCAGCGCCGGGCCCGCTCGATACCGTGCACGGGACTGGCACACAGCTGAATACCTGGGGAGTGACGGATGGCTGCGCCCGGGCGCGTGATGCGCTATGCGTGAGGACTCGCCGCGCTGGGAGCAGATCAACCCGAGCGAGTTCGAGCACGAGAAGGACGGCCTGCGCGAACTGGCCGCCTACCTGCCGGACGCCGACCCGTTCCACGTCTGGGCCAACGTCGAGTTCGTCGGCCAGGACGGTTCGATCAACGAGGTCGACGCCCTGGTGTTGACCCGCAGCGGACTCTATCTGCTGGAACTCAAGCACTGGCAGGGCGAGGTGAGTGGCGACGGTCAGCAGTGGGTCCGACGCACCCCCGGCGGGCGTCGGCGGCTGGACAATCCGCTGCTGCTGGCCAACCGCAAGGCCAAGCGGTTGCGCAGCGTGCTCCAGCAGTACGCGCCGCCGGGCGCCGCGGTGCCCTGGGTGGGGGCCGCCATCTTCCTGCACGCGACGAACTGCCACTCCACCCTGGACAACCTCGGCCGGCAGCACGTCTACGGCCTGGACGGCGGGAACTCCGGACTGCCCAGCCTGAAGACGTTCCTGCTCACCGCGCCGGACGACTACCGGCAACGGGTGGACGCGGTCCGTGGCCGGCAGATCGTCGACCTGGTCAAGGGAGCCCGGATTCGCCCGTCGGTGGCCGGCCGCCGGGTCAACCAGCTCACCCTGCATCAACGCCTGTTCGCCGAGGGCCTCGGCTGGCAGGACTTCCTCGCCGATCACCCGCTGGACCCCGGCCGCCCCCGCCGGGTCCGGTTCTACCTGACCTCCCGGGCCACCGAGGAGGAGATCCCGGCGATCCGGCGGGCCGCGGAGCGCGAGTTCCGGCTGCTGCAGGGCATCCACCACCCGGGCATCGCCCGGGCGCACGACCTGGTCGAGCACCCGTGGGGCCCGGCGGTCGTCTTCGACCACCAGCCCGACTGGGTACGCCTCGACCAGTGGCTGGCCGACCGGGACGGCAAGCTGCAACTGGCCCAACGCCTGCAACTGGTGCAGGACCTCGCCGAGATCGTCGACTACGCGCACTCCCGCCGGCTGTCGCACCGCTCCCTGCACCCGGGCGTGATCTTCGTGGCCGACCCGGAGTCCGCCCGCCCGACGCTGGTGGTCACCGACTGGCAGACCGGCGGCCGGCAGGCCGGCACCCGACTGACCCGCACCGGCACCCCCACCGACCCGGCCAGCCTGGAACTCTTCTTCGACGACGGGGTACGCCGCTACCAGGCCCCCGAGGCGGCCACCCTGGACGACCTGCCCGGACCGCAACTGGACGTGTTCTCGTTCGGCGCGCTCGCGTACCGGATCTTCGCCGGCGCAGACCCGGCCGCCACCGCCGAGGAGTTGGTCACCGCGGTGGCCGGCGGCGGGCTGCACCTGGACGCGGCCGCCGACGGCATGCCGTACGCGTTGGTGGAGGCCGTCTACGACGCGACCCGCGGCGACCCGGCGCAGCGGATGAAACGGATCGCCGACTTCCTGGCCGCCCTCGACCTGGTCTGGGAGGAGCTGACCGCCCCCGAACCGGAACCGGTGGTCGACCCGTTGCAGGCCCACCGGGGTGACCTGCTCGACGGTGGCCTGACCGTGGTGAAACGGCTCGGCAGCGGCGCCACCGCGACCGCCCTGCTGGTCACCCGCGACGAGCCGACCGGCAAGCGGGAGCTGGTGCTCAAGGTGGCCCGGGACGAGCAGTTCGCCGACCGATTCGCCGCCGAGGCGCGGGCCGTCGACAAGCTGCGCGACGCCCGGGTGGCCGCCCTGGTCGAGGGCCCGATCACGGTCGGCAACCGCACCGCGCTGCTGCTGGAGAGCGCCGGCGACCAGACCCTCGCCGAGGATCTGCGCTCCGGCCGGCTCGCCCTCGACCTGCTGGAACGCTACGGCCGCGACCTGCTGGAGATCGTGTCCTTCCTGGACGGCCAGGGCGTCTGGCACCGGGACATCAAGCCGGCCAACCTGGCGTCCCGGCCCCGGCCGAAGGACAAGCAGCCGCACCTGTGCATCTTCGACTTCTCCCTCGCGGCCGTCCCGGCCGACCAGATCACCGCTGGCACCACCGCCTACCTGGACCCGTTCCTCGGCCCGCCGCGCCGGCTGCGGTTCGACGCCGCCGCCGAACGGTTCTCGGCCGCGGTGACCCTCTACGAGATGGCCACCGGCACCCTGCCCCGCTGGGGCGACGGCGCCAACCCGGCCGTGATCGACGACGAGGTGACCCTCGACCCGGCCGCCTTCGACCCGTCGGTGGCCACCCGCCTGGTCGGCTTCTTCACCAAGGCCCTGGCCCGGGACACCGCGAAGCGGTTCGACACGGTCGACGAGATGACCGACGCGTGGCGGGCCATCTTCCGCGAGGTCCCCGCCTCGGAACCCACCGCCGACCACGACGCGGACCGGGCCGGCCGGCAGGTCACCCTGACCCGCACCACCCCGCTGGAACACACCGAGCTGACCGCGCGGGCCCGCTCGGCGCTGGAACGGCTCGGCATCCTCACCGTCGGCGAGCTGCTGGACGCCGAACCGTCCGCGCTGACCCGGGCCCGTGGCGTCCCGGACGCCACCCGCAAGGAGATCCTGTCCCGAACCCGCGCCCTGCGCGCCCAACTCGACGGCGACGACCGGCCGGCGTCCCCGTCGCCCGGCGTGGACCGCCCGCTGGCCCAGGGCGTCGAGGCGCTCTGCGCCACCCTGCTGCCGGCCGCCACCGGCCGCGCCAACTGGCAGCGGGCCGCGTTGCAGGTGCTACTCGGCCAGACCACCACCGACGCCGGACAGTTCCTGCGCTGGCCGTCGCAGGGCGACGTGGCCCGGGCCACCGGCAAGCTGCAACCGCAGATCTCCACGCTGCTGCGCCGCAACGCCACCCGCGAGTGGCGGGACAACGTCGCGCTGGACCTGGTCCGCGGCGAGATCGTCGCCCTGCTCGACGCCCGCGGCGGGGTGATGTCCGCCGAGGAGATCGCCGAGGCGCTGATCGCCGCCCGCGGCTCCTACACCGCCGAACCGAAACGCACCGCCCAGGCGATCGGTCTGGTCCGCGCCGCCGTGGAGACCGAGCTGGCCCAGGGCGGCGACGCCCGGGTGGCGATCCACCGCTGGCGGGGCAGCGACACCGTCCTGGTCGGCCGGGAACCCGACGACCCGGCCACCGAACGCACCGCCGCCGACCTGCTCGGCTACGTCGTCACCCTCGGCCGGCGGGCCACCGAACTGGTCGCCGCCGACCCGCTGCCCACCCGGCAACGCGCCGTCGAGGAACTGCGCGCCGCGCGGACCCCACCGGCCGGCATGGCCGCCCTGTCCGACCTGCGACTGCTGCAACTGGCCGCCGCCGGCAGCAACGGCGTCGCCGACGTCAACGCCCAGGGCCAGCTCTACCCCGTCGGGATGCCCGCCGAGCGCGCGCTGCGGTTGGCCGCCGGCGCGCTCGTCGGCCAACAGCTCGACCCCGACACGGTACGCGCCAGAGTCCGCGCCCGGTTCCCCCGCGCGCAACACCTGCCGGGCCGCACCGCGCTGGACACCCTGCTGCGCGACGTGCCGCTCACCTGGGACGCCGCCCACGGCCGGTACGCCCCACCGGAGCGGCACTCCTCGCTGACCGGCACCCGGATGGCCAGCACCACCGGCCCGATCCTCGGCCCGGACGCCGACACCGACGCCCAACAACGCCTCACCGGGGCGCTGGCCCGCAAGGGTTTCCTCGCCGTGCTCGCCTCGATCAAACGCCTCGCCCCGGCCCGCCGGGCGCTGCTGGACCGGTTCGACCTGACCGAGGTCGACGTCACCGCGATCCTGCTGGACCGGCTGCGCGCGCAGGGCTTCCCCTGGGAGGCGATCGTCGCCGCCGACAACGGCCGACCCACCGACCCGGACTTCCGCAGCCTGGTCGAACTGGTGCAGCACCACGTCATACCGGCGATCCGGGCCGCCCTGGACGCGGCCGGTGACCGGCCGGTGCTGCTCACCGAGGCGGCGCCGCTGGCCCGCTACCAGCAGCTCGGCCTGATCCAGGAGCTGGCCGACCCGACCCGGCCCCGGCCGGCGGCCCGGCTGCTGCTGGTCGCGGCCCGCAGCGCCGAACCGCCGCTGCTCGACGGCCGGCAACTGCCGCTCACCTCGCCCGCCAGCCAGTCGATGTGGCTGCCGGACCCCTGGACCGCCACCCCCGCCGCCCCGGAGAGGACCACCCGCCGATGATCCCGTTGAAGGCGCTGCAAGCCCAGGTCACCGCCCTCACCGACGACCTGCGCGAGGTGGTCCCGCACGACTCGGAGCTGCTCGCCGACCTGGAGAAGGAGTACGGCCAGGCCAAGGAGGCCCGGCGGACGGCGGCGGCGTTCGAGACGTGGCTGGAGGACATCCTCGACCAGGCCGCGGTGGCCTGGGTGCTGGGGTGCGTGTTCGTCCGCTTCATCGAGGACAACGAGCTGCTGCGACCCGAGCCGGGGGAGTCGCGCCCGACGTTGTGGCTGGGCGGGCCGGACCCGGCCGCGCCGGTGGGCCGGGCGGTGGAGAACCGGCAGCACTACCTGATCGCCAACCCCCGGCACAACGACCGGCACTGGCTGCGGCAGGCATTCGACTACCTGCGCGGGCTGCGCGCCACCGGGAAGATCTTCGACGGGCACAACCCGGTGTGGCGGTTCCCGATCAGCGGGGCGGCGGCCGAACGGCTCTCCGACTTCTTCCGGCGCGGACCCGGGCTGGTGTCGCTGCGCAAGGAGGACCTCGACACCCGGTTCCTCGGTGACCTCTACCAGGACCTGTCGACGCACGCGAAGAAGACGTACGCGCTGCTGCAGACGCCGGACTTCGTCGAGGAGTTCATCCTGGACCGGACGTTCGAACCGGCGGTGCGGGAGTTCGGGTTGCCGGAGACCAAGGTGATCGACCCGACGTGCGGGTCGGGGCACTTCCTGCTGGGGGCGTTCCACCGGCTGGTCCGCAAGTGGCGGGAACGCGAGCCGGAGACGGACGTGCGGGTGCTGGTGGAGCGGGCCCTGGGCCAGGTGACGGGGGTGGACATCAACCCGTTCGCGGTGGCGATCGCCAGGTTCCGCTTGCTGGTCGCCGCGATGACGTTCTGCGGATTCCGTGCGCTCGAACGCACCCCTGCGTGGACGGTTCGCGTGGCAGCGGGGGACTCGCTTCTGAGGTGGGGGCGCGGCGTGGCGGACCAGGGCGACCTCATCGCCACGATCGAAGGGAAGCCGGCATTCACCTACCTGAGCGAGGACGCTGATCTGCTGGGCGACTACCTGACGGAAGGTCAGTACACGGTGGTGGTGGGCAACCCGCCCTACATCACCGTGTCCGACCCGGCCCGGAACCAGCTCTATCGCAGCATCTATTCGAGCATCTGTCACCGGCAGTTCCAACTGACGGTGCCGTTTGCGAAACGCTTCTTCGACCTGGCCAGGCGCTCGGACGAGCATGGCGAGGGCGCTGGACGCGTCGGTCAGATCACCGGAAATGCGTTCATGAAGCGCGAGTTCGGCAAGAGGCTCATCGAGGACTACTTCGCACACAAGGTCGAGCTGACTGAGGTTATCGACACGTCTGGCGCCTACATCCCCGGTCATGGGACACCGACACTCATCCTCGTGGGACGGGCCAACAGTCGTCGGCGGTCGAGCACTGTCCGCACAGTGCTCGGGGTGCGCGGGGAGCCGGGCCAACCCGAAGACCCTGCTATGGGCTTGGTGTGGACGGCCATCGTCCAACAAATTGATACTCCTGGGTCGGAGTCAGGATGGGTCAGCGTGGAGGACAAGCCGCGAGCCCAATTGGCAGCATACCCATGGAGCCTCGCGGGGGGCGGAGCGCAAGCGGTAATGGCGCGCATCGAACGCAAAACACGTCTCGCGCAGGCGGTCGAGGTCATCGGCCGGACAACTGTACTGGGGGAGGACGATGCGTGGATTCTTCCGGACGCTGCTACTGCTCGCCGGCTAAAAGAAGCGGGACGAGTCGAAGTGTTCGTTACTGGAGAGCATGTTCGGGATTACTTGATCAAAGACCCGCTCTTGGTGCGGTCTCCATACAAAGATGCCCGGCATGAGGCGCTGGTCGGCGGCGACGACCCGATTTTGCAACATCTCTGGCCCGTGCGAACGTCGCTAGGTGCGCGACGAATTTTCGGTCGTAGCATGAAGCAGAGTGGTCGACATTGGTATGAACATCTTGAAAATTACAAAGATCGTCTGAAGAATCCACTCTCAATTTCGTTTGTTTTCGTCGCAACACACAACCACTTTGCACTTGACCGGGGCGGAAAGGTCTTCAACCGGCATGCTCCTGTCATCAAGTTGTCAGAGGGTGCGACCGAAGACGATCACCTGTGTCTGCTTGGGATCCTGAGCAGCTCGGCTGCTTGCTTCTGGCTCAAGCAGGTTAGCCACAACAAGGGTAGCCAAGGGGTCAACGAGGGTTTTAAGTCCCAAGAGTGGGAGCGGTTCTACGAGTTCGCTGGGACGAAGCTTCAAGAGTTTCCGTTGCCGGAAGCGTATCCGCTGGGGGTGGCGCGGCTGCTCGACTCGCTGGCGCAGCGGCTCGCGGGCTTGACCCCGGCGGCGGTCGCGGAGTCCGGGATGCCGACGCGGACGCGGTTGCGGGAGGCCCAGGCAGAGTACGAAGCGGTGCGGGCGCGGATGATCGCGTTGCAGGAGGAGTTGGACTGGGAGGTCTACCGGCTCTACGGGCTGCTCGATGACGACCTGACGTGTGCCGAGGCGCCAGAACTCGAGCTGGGGGAGCGGGCGTTCGAGATCGTGCTGGCGCGCAGGATGGCGGCCGGGGAGGTCGAGACGCAGTGGTTCGCGCGGCACGGGTCGACGCCAATCACTGAGCTGCCAGAGCACTGGTCGGACGAGTACCGGGCAGTGGTGCAGCGGCGGATCGAGGCCATCGAGTCCGATCGGAACATCGGGCTGATCGAGCGGCCGGAGTGCAAGCGGCGGTGGGCCACCGAGGGCTGGGACGCCATGCAGACCAAGGCGTTGCGGGACTGGCTGCTCGACCGGTTGGAGACGCCCGAGCTGTGGGGTGCGCGCCCGACGCCGCAGTCCGTGGCGCAGCTCGCCGACAAGGTGCGGCACGACGAGGACTTCCGCGCGGTGCTGGAGTTGTGGGTCGGGCGGGACGACTACGACCTGACCAAGACGTTCGGCAAGCTGGTCGCTGACGAGCACGTGCCCTACCTGCCAGTGCAGCGCTACAAGCCGTCCGGGTTGCGCAAGCGGGCGCAGTGGGAGCGCACCTGGGCGTTGCAGCGGCTGGAGGACGCGGGCGAGGAAGGCATCCGGATCGACGTCCCGCCGAAGTACACCTCGGCCGACTTCGTGAAGTCGTCGTATTGGCGGGCGCGCGGCAAGCTTGACGTGCCGAAGGAGCGCTTCATCTCGTACCCGAAGGCGGGCCGCGATTCGGACGGCACGGAGTTGCTCGGCTGGGCGGGATGGGACCACCTGGCGCAGGCCCAGGCCCTGGCCACCGTCTACCTGGACCGCAAGACGCAGGCCGCGTGGCCCGCAGACCGACTACTGCCGCTGCTCGCCGGCATCGCCGAGCTGGAACCATGGCTGCACCAGTGGTACGCCGACGAGCGTCCCGGCTTCCCTGGCTCGCCAGCCCAGTTCTTTACCGACCTGCTCGACGCCGAAATCTCCCAGCTCGGCGCGGATCGCTCCAGCTTAAACGTCTTCACATGTGCTCAGCGGTTCTCCGCAAGTACCAAATGAAGCAAAATGCGTCCGGCGTGAGGCGCCTGGTAGAACCCCTAAATCGTTTGCATGCTCAACTGGAGGAAGCTCGCTCATGAATGAATTTACGTCAACCATGCTCTGCTGTGTCCTGCCTGTAGCGATTATAGTGATCATGTTTGTGGCGGGGGTCAAAAAGGAGCAGGCTGAGGAGGCTGCGTTGCGGTCGGTGGGTCCAGTTGAAAAGAGGGTGGGGCGATCAGTCGTGCTGCATTCTAATCCATATCGAATTTCCGTCGACACGCCAGGCGGCCGGCAAACTTGGCCTCTGACGGCGGACACCGCTATCTCCGTGGAGACCGCCGGATCGATTACCGCAGTCCGTGGTCGTAACTTGTCGGCTAAGGCTGTCGGTGGTGCGTTGACCGGCGGAGCGGGACTTTTTGTTTTTGGAAATGCGAAGACAAGCGAGGTCGATAACCGAGAGCTTTATATCGTCATCGAGTCCGATACGCTTGCGCACGTGTCGAAAGTTGATCCGAAACTCGGTCAGGAGGCCCGGCAATTTGCAGCATCGGTTAATCTGATAGCTCGACAGATGGGTTCGGATTCGGTATCGAAGGAACCAAAAAATGAAGATCAAGAAGACTGAATTGGCGAATGCGCTGGCTTGGACCACGGTCGGCTGACGAACAGTGCCAGAAAGAGCTGGTTCTGTGGGCGCGATCCCTGGCGTGGCATGCAGGCTCAGCGAAGTTAGCGGGGGTTGAGGTGTCCTCGGGTTCGTCGAGTGGTGGCGCAGCGGGTGCGTAGTCGCTGATTGATGGGGTTGCGGAAGCCGTAGGCGTCGCGGGCGACGGTCTTGATCACTCG